>CAZGBZ010000142.1:0-4682 GCA_964524135.1 uncultured bacterium
TATGCTAACTTACAATACTAACTCTAAGACTGGTCCAGTTTGTGGGGGCAGGTCAGCAACAATCGCAGGGTTCTTGATATTCATCTACTAACCCCATTGCTGTACTCGGTGAAAATGCCATATCACCCGCTTCCATGGTTGCATAGCGCACATCCTGAAAGAGATTATTAGCGGCATAACTGTAATATATTAAATGTAGAGTACCCTCTGAATCGATTTCCATTTCAGGATACATCTGCATATACATTTGATCACTGATCAACTTATCTTCCCCCCAGGAATTTCCATCGTCCTCAGATTTATTCATATATACTCCCATACCACCGTTCCGATTATCCATATAAACCACATACAGAATACCGTTATATACCCTAACTATCGGTCCCGATTGAGGGTAGCCAATAATATTTCCTGATGTCTGGTTTACCTGAATAGGGGTCGAAAATGACGATCCACTATCATTGGTTCGAGTATAAACTACATTCCGCCCACTTCCCTCCTGCGCATACCAGACAAAATGGATATTTCCATCATCGTCTGCAACCATATCAGGAAATTTTTCATCACTTTCTGTAGGAATCATATTCTGTTCCCCTTGGAAAGTAAGATTTAACTCCATTTGATATTCCGCTTCAGCTAGAGCACCTTCATCAATCCATTCTGCAATGAGTTCAACCTCTTCGGCAGTGAGGTCATTCCCGTTAGGGGGCATATTTCCAGAATCTACCTTTATCCAAAGCAAACTATTCTCATGATCAAAGGGTATTATTGCAGGACCACTATTCCCTCCATCCATGATATTTTCGTAGGAAGTCAAACTCAAGCCACCTGAACCGCCGTGGCAGCTGATACAGCTATTATTAAACAGAGGCTGTATCTGGGTATGATAGTCTACTTGTGCTCCTAATAAAGAGAGAAAATAGGAATATATATACCAACGAATTTTAATGATTTAGTTATCCAGAATAAGATTAACTTCTACAATAACATCCAGAACATTAATAATTCCATCAGCGTTTAAATCAGCGGCTTCAAATTGATCAGGAGTTGGGTCCAGAACATCTAATATTATATTAACGATGAGAATGATATCCTGAACATTTATATTTCCATCCATGTTTACATCACCCAGAACAATAGATGTACCGCCTCCCACCTCAAGTGATAAAGGTAAAGAAGCACCGCCCCCATTACTGCTGATATTTAAATTTGCAGTATATTCACCATTGGAGAGACCATCACTAGAAAAAGTAACCTCAATAGACTCTGAAGAACCTGCATCAACTTCTCCCTGATCTGGAGATACTGAAACCCAGGTTGGTTCTCCTGTAATTCTAACTGATAAGTCAGCATGAGCATAACTGCCATTGTGTGACACCAGTAATCCATCTGTACCATTGGCATTCTGCATACCGATAGTGGCTGAATGAGTACCTGTAATTGCACCATAATTTAAATCCAAATCACCACCAGGGTACAAGACCACCTGAAATGAATAATAACTGTTTTCATTGTTGGTCCACCAATGTGCTACTTCTTCAAATGATATAACAAGCCGTTCTGAATTAGAATGATAATATACATTTCCGGAGCAATACTCATTACACTGATCATTCACTGGATTCAAATCATCCCAGAAACCAAAGATCGCCGGTCTAGGTGCTGAAGTACTTGGGATTGATGAATTATCCCATACATTATTATCAGAACCAAATCCAACCCAACCATTGGCATTTACAATACACTGAGAATAAGATTGACCATAAAAAGAATAATCAAAACCAATATTGATTGGATCGGCTGACTCATCATTATGAGGAAAAGAGATTTGCGTCCCAATAGATGAAATATCAATCCAGTCTGGAGAAATGGAAGATTCATCATCTGAGTCTGCCCAAAGATTGCCATCGTCATCTGGGCCACCGCCTGTATTTTCAAATGGTGATACCCTTATGGTATAAAATAGAGTTGATTCATCTTCTCCCACATTTGAAATTTCAAGTGACGAGGTAGATGATTCATCTTGTGATAGAGAAACATCAAATGATGTTGGGAAATTTGCTAATTCTGCTTGAGCTGCCATATCAATTCCATCCAGAACCATTGTGCCAGTATTATCGGGGTCGAGATACTGGCTCATCCCAGAATTCCAAGAAGTGCTGACTTTTCCATAAGTATCATATCCCCAGTTTGTACATGATGCTACACCACCATAAAGTTGACCCACAATTCGGTGGGTAATGCCATCAAAGAGCGGTGAACCAGATGAGCCAGGTTCGGTAGTACCATCGTCCCAACTGTCAATATCCCAGAAATTACCCGCATTTGATGCATTATCATAATCGAATGTAATCTTTTTAATATCACCAGAAGGATGATGAATACATACTGGAGTAGAGGGGGTATTTCCAGTTGCATCCCATCCGGCATAATTAACATCATAAGATTCGGGAATAGTTTCTGTCAATCTAAGAAGTCCGAAATCAGAGCTGGAATTATTTGCCAAAAGGGTTGATCCCTGAACGGTTTGATAGGTTGGACCGTCTTGATTTGAACAGCCTGAGCTCTGATAATTAAACATGAATATCCAGCTTGATTCACCACCAAGGCAGTGATTGGCAGTGAGAAAATATTGTGTCATATCCTGTCGAACATTATTTATTAATGATCCTGAGCATAAACGGGAGCCACCACTGGTAAGAATCATGGCTGCAGCTCGAACTTCATTTTGCCAATCGGAAAATTCAGAACAGTTCACATTGTTATTACATGAACCAGAATCACCATATCCTCGGTCTTCATTAAAGAAAATATCTCGATAGGCATGTACTACAGAGTTGATTTGTAGTTCGCCCGGGAATTCAACATTACTAGGCTCGAAGTATTCCAAAATAGTAACATCACCCTTTGTAGGCGATGTAGAAAAAGTTTCGTGATTTTTGTTATTAATACTGGTAAATGCACCTAGAACCGTTTCCATTTCTTGGTCATATACAAACAGTTCAGCTCCTTCAGGCAATACAAAGCGATCATACAATAAATTGATAGAATATGCATCTTCACTTCTAATTGACAATCTCCACAATCGACCTCCAGTAACATCTTCCCAAACTCCTGAATTATCTAAATTGTATTGCACTTCAATTGGAGTGCCAAACCGGTAGGGAACATCCTTTGCCATTTCAATTTTATCTTCGTCTAAAAGCATATTTTTATCTACTAGTGGAAGAATAACTGACGGGTTTAAAGCTGACAATCCAAGTTGGGTTGACTTGGGTTCACCGCTACTACTAATCTGTGAAAGAAGTGGTGTAATCAATATTGAAATTAACGTGATTTTTGCTAAAGTTTTATACATAGTTATTCCTTTCCTTAAAAATTAAAATTTATATATCGAGGAATTTACACCAATTACAAATTTAAATTTAGTATAAAATTGTAAGTAAATGTTACAATAAAATGAATAGAAAATTATTTTTTGTACACACAGTGTAGAAAATAATCTTCAAGGACAGGACCAATAAGTAAATTATTTCCCCAATTGGCCGCAACACTGGAACCTGATAATTCACTACCATCATTGAGATAAACTTCTTCAATTATATTTTCATCATCTATTGAGAACTTAAAAACCTGTGATGGTGATAATATATCACTGTTTTTGGCATGGCGGGTAAAGGTCAATAATTTGGGGTGAGAACCAATCCATAGATTTCCCCTTTTATCAAGTTCGATGTTATCTACTCCTGAATTAAAATCAGTGGATTGAATAAAGGTGAGCTCAGGAGAGCTATTATCAATAGTATACTCTGTTATTTTTTTGGCAACCGTTTCAGCCACATAGAGGATATTTCCATCATGGCTTACATTTATGCCATTGGCATACCCTAAATATTCCGCTGCCATTGTAAATACATTGCCATCGTAAAATACTACATTAGAGCGAGCCAATTGCAGGTACTCTTCAATTGTTTTCCCCAATTTTGAGCTATTACCATGATCATTGGAAATATACATTTGTGTTTCATTTATCAGTACCAGGTCATTGGGACTAATGAGCTTAGGATCTGTAATCGTTTTCTTATAGTTTAGCTCGCTATTCCCAGATTCAAATATTTCAATGGAATGTCCTTTTTTCGAATGATTGACTACTGCAATTAAATATGAGCCGTCCCCCTTTTCATACACTGATATTCCATGCGGGTGAAATTCAAAGGGTAGCGTCGGGGTTATATTGATGAGCTGGGGAGTTTTTTCTTTTAGATCATAGGCATATATTGACCCCTGTACCGGATTGCCAGCCAGGGTTTGTCTTCTATCATCACTTGAAATAATGGCCAATCCATTACTGAGAATAGTAATATCTTCGGCACCAACAGCTCCAGAAACGGATAAACACTCACCCTCAAAATGAGAATTAATAGTTTTGAACTCACCGGCATCATTAAGGGTTTTGATGATGAATACTGAAAGTCCAACTATTAGGATTATGGCATAATATTTCTTATTCAATTGAAATAATACGATCTCATTAACCGTCTGACCGCTCTAAGTGGTAAAACTAACAAATCTTATTTAATCAACATCAATTTTTGATACGCAAAAAATTCTCCTGCCTGCATGTTGACCTGCCCCCACAAACTGGACCAGTCTTAGAGTTAGTATTGTAAGTTAGCATAGTA
>CAZGBZ010000143.1:0-4608 GCA_964524135.1 uncultured bacterium
GCACAGGTTGAATTCCTGACTTTTGGGCATCTTCCTGCATTTTTTCATCATCATCTGTATGGTAGAATTCAAAATGGATATTCCCATTAGAGTACGCTGCATATTCTTCTAAAATATCTTGAAGGTATCTTCGGTTATTTCCATATTCCCCTGGAAGATTATCAGAAAAATACACTTTCATTGTGAGCCGATCATCTATTTTACTAACAACCGATTTACTGGAATCAGACAAACTGTACATTTTGTTTTCTGTTAAATCCCATCTGAAAAATAAATTTCTGGATACAATATTTAACAGAACTAAGATAGTTAAAACTATTCCAATATATGTCAAAAACGATTTTTTATTTTGAGTACTCATTGTTATTTCCACCTCCGAATTTCTAATATACGAACTGTCATGAACAAAAATAATCCTACAACAGATGCAAAATAAATAAGATTTCTGCTGTCAATCACTCCTCTTGAAATATTTGATAAATGATAGTCAACACTTAGAAACTGTATAATCCCTGTGAGTGATGTGGGAACAAACATGAGCATTTTATCCATCAAAAAGAAAATCAATACTATAAAAATCCCTATAATAAATGCTACTACTTGATTATCGGTTAGGCTGCTTGCGAAAGTGCCAACAGCAGAATATACCGCACCTGCAAGGGCAATCCCTAAATAACCAGTGAATACAGCCCCATAATCAATGTTAGTCCCAACTTGGGTCAAAGTAAAAAAGTGTACCAGAGAAATTAATAATCCCGCCAAAACTAAACTCAGAGCGGCAAGAAATTTCCCCACAACAAAATCCATATCTCTTAAAGGCAGCGTGGACATCACTTCCATAGTTCCCAGATTTTTTTCTCTGGCAATAAGGCTCATGGTAATTGCTGGTATAAAAAAGAGGTACACCAACGGGATTATGTTAAACAGTGAACGCATATCAGACTGATTAAAAAGAAAAAAGGTTCGTGTGAAAAAATAGCCCGTTATCACAGCAAAAATGACCAGGAAGATATATGCCATTGGACTGTTGAAATAGGACTTCATTTCTTTAAAATAAATTGCTTTCAGGTTACGCATTGGCAGTACCCTCCATTGTAAGAGTTCGGAATATGGATTCCAAGTTTACACTGTGAGGGCTCATCTCTGTTACCACCCAATTGGAATCTATTGCATATCTAAATAACTCCTCTCTGGGATCCTTTTCTTTTGGATATTCCAAATGTAGAATTTGAGATCCGTTTCGTTTTGTAGCATCAACTAAACTAATAGATGGAATTTTTTCTGTGAGTGCTTTTACAGTACTGTCCTCCGCATTTTTAATTTCTAATGTGAGTTTAGTATTTCCCATAAATCCACTCATGAGTTCTTCATTGGTGCCATCCGCTACAATTTCCCCTTTATGGATAATAATTATTCGATTTACTGTCGCCTGGATTTCCTGAAGAATATGGCTGGACATTAGTACCAGCTTTTCTGTTCCTAAATCTTTTATGAGATTACGAATTTCTACAATTTGATTTGGATCGAGCCCCGTTACCGGTTCATCAAGTATTAGAATTTTAGGATCATGAATCATTGCACATGCCAATCCAATTCTCTGTTTGTAACCTTTTGAACATTCAGAAACCATTCTATGAATGACTCCTTTTAATCCACATTGTTCTACTACCCGAGCCAATGAATTTTTAAATGCTTTGCCCGTTATATTACGGATATTACCTGTGAACTCAAGCAAATCATAGACCCGCATCTCAGCGTATAGTGGATTCAATTCCGGGAGGTACCCGATTTGTTTTTGGATTTCCAGAGTATTGGATTGAATATCCAAATCGTTTACATATACATTCCCTGCTGTTGGTGTAAGGTAACCAGTCATCACTTTTAAGGTGGTGGATTTCCCTGCACCGTTTGCTCCTAAAAATCCAACAATCTCACCATCGTTTAATTCAAAATTGATGGATTTAACGGCTTTAACATCACCGTAGAACTTGGATAGATTTTCAACTTTTATCATTGTGGTATTTCCTATTTAACTTTAGTAAACAGCTGTTAATTGATACGATTAAAATTTGTTCCTGATTATTAACTATTTTCTTTTACAAAGGAGGTTCCGTCCCATTTGAATCCTTCATATTCAAATCCGGAAAAACCTTCTATATTTGTTATATTATTTTCAGCAATATAACGGATAAATTCTCCTTTTACCGCTTTTCCAAAATGCCCCGCTGCAGATTTTTTCCCTTTATTGGTTATTTGAAAATCTACGGGGATTACATTAACCTTGTTTGGTTTATATGCTTTTCTATGCACCTGAGGTAAAAGGTCAACAATAACTTTTTCATCTTTTAGAGTTTCTGTAAGTACGGGGTTCCAATGATGCTGGAGTGACAGTACATTCATTTTCAGCTTATAATCAGGTATTGGTGTTTTTGGAGTGAGCAATCCAAATAAACCACTGAATATATATATATACTTTTCCATATAATTTTTTGCTTTTTCCGAAAGTGTGGACCACCCAATGTGCTCATATACTACTCCTGTATATCGTTCTATCGCTGGCGCACAGCGGCTGTTAAATGCATCTTGATTTTGTCGGTGAAACATTAAGGCTTTTTCCGGTGATGTTCCGTAAACTGAGGACAGGTCCTCATCATCAATTAGCTCCAATAAACGTACAACCTGATTGACTTCACGCTCGAATCTGAACTTGGTTTCTGAAAAAAGGGTATTACCCGGTTTAACTTTTGCCTTCCCCTCACTTGGTGGAATTAATATTTTCATGAATATTCCTTATTTGATTTTAAAGTTAGATAAATGCTTATTGAAAAATGGTGGTAAATTTAAGATTATAAAGAAACTGATCTCAATGGATATTTTAAATATTCGTTGTTTACCCCACATTTGTTTAAAACGATTGTTTACAATTGGATATAAAAAGCTCATTCTTTCTCAATTACTATTCGTAATTTTTCTATATGGGAAATTCATTGACACCAGAAAGTTGGAAGAATTTAACTGCCGCACAACAACCTGATTGGGAAAAATCTGAGGCCTATTCAAAAGTAATATCTGAAATATCAAGTTACCCTCCCCTCGTTTTTGCCGGTGAAGTGCGGGCATTAAAACAACAACTTGGCGATGCTGCTCAGGGTAATGGATTTCTAATTCAGGGAGGTGACTGTGCCGAAACCTTCGATGATTTTCGGGCAGATTCTATAAGAGATAAACTAAAAATTTTACTGCAGATGTCCGTGGTCTTAACCTACGGCGCTTCCTGCAATGTGGTAAAACTGGGGCGCATAGCCGGGCAGTTTGCAAAGCCACGATCTGCTAACACAGAAACACGTGATGGAATTGAACTTCCATCCTATCGTGGGGATGCAGTAAATGATATAAATTTTAATGAGGCTAGCCGTAAACAAAATCCAAAAAGATTATTGCGAACCTATAATCAATCCGCCGCAACTTTAAATCTGCTGCGTGCATTTACTACTGGTGGATTTGCAGACTTAAACAAAGTCCATGTTTGGAATCAAGAATTTATCACTCAATCTCCCCAGGGAAAACGATATGAAGCGGTGGGGATAAATTCAGAAAATACTTCCGCCTTAAAATTAGCAGAATTTTTCACATCCCATGAAGCCCTATTATTAGGCTATGAGCATGCGCTTACCCGACAAGATTCTCTCACTGAAAAATGGTATAATTGTTCTGCACACTTTCTGTGGATCGGCGATCGTACACGCCAACCTGATGGTGCACATGTGGAATTTCTCTCGGGCGTGGATAACCCTATTGGTATAAAGGTGGGTCCTACTATTAATGAGGAGGAGCTTCTCTCCCTATGTGAAAAACTAAATCCGGAAAACGAATGGGGAAGACTTACACTTATATCTCGAATGGGTGCAGACTCTGTCCGCAGTAAACTGCCTCCGCTCATTAAAGCAATTCAGGAAAGTGGCCAAAAGGTTCTTTGGGTATGTGACCCCATGCATGGCAATACATATAAAACTGAGAATGGATATAAAACGCGGCATTTTGATACTATTTTGGAAGAGTTAGAACACTTTTTCGCTATTCATCGTGCTGAAGGAACTATTCCCGGCGGTGTACATTTTGAATTGACCGGCGATAATGTTACTGAATGTCTGGGTGGAGCCCGGGAAATCAGCGATTCGGATTTGAAATCCAGATATGAAACTGCCTGTGATCCCCGGCTGAATAACGAACAGAGCCTTGAATTAGCCTTCCTGGTAACTGACCTCCTGCGCAACGGACGGTGATACGATTGCGGAATTCGTAATACGTAAAGCGTAAAACGTAAAAGTAATTTCCTTCCTTACATATTTAAGTTTTAAATAATTACAGTCAGTTGGCTTGGGAAAACACCGTAAATTCCCCAGCTATTTTAACCCCATTTTTACAGGAGTAAATTATGTCAATACTTTCTATTCATGGCTATGGAGATGACCTCACCGTAAATAATTCTCGTTTAGGTGATATGACACCAGCAGAACATGAAAAAATAGAACTGGAAAAAGGTGGGCGAAATTATAATCCCCTGGAAAATGTGGTGGTAAGCCACGTAAAGGATTCTTCCACACTTAT
>CAZGBZ010000144.1:0-4548 GCA_964524135.1 uncultured bacterium
TTTTTGTGAAATAATGGGAATATTTGTAAATTTACGGAGTTAGTTTAGAGGAAAATAGCTTGTTTATAGAAATGTTAAAAGGAAAAATTCACCGTGCCACGGTGACAGAGGCAGATTTAAATTATATTGGTTCGCTCACATTGGATGAAGATTTAATGGACGCTGCCGGATTGATGGAATACGAAAAAATTGGGGTATTAGATATAACCAATGGCAATCGCATCGAAACCTATATCATTCGAGGGGAAAGAGGGTCTGGAAAAGCATGCATTAATGGAGCTGCTGCCCATTTAATTAGTAAGGGTGATTTAGTTATAATTGTGGCGTACTGCCAGCTTAATGAAACAGAAGCTCAGATTCACAAACCCAAAATTGTTCATGTAAATTCTGAAAACCAGGTTACTTTTTTAGCCAACGAAGAACCCGTTTTAGTTTAATAATTTGTGAATAAAATAACCATCAGAGATATTCAAAAACTAAAAGGGTGTGATACTCCCTTCGCTACCATTACCGCTTATGATTATGTTTCTGCTCAAAATGCAGATGCTGTAGATATTCCGTTGTTATTAGTGGGTGACAGCGCTGCCATGGTTGTATATGGGATGGAGAATACAATCCCAATTTCAATGGATGAATTAATTTTTCTGGTGCGGGCTGTTTGCCGGGGTACCAAAAAAGCGCTGGTGGTTGCAGATATGCCTTTTATGTCCTATCAAGCCTCTGAAGAAGATGCCATCCGGAATGCCGGTAGATTTGTTAAAGAAGGTGGTGCTGGCGCTGTAAAACTTGAAGGTGGTACTCCCTACAAATCCCAAATCAGGGCTATAATTGAGGCAGGTATTCCGGTAATGGGTCATGTGGGATTGCTACCTCAATCGTATAATCTGAGTTCTGGGTATCGAATTCAGGGGAAGTCTAAAATTGGAGCAGAAAAAATTATAGAAGATGCAGAAGCAGTACAGGAAAGTGGCGCTTTTGCAGTGGTATTAGAAGGAATCCCCGGAGATTTGGCTGAGAGAATTACTAATTCGTTAGACATCCCAACTATTGGTATAGGTGCCGGACCGAAATGTGATGGTCAAATTCAAGTATATCATGATATTTTAGGTTTATATGGTGATTTCTCGCCAAAGCATGCAAAACGCTATGGCAACTTTGGAGTTGAAATTCAGAAAAAACTGGCAGAATATAAAAATGAAGTTGAAGAAAAAACTTTTCCCACGAATGAATATTTCATAACCAGTAAAATCCAAACCGAAAAAACCTCCTCTTAAACTGGTGAAATATAATGTTTATTTTATCTTTGGATTGAATTAACCGCCTGCCTCCCGTAATAGAATGTAGACATGGTGTTAATTCAAAGCTAACACGGTCAGCTAACTCCATATTCACCACATCATTATTAGTCAGATTAATAAGAATTGAAATTAATTTCTACCATTGAGGAATTCCGATTATGGCGGAAGAATATTTCAGGTACCATTGGATTTGTCCCCACTATGGGTGCCCTGCATGAGGGTCATCTATCCTTAGTTTCAAAGTCGAACAAAACCTGTGGACATACAATTGTGAGTATTTATATTAATCCCACTCAATTTGCTGAAGGTGAAGATTTAGATATGTACCCCCAGATGGTACAGACTGATTTAGATAAGCTGTCTCAATTTGAAGTGGATTGTGTGTTTCTGCCTGACAATTCAGAAATGTATCCAAACGGAATAAACCCAGGAGATTATAGCAATAATTTATTTGATTTATTAGAGGGGAAAAGCCGCCCTGGATTTTTCAATGGGGTAACGACAATAGTTGCAAAATTATTTGATATTGTTGAACCAACCCATGCATTTTTTGGAGAAAAAGATTATCAACAGTTTGCCATTATTAAACAAATGGTTTCGGATTTAGATATCCCCATTCAGATTGTTCCCTGCCCAATAATTCGGGAGGAAAATGGATTGGCAATGAGTTCACGAAATAAATATTTAACGGTGAATGAATTTTCAATTGCTGCCACTATTTTTAAAGCCCTTGAATGTGGAAAAAATATTCATAAGGCTGGCGAAATTCATGCTGATAAATTAAAGCGTGAGATCACCCGAATTATCAATAGTGAACCCCAATTTAAGATTGATTATGTTTCAGTTTCAAATAGAGAAACACTTGAAGAAATTGAGGGTGAATTAGAGGGAGATATTTTAGTAAGTGTAGCAGTCTTTTTAGGCAAAACCCGCCTTATTGATAATTTTACTTATTCCGTAACCAATTCACTCTAAATATGGAGTGGATTAACCGTCACTCTGCCGTAATAGAATGTAGGTATTGTGTTAATCCAAGCATCAACACGGTTGATGCAGTCCAAATAAATTAATAGAATTATTCGTCATCTTCCAATAGGTAATGGGTACCTATACTTTCCCTTGCTTCCAGAGTTGCGGCAATAATGGCAATAGCAGTCTGAACTCCATTTCTTAATCCCACAATGCTTGGAGTGAGTCTGGCTTTCTGATAAAAACTTTCAATTTCCGTTTGGAGATTCCGCATAATGGTGCGGGCACGGTTCAGCCTTTGTCTTGTACGAATTAATCCAACATAATTCCACATGGTATTTTTAATGGTAAGCCAATCCTGTGCAATCAGAGCCGGATCAATTTCTTCAATTTCATCCACCCAGGGCTCAATTTCTGGGAAGTGGTCGTCTCCAGTTCTAAAAATGGCCGCGTTCTTTCCAGCACGATAACCCCACACCAAAGCTTCCAGAAGAGAAGTGCTGGCTAATCGGTTAGCCCCATGAACGCCGGTACAGGCAACCTCACCAACGGCATATAATCGTTTTACAGAAGTTCTGCCTTCCAAATTAACGCCAACACCCCCACAAATATAATGTGCGGCAGGTACAACCGGAATAGGCTCTTTGGTCATATCAATTCCCGCATCCAGACAGCCTTTATAAATGGAGGGAAATCGGTTTTTAATCCAGTCGCTATCCTTAAATGAAATATCTAAAAACATGCACGGTAGAGCTGTGTCTAACATTTTTTGATGGATGCCCCGTGCAACAATATCACGAGGTGCTAAACTACCTTTTTCGTGAATTTCAAGCATAAATTCATTTCCATTCCCATCAATTAAAATCCCACCTTCACCTCTAACTGCTTCAGAGATTAGAAACCGACCAGACCCGCTGAAAAGAGTAGTTGGATGAAACTGGATATACTGCAGGTTAAAACATCTGGCACCTGCCCGCCATGCCATTGCAATACCGTCTCCAATAGAGTCTTCCGGATTGGTAGAATGGAGAAAAATTTGTCCCAATCCTCCCGTTGCCAAAATCGTTCTTTGAGCATAAATTGAAGATACCTTCCCCACATTATTATCCAATACCATTGCGCCAAAACAGGCTGGTTTTTTGTAGATATCGGTAGAAATTGTAGAGTGGTGCGACAATGTTAATAAGTCAATTGCTGTATGATTGGTTATTACAGCAATATTGGGATGTTTTTCCAATTCACCTAAAATGGCTGTTTGAATTGAATCACCTGTTTTATCTTTGCTGTAAATAATACGAGATTCTGAATGGGCAGCTTCTTTGGTTCGGCAAAACTTATCTTCATTATTATTGGATTCATCAATATCAAATGCCACTTTAAATCGGTCAATCAGCAATTCTTTTACCAATTGGGGACCTTCATTACAGATTAAATCCACCGCATCAATTGAGGAATGATAATCTCCCGCTTTAATAATATCATTTTTCAACTTCTCGGGTGAATCTGTATGGCTATTATATACAATTCCACCCTGTGCTTTGGGGGTGTTTCCACTTTTTAACTGGGGAGCTTTGGTAATGATTGTTACATTTTTACCTTCATCAGCTGCGGTAATTGCTGCCATGGCACCTGCTAATCCACTACCGATAACAAGAACATCTGTATTAATTGACGGACTCATTAAATAAAATCCAGCCGAATGTTTTTGCTCACAGCCTGATGGGTGAGAGCCCCAATGGAAATAGCATTGATTCCTGTATCTAAATAAGGGTAAATATTCTCTAAATTGATTCCACCGGAAGCTTCTATAAATATATCATGCCCAATTTTGGAATTTCGAATAATAGCAACAGCAGACTTAATGGTCTCAGGTTTCATATTATCCAATAGAAATCCATCCACCCCTGTTTTTAAGGCTTCATGGATTTGGTCCAATTTGTCTACTTCCAGCTCTAGGGGTAACTGAAGGCCTTTTTTTCTGGCAGAAATTATGGCATTGGTTACCGAACCTGCGGCAACTATATGATTGTCTTTGATAAGAATTCCGTCGGATAAATTGAGCCGATGATTGAAACCGCCCCCAACAGCCACCGCATATTTTTCAAATAAGCGTAAACCTGGTGTTATTTTGCGGGTGTCTAAAATTTTAACCTTAAAAGGTTTTGCAATTTCTGCATATTCATGTGAAAGAGTTGCAATACCACAAAGTCGTTGGATTAAATTCAGCATGACTCTTTCACGAGAAAGTATTTCTCTGGCGGGACCCGTGACTACACCAATG
>CAZGBZ010000145.1:0-4546 GCA_964524135.1 uncultured bacterium
TTCAGCTCATTGGTGACGGCACGGCCGGAACGGCCACCATCACGGCTACTGCCACGCTGTCCAATGGTGTCGAGGTAGAAGATACGGTTGTGGTGCAGGTCAGTTCCGATGCGCCGCGACTGGTGTTGCTTGATGACCAGGGGGCAGAGGCTACGGGGGTTAATCTCAAGGCCGCGGAAACCGCGACGATTACAGCCCGGGTTGAAGACTGGGATGGCTCACCGGTCGAAGGCGTCGGTGTTACTTTTGCGTTAACGAACCAGGAGGCACTGAATGCAGATATTACCTCCGGAGCGACCAATGCCAATGGCGAGCTGACTATCACTTTAACAGGCACCCAGACGGCGGGCACAGGGGAACTGATTGCAACGGCGACTTTCAGTGAGTTCGATCTTTCGGATTCGATCCCGGCCAATGGTGTCGGTGTGGGGGAGGAACTGAATAACATTACTCTTGATGCCATCGATGCGGGGGCCGATGGTGCACTCGCCGGCAACGAGAAAACAACCGTAACGGCGCGGGTAACCGAAGAGGGTGTTGCCAAGAACGGCATCGTCGTGACCTTCTCAACCAATGGTACCGGCGGCACGCTGGTCGATGGCAGTGCCACCACAGCAAACAACGGGACGGACGATGGTGTGGCCTCAGTTCAGCTCATTGGTGACGGCACGGCCGGAACGGCCACCATCACGGCTACTGCCACCCTGTCCAATGGGATCGACGTCATGGTCGAACAGACCATTCAGACCAGTAGCGATGGTCCGACCCTGACGCTTGAAGCACGCAATGCTGCCGGTACTGTGGTGACGGAGTTCGGTGCCAACCAGGTGCTGACGCTCGAGGCCACGATCATCGATCACGATGGTGGTCTGCTCGATGCTGATGACCGGGGGGTCAACGTCACCTTCAACGTGGGAACGCTGGGCAGCCTGGTCGATGATTCCGACGTAACTGAAGTCAGTGCCTGCCCGGTGAATGGCATCAAGGCAAATACTGATTGCGCTTATGTCACATTTACCAGTAATGCCACCGGTGATGTGGGCCAGTTCACGGCAACTGCCACGATTAACGGTATTGCTCTTTCAGACGATGTGCAGGTCACCAACACGGGCATCAACAGTGGCTCGCCCGACTATGACAGTTTCACCATCTCTCGCGAATTTGAGGGTAACAGCATCGCGATTTCAGACAGCCTTGCACTTGAAGGTGATCTGTTCAACAACATCGAGGCAACGATCAGGGTTGACCTTGCTGACTTCTTTAACAACCCCGTACCGGATGGAACGCTGGTTGAGTTTCTGACAGAGCTGGGTGACGTGACGGAGTCATGCGAGACCGGCAACGGCCAGTGCGCGGTGACCTTTACCACCAGTGAACCGAGGACGCCGATCGATACTGAAGTCAGCTTCAGAAATGTGACTGACGACTATTGTCCTGATGGCCTTGTTGTGGATGAAGTCGTGACCATCAGCTCTGGTGGCAATGGTTTGACGGAATACCGTGTTGATGATGTTCTTCGAGTGACCCTGAACGCCACACCGACAACGGTGTTTGCGACCAATACCTACAACGTGACGTCTAACGGTATCGAATGTTTATCCGCCCCCTGTTCCGTTGGTGCAGAAGTGAGAATCACCTATGAGCGTGCCTGGCTTGATGAGCTTGATGACGGTTCAACAAATCACGTCATTGCAGCACCCGGCGAGGCGACGGAACCGTTTCTTGCTGTACGCGGAATTCCCTGCCTGGCAGCCAGTAGAGGCATTCTTGAGGAAATCACGGGCTCAATTGACCCTTCCGCCTCTACGGATGTCGGTGGTGTCGGTACGGATTTTGAGCGCGAACTGGCCGTGGGGGACAAGCTGAAAGTCAACGGTGAAGTTAGAACAGTCACCGCGATCAGCAGCGATACTGTGCTGGAGGTTGATAGTGCGTTCAGCGATACTGCGAACGATCTTTCACCGCAGAGGATTGCTGCGCCCGCTTACCTCAGTGGATTGGGTCAGCCCTATGGCGCACGCTCAACCATTCTGGCTTACGCAATCGGTGAGGAAAGCTTTGTAGACGCCAACGGCAACGAGGAATACGACTACGGTGAGAGCTTCGATGATCTGCCGGAGGTATTCATTGACAAGAATGAAGATGGCGTTCTCGGAGATACAAACGGTGAATCCGGCAGTGTCACGGCCGTCGGCCCTTATCAGGACACTGGCAGTGGTGATGACCCTGCCGGAGGCAAGAGGGACAAGAGTTCGCCATTCTGTTACGGGCCGAGAACTATTGTTGGAGACCCTGCGGGTCCTGGTTCCTCGACAGAACAGGAGACCTACTGCTATCAGGACGGAGGCGAAGAGGAGCTCTTTATCGATGCTGACGCTGATGGCGTGATGGATCTTGGCAACGGCATATACAATGGCAGCCGCTGTTTGACACCCCTGCAGGATGCAGACGGCGATGGGGATGCAGACGATACGGTTTGTTCCACGGACCTGGTCAATATCTCCAGGGAGGTTCAAATACTGATGGCAGGATCCGAACCCGCCATATCGTTCAGGGCATCCCAGGGTGGAGCCCATGGCGGCGGTGAGTTGATCTCGAGTTTAGTCACGGCCGGAGGACAGGCAATCGCCAATACCGCGCCCCCACCCCCTGACTGGGCTGACCTGAACGCTACAGCCGTCCCGACGACACCGACCGTGCAGAAAGGCGCGGATGTAAACACCGGACTCCTGGCAGGTGGCAGCAGGGATGTTGAATTGTTCACCCTGTCCAATGTCTTCACAACCACAGACGCGACCTGGACGTTGACCTTTGATGTGACAAGGACTGACGCAAACAATGGCCCTGTTGAAGCGTTTGCGAGCGGAGCTCAGCTGACGCTTTCCGGGGATGGTGCGACTGCAAACATCTGTGGCGATGAAGATGAAACCTGTACTGCGGCAAGCTTCACTGTTGCTTCAACCGGTGATCTTATTGTGGCGTCATCTCATGACACAGATATATTGGGTGCCGAGATCAATAATTTCTCGATTACGGGCGTAACCACTGGGTTCTCGATGGACTTTTCCGGTGGACCCTTCACATCGAATGACAATAGCGATGCCGCCCTGACAGAATTCAATGTCGGCAATACGCTCGATGCGACAACGGTATTCCCCGGCATTACAGAGCGGACCGGTACGACGCTGACAACGACCCTGCAGACAGTGACTGTCTACTTTACTGATCGCTACAACGGGGTGCTTCCTCGCGGCACAACCGTGACAGTCGAATCTGATAACTCCAGTGGCTGTACCATCGCTTCCGTTGGAGGAGTCAATGTTAACTCCAATGAACCTGGAGCAGACAGCGGTAACTCTCACTCAGGTGAAGTGACGGTGGGTTCCACGACCACTACGGCTACATCAGTGGTTCTGACAACCGGCTTCGGTTCCGGACCGGTTACGGCAACTGTCGTTACGCCGAGCGGTACGACACGCAGCAGTTCCATAAGCTGCCAACTCTAGGGTCTCTGGACATGATGAGGGCGTGCCGGGATAGCAGGCCCCTTCTAGTTCAAATCTGAGAGGACGGGGATCGCAGTAGCTGCCCCCATCCTGGTGACGCAAAATGCGGCTGCCCGGGTCGCCAGTTCGAGACATTCAGAGATCGGACTGTCCTGGCTGTAGGCAGCCAGAAAAAAGCCTGTAAAGGTGTCACCCGCGCCAGTTGTATCGACTGCCTGTACGGCAATGGCCGTTTGTTGCCGGATACCATCGCCATCGGCGTAGCAGGCTCCGTCTTCACCCAGCGTGAGCAGAATACGCATGTCGGGATACAGCGCTCTCAGATGATTTGTGATGGTTCGGACATCGCTCTCACCTGTCAGTGCTGCGCCTTCTAATTCGTTGATGATCAAAAGATCGACCTGGTCGAGCGGCAACGCCCGCACGGCATCGGTCATCGGTGCAGCATTGAAAACGATCTTCATGTCTCTGCTTCTGGCCTGTTCGATCAGGTACGGCAGGGCGCTGATCTCATTCTGGATCAGCAGGTAATCGTGCTTGCCAGAAGACAGGGCAGCGTCGATATCCTCGTGAGTGATCTTCTGGTTGGCACCGCCATAGAGGACGATGGAATTCTCGCCGTCAGGTGTCACCTGGATATTGGCATGGCCGGATGCCCCCTCGTCGATTGACATCAGGTTTGTCCCAACGCCTTTCGAATCCAGGAGATCGATCAACCACCGGCCGTCTTCACCGACTCGTCCGGCGTGATGAACCTCGCCGCCGCCGCCTGCAATGGCTATTGACTGGTTCAGACCCTTGCCGCCGGGATGAACCTCGTAATCTATGCAGGGCAGGGTTTCACCGGGTGCTGCGAAATGCGGCACGGAATAGACATTGTCGATGGAGCAGGAGCCGAAGTTCAGGATGGACATGGCGGGCCTGAGTAGAACATGAACTATTAGAATAGCGCATCCCGCAAACTTTGGTACAATTCGCGGCCTGCGTCGGGGTGTAGCTCAGCCTGGTAGAGCACTGTCTTCGGGAGGCAGGGGTCGTGA
>CAZGBZ010000146.1:0-4537 GCA_964524135.1 uncultured bacterium
AAATTTTTATAGGCTGATTTTCTCCGCCCCGTAATCATCAAATCTAAACCTTCTGCATAAATGTCTTTCACTTTTGATTTCCGCCGGGGTTTATAATTCAGGACATACACAGAAATACCGGCAACCGCCACCCCTAAAATCAATAATGTGAAAAGGATATTACTCATAGGGTTTCGTCATCCACTTCATCGGTGAGTACAAAATCATCTTCAATACTTTCATTTCTCAGACTATCCAACTCAACCTGAACCCTCCTGAGTTTTGACTTTAATGAAAAGACTTCACTTTTATGAGATATAATTTGAAATAAAGCCAATAGGAAACCAATAATTACTCCAGCCGTCAATGTCATTACCAACACCATCCACACATTAAAGCCATTTTCATATTCGGGCATATCTGCCAAAAATGGAATTTTGATGGAAAGTATATTCCCATCAGGTTGCTGGTTTAATTGGTTTAATTGTACCAGAAATACCAGGCTGCCCATGAGCAAAAGTATCCATACTAAATATTTAATTAATTTCATGAATCATTTCCTTTTCTAATACTCGGTTACCAAACATACTCACTCCCTGCGCATCATGAATGAGAATATCAACTATATCCTTAATCTGCTCGTCATTTTTATCAAATATAACGCCCATATTCCCTTCCGTTCTCCCTGACCATTGCAGGTGGGATTTTTTACTTTCCTTCTCCACCATAACCTTTAACACTTTACCGATGTGACGCTGGTTTGCCTCCAATGTATGGGTCTGTTGTAAATCAATCAAACGCGCCAATCTCTCCTGCTTAATGTCTTCATCAATCTGATCTGTGTATTCAGCAGCTTTGGTTCCCGGGCGGGAGGAATACTTAAACATGAAAGCTCGGTCAAAAATTACCTTATTCATTACGTCAAGGGTTTCCTCGTACTCTGTATTTGTCTCACCAGGAAAGCCCACAATGATATCCGTTGAAATTGAACAGCCGGGGATATACACTCGTATTTTATCCACTAAATTTAAGAATTCAGTTTTGGTATAGGTACGGTTCATCCGCTGTAAAATTCTATCAGACCCTGCTTGCAAAGGTAAATGAACATAATTACAAATATTCTCATATTCACTCATAATCTGGAGCAAATGATCATCCATATCTTGAGGGTGGGGAGACATATAGCGAATACGCTCTACTCCCGATACTTTGGCTACTTGTTCCAGTAATTGTGGGAATTTACCCTCCTCAGTACGATAAGAATTTACATTTTGACCCAAGAGGGTAATTTCTGTGAACCCTTTATCTACAGCATCTTCAACTTCTCTTATAATACTTGCATTGGAACGGCTTCTCTCCCTGCCTCGGGTAAAGGGAACAATGCAGAAAGTACAAAATTTATCACAACCCCGTGAAATAGAAATATGGGCATTTACTCCTTCATGACGAGAGGGTAATAAGTCATCATAAACTTCAAATTTTGACAATCGGGTATCTACCTCATGACCGTTTTGTTCTTTCCGTTTGTTAATAATTTCAGGTATTCTGCGATAGGAATCGGGACCCAAAATAACATCTACATAAGGCTTAGATTCCAATAGGTCATTTTTCAAATTTTGCGCCATACAGCCCAATACGCCAAAAATCATCTCTGGTTTGTGTTTTTTTAAATGCTGAATACTGTCCAGTCGGTGATGTACTGTCTCCTCAGCTTTCTCACGGATGGCGCAGGTATTCATAAATATAACATCTGCCCGAGTCATATCCCGGGTTTCAGAGTAGCCGCATTTCTGCAGCATACCAGCAACCAGTTCAGAGTCTGCTACATTCATCTGACAGCCAAAGGTTTCTATAAAATAATGGGGGTTAGGCATCTCCATAATTTAGAGAGTTTTGGGGATTGAGAATAGGTGGTTTTTTTATATTTTATTTCATATTAATTATTATTTTGCTATCGTTTAAATAAAAGACTTAGTACACTAACTTTTGAAATAAATAAACTAAACTTAATTCCTTACCGATTAATCTGTACAAATTTTTTAATTCCACCACTCAAATAAACATAGTTCCACCACCAGACTGTAAGATGATTGAAGAGAAACCGGTTACGGAATTTATGTGTTTTATAATGTTGTAATATTCCAAGATAAGAATTCATGCTGCTTACAAATGCCTCTCTCTCATTTTGGCTAGGTTTTTGTTTTTCGACGATATTATTTTGTTCTATTATGGCATTATAAAAATTGCCTTTCGTTCGATTTGAAATATAAATGCGGTGGGGTTTTATCACTGCACCCAAATATTTTACACCTTTAGTATAATGCTGTAAATATATTTTTTTCTCATGTAATATTAACTTTAATTCTTCTAAAAGGTACATCCTGATAATTGGAATTAAGGATTTTAAATACTCCCTATCATTATGAATCAAAATAAAATCATCCACATATCTGCCATAGTACTTTATCTTCAATTCCCGTTTTACAAAATGATCAAATTTATTCATAAACACATTGCCGAATAGTTGACTTGTCAAATTACCAATAGGCAGACCACAGTTTGGTTTGGCAGTAAACAGGCTTTTATCTTTAGGTAGCCCATTCCAATCGCTTTTTTTGCCCTTAATGACACAATTTTTAATGGGATTATTATTAACCGTTTTATCAATAAGCTTTAACACTAAGGCTAAATCAAAATCTATTCTATGGATTTTCAATTTTAAAAAATTTGTGACCATCTCCAATAACATCGGTCGGTTAATTGACATAAAATAGCCTTGTATATCCAATTTTAAGATGTAACAGTCTTTTGTGTAATTTTGTGAACAAGAGCGAATAAAATGGTCTAATCTTTTAATTCCATAATGGGTGCCTTTCCCTGTCCTGCAGCTGTAACTGTCATTAATAAAGGTACCTTCAAAGATTGGTGAAATGTAATTAAAAATCAAATGATGCACTACTCTATCCCGAAAATTGGCAGCAAAAATCTCTCGTTTTACAGGTTGATTTACAATAAAACAAATACTTCTGCTGGGAGCGTAACTATCTGACAATATTTCATCAAATAGTTGAAAAATATTTCTCTCAAAATGTTTTTCAAAGGCAAGGGCATTAATTGTATTTCGTTTATTTCTCCTCGCGTCAAAATAGGCTTGAAATAAACCAATGAGTAATTTATCTTCTCTTAGATTGTTAAACAGGGATAATTGCAAGGGTGTAACCATTTTTTGAAATTTCGAATCAAAGAGTTAGAAAGACTGCTTATTCTGCAATAAATCCCTGAGGCACCGAACAGAGAACCCGTTTTGCTTATTGTTGTTGTTACGGTTCACTTCTGAATTGTTGTAATTCAGTTTCCGGTTCCAGGCGTTGTTACTATTGTTCTCAGACGACGACCAAAAGTAACCGTTGTTGCCCATATTGTTGTAGTTACCATTGTTGTTGTTGCGGTAACCACCCGGACGGGCTGTAAATGAAACCACTGGACCCTGTGAAATAGTAAACCTTAATCAACAGTTTATTTCACTGGGTAAATTGATCATATTGCCATTTTCAGATAATATGAAGATTATAACTCGTCCGCCAGCTGGTGGCCAAGTGGGTTTCCGGATTTAAAGATGCTCGCTTGCTTATGCCGTAACAATAAGCAACTCAGGCTGAACAGTGTGTAAGCAGTCTTTCAAATAGGTATTCTGTCTCATCTATAATTGGGCTACCTGTCCGCCATCCAGTTAGTTCGTTGACAGGCGGGAAGCCCAGGAGTGTTATGAGCACTTAATCCCCGCGCTAAAGCACGGGGTTATTGTTCAGGTTTTTGATCCCTAATGGTTAAAAATATTACCCCGCCTTTTAAGGTGGGGCAGTTAAACATTAAAATCAATGGGCTTCAGCCTCACTCATCATCATATTTATCTCTTTTTAATCTGAGTTTTCTGCCAGCCTGTTAATTGTTTTGATACATTTTCAACCTGTCTGTTTATCAAGGCAAAGCGTTTCACAGATATTTGCTTTAAATCTTTCATGAGGCGGATAAATAAACGAATAACCTCAATTCTTTCTCTGGCTTCCTGCAATACATCATGCTTTTCTATTTTACTGTTTGCGCGATATATGAGGGTGATTAATTCTGTGGTTTCCTTTTTCAGGCTTTCACCAATGGTGTATTTAAACTCTTTGCTGAAATTCTTTGTGAAACGAAATATTTCAATGAGCAAATCATAACTGGCTTTATAAACGGGTAATTCATCGTATTTTGACATCATTCACCAAACCTAAAACCTAAACAACCTAATTATTTTTATTGGGGCTTCGCCCCAAACCCCAAATAGTCAAATAGTCAACAAAACTAATCCCTGAGGCACCGAACAGAGAACCCGCCTGGCCTATTGCTGCCGCTACGGTGCACTCCTGAATCGTTGTAACTCAGTCCCCGGTACCAGGCGTCGTGACTATCGTCCTCAGACGACGACCAAAAGAAACCGTAGATGCCCATATGGTAGTAGGCACCATTGCTGTAGCTGCGGTAACCACCCGGACGGGCTGTAAAACCGCTTGTCCCA
>CAZGBZ010000147.1:0-4521 GCA_964524135.1 uncultured bacterium
GTTCTCCATCCACATAATAGCTATAGCTTTCGCTTACTTCAGTCCAATCCACAATACTCCCACCATCACCAAATACCTCCAAACTGTCATTAGAAATTTCATGAAAATAATCCCGTACACTCATATCATAATTTGATGGCAGGGTAGACCCATCCGATTCTAAATCGTTTTCAAATAAAAGCTGCTCAAATTGTGCTTTTGAGTATTCTCTATCCGGCATACCATAGGGAAGATTGTCAAAATCTACCAGAAACACCAAGGGTTTTATCAAACTGTTTCCGGCTAATCTCTGAAGATTAGCATCTTGAGAACTGCCTGAATGTCTATCGCCATGAGTAATCTTCCTTACATGGGGATTAAATTCTTTTAATTTCCTCGGGATATGTAAATTGTCAGGCGCAGGATATTCAACAGGAATATGGCTTGGGGAAAACTTTCCTACATCATTTAGCTCACAATAATACCAACCTAAGCGAGTTGCATCTTCAATCCAATCAATGACGTAGCCATCTTCTGTTTCCACCCAATTGTAGTATTCATGGCCAAATATACGAACAGGAATTTTACTGCCATCAGGCTGTTCAACCTCATAAGGAAAAGGAGGAGCACTTACCGAAAAAAGAGGTGTTAATATAAAATAAAAGGGAAGGCTAAATTTAAACAGGATGCTCATCCACCAAATCCCTGCCCATAAGTTTCAGGATGGCTTTTCGAGGAGACACATCCTCAAATAATACCTGATAGATTTGTTCACAAAGGGGCATATCGATATTATTTTTTTGAGCAACATCATGAATAGACCGGGTGGTCTCAACACCTTCAGCCACCATTTCCATACTGTCCAAAATATCACTTAATTTTTCACCTTTGCCGATCCGCTCTCCAACCTGCCTGTTACGACTGTGCGGACTGAATGCCGTTACTACTAAATCACCCATACCACTGAGGCCGGAAAATGTAGCTCGCTCTGCCCCCATTTTGGTTCCAAAGCGAATGACTTCTTCTAATCCTCGTGTAACCAGAGCAGCCATGGTATTATCACCATACTCCAATCCATGACAGATACCAGCGGCAAGAGCAATAATGTTTTTTGCAGCCCCGCCAATTTCAACCCCAATTACATCACTACCGGAATATACCCTGAAATAATCATTGGAGAATATTTTCTGTACTTTTCGGGCATTTTCGATATTTTTACAGGCTGCTACAATGGTTGTGGGGAATTTTTTGCTCACTTCCTCAGCATGGCTGGGACCTGACAAAATAACAATTTCATCTGATTTCAAATGTAATGTTTCTGCGATTACTTCGCTCATCCGCATGCCGGTATTATTCTCAATCCCTTTGGATACGGATACAATTGGTTTCTCCCAATTATCAGGGAATTTTTCCAGTACCAATCGTACCACCTGGCTGGGGACTGCAGATATCAACAAATCACCATATTCACATACTTCCTCTAATGAGGACGTAAATTGCAGCCCATGATTAAGTTTTACACCGGGAAGAAATGGATGGACATGAGATTGATTGATTGTATCTACGAAATTCTGTTCAAGATGCCATAAGTGTACATCGTGACCATTTTCATTGAGTACCTGTCCCAGGGCAGTCCCCCAGGATCCGGCTCCCAAAACTGCTATTTTCATGCTTTAAATTACCGTGCCCAGTTGATAATAGGGCTCACCCTGAGAAGCAAGGTGGGTTTTAAGCGCTGATAATCCTTCAGACTTTACAATTACAATAAGACCAATTCCCAAATTCATAGAGTGGCGCATATCATCTTCAGGGACATTTCCCAGTTCTTGTATGAGTTTAAAAATTGGAGGCCTTTCCCAGCAACTCCAATCAATCTCTATATCCTGATTATTACCGAGAATTCGTCTGGTATTTTCAACTATACCACCACCGGTAATATGAGAGATCCCTACCAGCCAGTTTTCATGGAGAATTCCATCTATTGCAGGGAGGTATGATTTATGGATAGCTAACAATGCATCTCCAATTGTTGTCCCTAAAGATTCTACAATATCACCACATTCATAATGATCTAAAAGGACTTTTCTGGCAAGTGAATAGCCATTGGTATGCAACCCAGTTGATGGCAGTCCCACCAGAATATCCCCTGTATTGACACCGCGATTGGGCATCATTTCATTTTTTTCCGCAACCCCAATAATGGTACCTGAAATATCATAATCTCCAGGCTGGTAAAAATCAGGCATTTCAGCAGTTTCTCCACCGATGAGAGCACAGTCATTTTCTTTACAGGCTTTGGCTAAACCGGAAACCACTTCTTCAAAAACATCCACATCTAATTTACCAGCGGCAAAATAATCCAAAAAGAAAAGTGGTCGAGCGCCTACAGCCAGAATATCATTGGTGCAGTGATTTACCAAACATTGCCCAATAGTATTATGACGGTTGGTGAGAAATGCCAGTTTCAGCTTTGTCCCCACCCCATCCGCACTGGAGACTAAAACAGGCTCCCTGTATTTATCTTGGGGGAATTGGAAACATCCTCCAAATCCACCCAAATCGGTAAGAACATTTTCGCTGAATGTGGATCGAACATGTTTTTTTATACGAGATACTGCTTCAGTTCCCGCATCAATATCCACTCCTGCTTCTTTATATGTGGTCATTTATTTTCCTGATTTAAAATAAGCATCGATTATGCCATGGCAGGTTCTGGTTCCTCAACTTTTTTCGAGCTGCCAGAATAATTTTTTTCAGCCGCATCTGAAAAATGGTCCAGAACAACCTTACGTACTACTTTAAGTGTTGGCGTTAATTCACCGTCTTCTATGGTAAATAGTCTTGGTAGAATTGCAAACTCTTTCACTCTTTCATAATTGGAAAACCCCGCCATTACCTCATCCACTTCATTCTGTATAAGAGCCTTTACATCAGGATGATCTGTCATTACATCACTTCCAGAAACCGATTTACCCTGAGAAGAAAGTTCATTTTCAACAGCTTCCTGAGCTGGTACAATTAATGCACTGATAAAATTTCTTTTATCTCCAATAATGACCACCTGTTCAATAAAGGGTGAATTAGTAAGAGCATTTTCCATTGGTGCTGGTGCAACATTTTTCCCAGCAGATGTTACCAGTATATTCTTTTTTCTATCGGTAATAAATAAAAAACCCTCATCGTCAACATGTCCAATGTCTCCTGTATGAAACCAGCCGTCAGAATCAATGGCTTCACTTGTGGCGTCATCATTATTGTAATAACCCGTCATCACATTGGGTCCTTTTGCAAGGATTTCACCATCATCAGCAATTTCAATGTCAACATTAAAGAGAGGTTTTCCAACTGACCCGTAGCGAACAGCCTCTGGAGTATTACAGGTAAGTACCGGGCTTGTCTCTGAAAGACCGTAACCTTCCAGAATCATAATATCTGCTGCTGCAAAAAACTCTCCAATTTCCTGTGAAAGGGGAGCACCGCCAGAAACAAAAAACCGCAATCTGCCCCCTACTTTATCTTTCACCTTGCTATAAACCAATTTATCAGCAATTTTATGTTTTATACCCAAAACAAATGGCAGTGCCTGGTTTTTAAGCCTGTATTGAGTGACCTCTTTTCCAATACCAATTGCCCACCAGAAAATCTTCTGTCTGGCTTCTGGTGCAGATTTCAACCCTTCTCGAACTTTGGCATACATTTTTTCATATAATCGGGGAACGCTAAGTACCACTGAGGGCTTAACCTCCCTCAGATTGTCAGGTACTGTTTCAATGCTTTCAGCATAATATACCTGGGCACCAACACTGAAGGCAGTAAAATGACCACCCATTCTTTCAAAGGAATGGCTTAAAGGCAGAAATGATAGGAATATTTCCGTTTCATCAAAAGAAATTTCCTGTTTAGTACCTTCTACATTACTCATCATATTACCATGGGAAAGTTTTACACCTTTTGGATTTCCTGTGGTTCCGGAAGTGTAAATAAGGGTAAGTAAATCGTTGGGTTCCGGTTTTGCAATTAAATCTTCAAAGGTTGTTTCAGATTCCTGCTCATGCTTAGTTCCTAAATCCAGGAAATCCATAAAATTGAAAATTCTTTCGTCAGATTCTGTATTGGAGTCATCCATTACAACCGCATATTGTAATTCTGGGCAATTTCCCCAAGATTCCATAACTTTCTGCATTTGCTCCTGATTTTCAGCAAACACCACTTTGGACTGTGAATCATTTAAAATATATTCAACCTGACTGGATATTAATGTGGGATATACGCTCACCGTGGCAGCTCCTGAGCAAATTATTCCGTAATCAGACATAGCCCAGCGAGGACTGTTATTTGACAGCAGGGCAACATTGCTGCCATTACCTACCCCCAATGATTGGAGGGCAAAAGCCAAATCTTTCACCGTAGATCGGATATCACTCCCGGATAAACCTATCCACTCATTTTCTTTTTTGTAAAAATAGAGATCTTTGTTGAGGTTTTCATTGGTAATATGGCCAAACATTTGAGATACTGTTGTATATGTCATCTATAATTCCT
>CAZGBZ010000148.1:0-4513 GCA_964524135.1 uncultured bacterium
GTGATTTATACGAAAAATCAGGGCATTTAGACCATTACCGCGATAGCATGTATCCCGCAATGGATGTGGATGGAATCTCGTATTTTGTAAAGCCAATGAATTGTCCCCATCATCATAAAATATTCTCGGCGGTACCCAAAAGTTATCGAGATATGCCTGTTCGGCTGGCTGAATATGGCACTTGTTATCGATATGAAAAATCGGGTCAATTATTTGGATTAATGCGGGTTAGATCCATGCAAATGAATGATGCGCATATCTATTGTACTGAGGAGCAGTTTAAGGAAGAATTCCTTAAAGTCTGCAATATGTATTTATATTATTTTGATGTTTTTGGAATTGAAAAATATAAAATGAGATTAAGTTTACACGATCCTGAAAACTTGGGAGAGAAATATGTAGATGAATCCAAATTATGGATTAAAACAGAAAAATTAGTACGGGAAGCATTAATTGAGGGTAATATTCCTTTTGAAGAAATCCCCGGCGAAGCAGCATTTTATGGTCCTAAAATTGATGTGCAAGTGTGGAGTGCGATTGGGCGAGAATTTACTCTGGCTACAAATCAGGTTGATTTTGCCATTCCTAAACGGTTTGATTTGGTATATGTAGATGAGAATAATAAAGAGCAGACTCCCCTTTGTATCCATCGTGCACCTCTGGGTACACATGAACGTTTTGTGGGATTTCTGATTGAACACTTTGGAGGAGATTTTCCTCTTTGGCTGGCTCCAAAACAGGTGATAATTTTACCCATTTCAGATAAGTATTTATCATATGCGAATGAATTGGAGAGTAAACTTTTTGAGAATGGTATTCGGGTGTCCATTGATGGCAGAAACGAAAAAATGGGTGCTAAAATACGAGATGCGGAATTAAACAAAATACCCATCATGCTCATTGTTGGTGAAAAAGAAGAAAATGATGGCAGCGCTTCCGTAAGAAGACGCCATACCGGAGATTTAGGGTCAAAACCTGTTAATGAATTGATTCCTGAAATTGTAGATGAAATAACAATTAGAAGGAGGGCATAGTATAGCAAGAGATAAGAACGAACCCCGTATAAATGAAGATATTAGAGTACCACGCGTAAGGCTAATTGACGAAGGGGGAAATCAGGCTGGAGTTGTCAGGATAAAAGATGCTCTTTTTAAAGCCGAACAAGCAGGATTGGATTTAGTAGAAATAGCTCAGAAAGTAGATCCGCCTGTATGTAAAATACTGGATTTTGGAAAATATCGATATGAGATCCAAAAGCAGAAAAAAATTAACAAAAAAAAGCAGCATGTGGTTCAGGTTAAAGAAATCAGAATCAGGCCAAATACTGGCGATCATGATTTGCTTACAAAGCTGAAAAAAGCACAGAAATTTATTGAATCCGGCGCGAAATTGAAAGTAACTGTTATGTTTAGAGGCCGGGAAATGTCACGAAAAGAAGCCGGAATGGTTCTGTTGAAGCGCGTGACAGATATATTGGAAGATGTTGCAAAAATTGATAAAGCTGCCAGTATGGAAGGTAGGCGAATGTCAATCATACTAAGCCCAAGATAAAAGGAGTAAAAAGATGCCAAAAATGAAAACAAAAAGAAGCGCTGCAAAGCGATTCAGAAAAACAGGCTCGGGCAAAATAACCTACAATAAGTCAGGGAATAGACACCTGTCTACAAAGAAAAGTTCGAAACGGAAGAGGCGTCTCCGTAAGGACACTTGTCTTAGCAAGGCTATGACGAGTAGAACCAAAAAAATGATTCCATAAAAAGGAGAGAATCATGCCTAGAGCAAACAGTACAGTACCAAGACACCGCCGACACCGTAAAATTGTCAAATTGGCAAAAGGATATTACGGTGCTAGAAAAACAAACTTCAGGTCGGCAAAAGATGCGGTTCAAAAAGCGTGGCAATACGCCTATAGAGATCGTAGAGTAAATAAGCGGAATTTTCGCAGACTTTGGATTGTCAGAATTAATGCAGCTGTTCGGCAGCATGGATTATCCTATTCTCAATTTATCTCAGCCCTGAAAGCGAAGGATATTGAATTGAATCGGAAAACCCTTGCCCATATGGCTTTACATGATCCTGAGGGATTTGCAGCAGTAGTTGACTCTGTAAAATAGCGTTTGTGTCAATAACTGATCAGATACAGAAAATCAGGGCTGAGTTCAGTTCTGATTTGAAAAGCCTGTCTTCTGAAAATGGCGTATTAGATCAAATCCGTATAAAATACCTGGGACGGAAAGGGCTGGTTTCCAGCCTTTTCGTCCAAATGGGTTCGGTGGCTGCAGATGAACGCCCAAAAATGGGGCAGGTTCTCAATGAACTCAAATCTGATATCACAGCTGAGATTGATGATCTTAGCTCAGTTGACTCTGATATTAGTAATTCTGTAGCTTCCAATATTGATTATACGCTTCCAGGAGACCCAATTCCGGTGGGCAGCATTCACCCACTGACACAGGTGATGGAAGAGATAAAGTCCATTTTTACCCGCATGGGTTTTTCCATAGCCTATGGACCTGAAATAGACACCGATTTCTACAATTTTGAAGCATTAAATATTCCCAAACATCATCCCGCTCGGGATATGCAGGATACCTTTTACATCACCGATAATGTACTCCTGAGAACCCACACATCTGACACCCAAATTCACTTTATGGAAAGCCATGAACCCCCTGTGCGAATTATTGCTCCGGGAAGAGTGTACCGTAATGAAGATGTGAGTGTTCGGAGTTATTGTTTATTTCATCAAATTGAAGGATTGTATGTTGATTTAAAAGTAACCTTTGCCGAATTAAAGGGTACATTGGATTTTTTTGCAAGGGAGTTATTTGGTCAGAATGTAAAGACACGGTTTCGCCCCAGTTATTTCCCCTTTACCGAACCAAGCGCTGAGATGGATGTTTCCTGCATATTCTGTAAAGCAAAAGGTTGCGGCATCTGTAAGAAAACGGGATGGTTAGAAATTCTTGGCTGTGGAATGGTAGACCCTGAAGTATATAAATCGGTGAATTATGACCCCAAAAAATGGACCGGTTTTGCATTTGGTATGGGCATTGAACGCATGGCAATGCTGAAATATGGCGTGCAGGATATTCGTCTTTTTTATAGTGGCGATGTTAGATTCTTGAGGCAATTCTGATGAAAGTATCCCTTAATTGGCTTAAAGATTATCTGGATGTATCTGGAACTGCTGAAGAAATTTCTGATACGCTAACAGCATTGGGATTAGAAGCCTCCTTTGAATATACCGGAAAAAGTTTTACCGGAATCGTTTTAGGAAAGGTCATTGAATGTGGACCCCATGAAAATGCAGATAAATTATCAGTATGCGAGGTGGATATTGGTGATGGTGAAAATTATTCCATTGTATGTGGTGCTCCCAATGTGAAAAGTGGAATTCACGTGCCTGTGGCAAAAGTGGGTGCTACGCTGAATAATGGTGAATTCAAAATTAAACAGGCAAAACTGAGAGGGGTTGAATCCCATGGAATGATTTGCTCTGAAAGGGAATTATCTATAAGTGATGAGCATGAAGGCATCATGATTCTTCACACCAAAGTAGATGTAGGTACCCCCATTGAAGAAATTCTCACATTTAAAGAAGACACCCTCTTTGAAATTGACCTTACTCCCAATAGAGGAGACTGCCTCAGCCATTTAGGTGTTGCACGGGAACTTGGAATTGGATCAGATGTGGATGTCAAACGAAGAGCAGTTGAATTAAATGAATCCACAATTCCCACAAGTAATGAAATTAAAGTTACCATTGAAAATAAAGATACCTGTCCTCGTTATGCTGCACGAGTAGTTAAAGGGGTAAAGGTTAGACCATCACCTCAATGGCTGATTGATAGATTGGCATCGATTGGGCAGTCCAGCATTAACAATATTGTGGATGCTGCTAATTATGTACTCATGGATTCCGGGCATCCCTTGCATACATTTGACCTTGATACCGTTTCAGGCAATGAAATAATTGTCCGCTATGCAAAAAATGGAGAAAAATTTACCACCTTAGATGATGAACAAAGAGATTTAAAAGATTTCCATTTGCTCATTTGTGATGGGGAGAAACCCATTGCCCTTGCAGGTATAATGGGCGGAGCTAAGAGCCAGATTGCTGATGAAACCACAAACATTTTAATTGAAAGTGCATATTTCAGTCCCACCGTTGTGAGGCAAGGTGCAAAAGTTTTAGATCTTTCTACTGAGGCATCCCGAAGATTTGAACGGGATACAGATATGGATGGTATTCCCGCAATTAACCAATTGGCTGCTCTGATTGTTGAGGTGGGTGGCGGTGAAATATGCAAAGGAGTGGTTGATGAATATCCTGCTGAAAAAAACCCGAGAACTTTTGATTTTTCAATAGAGAAATGTGAAGCCTTATTGGGAGTGCATATTCCACAAAAGAAAATTGAAACAATTTTTAATTCTCTGCAAATTGCGTTTAAAAATAAAAATGGAAGTTTTCAGTGTACTATTCCAACATTCCGGAATGACTTAGAGCGGG
>CAZGBZ010000149.1:0-4497 GCA_964524135.1 uncultured bacterium
TCAAGCTGGTAAAGTTTTGGCAGGGCATGTTTTATACTGAGCTTATCCGGGTCACCAGCATAAACTCCCGCAACAAAGGGGTTTACAGCATAATCTAGAAAATTCTTCCCAAGTCGGCGCAGTACGAATTCGGATAAAGATTCTTCGTAATGATTCTGCCATTTGGGTACGAATGGTTCCCTTAGAATTTTTAATTTTGATTTCCAGTTAAACAGGGAAGAAGATAAAAATGAAAAGGGAGATATAGGCAATGAATGGAGCTTCGCATTTTTAACAATGAACCGATTTGAGGAAACTGAATTAGGATATACCTTTTCTTTATCTAAACCCAATTCAGTTATTAAGGATTTAATTTTTGTATTAGTTTCCAATATGGTATTGGGACCAAATTCAGATAGCCAACCATCTTCCAAATGGGTACCCATAGCGCCCCCCACTCTTTCTGACCTTTCCAAGACTGTAACCGAGTGGCCTGCTTGTTGAAGTTTATAGGCTGCTGTAAGCCCTGAAATTCCACCACCAATTATGATAACGGAAAGAGATTCTACCGGCAATTTTCCAGAACCAACTCTTTCAGACAGTCGATAAATTTGGGGTGAGCTTGAACGGTATTCACCCGAATAAATTGCTCAAACCCTAAATCTTCAGCAACTTTCCGATATTTTATATCTAACTCATGCAAAGTTTCTAAATGTTCACTGACAAAGCCAACAGAACTAACCAATAGATTTTTAATTCCTCTATGTTTTAGTTCTTTTAGTTCATCCTTGATATTTGGCTCCAGCCATTTTGTAGGACCTACCTTGCTTTGATAACAAAGTGAATGTCCGTAACCATGAAACTCCTCCAAAATCATTTCTACCGTTTCTTCAATTTCGATTTGATATGGATCCCCCTGCTTCACTCGACTTTGGGGAATTGAATGAGCGGAAAACAATAAATGTGGTTTACCTGAGAATTGATCCATCTTTTCCATAATTCGTTCCTTACATGCCTCAATATATTTGGGATGTTGGTGAAACCGTTGGATGATTATAGGTGCTACCAATTTTTCAGCATGTCTCACCCACTCATTTATAACGGATAAAGTGGTGGTATTAGAATACTGAGGAAACAATGGCAGAAGTACAATTTTGTCAAAAGATTCGTGACTCAACTTTTCTATCACTTCGGGAATGAGCGGGTGCCAATAGCGCTGGGCAACATGCACCTGGAAATCATCTACCTCTCTCAGTTTTTTTTGTAAAGCCGCTGCCTGAACAAGGGTGTTGGGATGTAATGGAGAATTTCCACCAATTTGTTCATACAGAATTGCAGATTTAGGGGCTCGATATTTTGAAATTAATCCTGCAAATAATTCCTGGCCTTTTTCACCAAATGGCAACTTGAAAATATCTGGATCACTAAATAGGTTAAATAAAAAGGGTTGGACATTTTCTAATTTGTCAGGTCCGCCCAAATTGACTAATACAACAGCCGTTTTCATAATTTACTCCATATTTGCCCAATCCTGGGGAACTAAAAAATTAGATAATTCTGCTTCAGGGGTTCCAGCGGGGGACTGGTGATTATAATTCCATCGAACTTGGGGTGGCAGGGACATAAGAATGGATTCAATGCGACCCTGAGTTTCCAATCCGAATAAAGTCCCTCGGTCGTACACCAAGTTAAATTCTACATACCTTCCTCTGCGGATTTTCTGGAATTCCTTCTGTTCATCAGAATAAGTTTTCTTTTTGTATCTGGATAATAACGGAACGTAAAGACTATTGAATGTTTTTCCCACAGCCAATACAAATTTAAAAGTTTTCTCTAAATCATCCGACAAATAATCAAAAAATATACCCCCCACACCCCTGGCTTCATTACGATGTTTTATGAAAAAATATTCATCACAATTCTTTTTGAATTCTGAATAATAAGCAGGGTCATGTTTATCACAGACCTTTTTCAACTGTTTGTGAAAGGTAATAATATCTGGTTTAAATGGATAATAAGGAGTGAGGTCAATTCCACCGCCAAACCATTGTTTTTCACCCCGTTCCAAAAAACGGATATTCATGTGTACGGTTGGCACAAATGGATTTTGAGGATGAATGACCAGTGAAACTCCCGTTGCATAAAATTCATTGGAAACCCCGCCGTTGAGTTTGGACGCTATTTTATCACTGAGCTTTCCGGTGAGAGCTGAAAAATTCACCCCCCCTTTTTCAATGATGTCCCCAGTGAATATTCGGGTAATACCCCCGCCTTTTCCTGATTCATAATCCCAATTATCTTCCTTGTATTCCTGCCCGGATTCTGCGCTTAATGCCGAACAAATAGAATCCTGAATCTCTTTGAATTTTTCCTGTACTAATTCTTTTGAAATCATTGCTGCAAAGTGGGCTCTGTTGAATGAGAATCTTTGTTAAAATTTATTATGGTTTCTACCAATGCCTGCATACATTCAATTTTCCCGTCCGGTTTTATGCCGTGCCCGAGATTAAAAATTAATCCATTTCTTTCCCCAAATTCATTCAAAATTTTAAGAGCTTCCTTTTTTACAATTTCAGGGGAGGTACTCATATAATCTGGATTTAAATTTCCCTGGACTGCAAATCGTCCCCCTAAGTCATCCCAGAATTGGGAGATGGAAATGGATGAGTCCACCCCATATACATTGCCCCCAATTTTTTTCAGATTATTGACTTTATCATGAGATCCTTTGGAAAAAATAATGACAGGAATTTTATCCTCCACTGCCTTTACAATTTCTTTCATATATTGAGCTGAAACTTCCCAAAATGTATCTTTTGAAAGTGCGCCTCCCCAGCTATCAAAAATTTGAATTACATCAATCCCAGCATCTATCTGCATGTACAGGTAATCGATGGTAGAGGTTGTTAATTTTTCCAATAGTAAGTGAAATAATTCGGGTTTTTCATCCAGCAAGGATTTTGCCAGAGAAAAGTCCCTGCTGCTACCCCCTTCAATCATATAGGTAGCCACTGTCCAGGGAGAACCGCAAAATCCTATGAGGGCTTTTTCCATTCCCAACTGATTTCGGGTAAGTTTAAGAGAATCACCTACATATTGCAATTTTTCAGATATACTATGGCAATTCAATTTAGCTACATCTTCTGCTGTTTCTATTCTGTCCATCATCTCAATGCCGCCTCCTTCTCGAAAAGAATACGGCATTCCTAAAGCTTCGGGTATAACTAAAATATCACTGAAAATAATGGCGGCGTCCAGGTCAAATCGCTTCATTGGCTGCAGCGTAACTTTAGCAGCAATTTCTGGTGTTTTCACCATTTCAACAAAACTATGCTTTTCTTTTAAAGCTCTATATTCTGGTAAATAACGACCCGCCTGCCGCATGACCCACACGGGTGGCCGGTCCAACGATCCCATTTTACAGGCTATTAAGAAGCGTTCACGACTGTTCATGACAAAAGTCCATTTTAATTATTTCAGAATATAAACTTGAAATTTTCTGCTCACTTGATTCAAGATATACAATTCCATTCCTTTCACGAATTGCGCTACTGGTAGTGGGTCCAATACTTACCAATTTTGTTTTGAGATTAGCCAAATTATTTATTGATAAACTTTTCATTATTCCATCAAGGGTTGAAGGCGATGTACTCACCAGAAAATTATTTTCATGGTCGACAAATTGAGCTGAAAAATCTGAATTGCTCAGAATGCGGGTGGCATACACAGGGAAATGAAAATAATGAATTTCTGCTGATTTTAATCCCTCAATAAATGACTTTCGGGGTTCATGAGCAGAAATGAGGAGTATTCGGAATTGATTCTTCTCCGCCAATGCCTGAATGATCCCCTCCCCTGTCATTAAATCCGGATGCCAGGACTCCATGCTTAATTCATCCATCAAATGCTGATGGGTTCGTTCACCCACCGTCCAGAATTGTGTTTCTCCAAAAAAATCCATAGCTAAATTATATTTTTCCAGCCATTTCTTTAAACCGGAGACCGCATTCTTACTCATAATAATTGCCACGGGATTTGATTTTAAGAATTCCGTGATATCCTGAGGGATATGGTGATTTTTAAATTCCACAGCAATTGTGGGAGTATGCATAACTTCAAATTGATTGAAATTAATTTCGGGCGGAGAGGTAATACCCGTATGATAAATAATGGGCTTCATCCAGCCAATAACTCCCTTGCACCTGCATGCACGAATTCTTCGGCTAACTGTTGCGCTAATTGACTGGAGTCTGCAGGCATTCCTTTCAAGGATTTGCGTATCACCTTAGAACCATTTGTTGCTGCTGCATAACCCGTGATTAAAAAACGCCTGTTTTCCATTCTACCCCAGCATCCAATAGCAGAGGAACAGCCCCCCTCTAAATGGGCTAAAAATAACCTTTCAGCCTGACAGCATTGGGTGGTTTCATTATCAATAATTGAATCTATTAACTTTTTTATACCTTCTCTTCCCTGCTTTATTTCCAGCCCAATAGCACCCTGGCCCACAGCTGGCAC
>CAZGBZ010000150.1:0-4486 GCA_964524135.1 uncultured bacterium
TCATTCCTCCAAATGGAATGCGTAAATCTCGCAGCATCCAGGTATTTACCCAGACAATTCCTGAATCTATGGCGGCAGCCACGCGATGGGCACGGCTTACATCTTTGGTGAATAGACTGGCAGACAGACCGTAACGTGTGGAATTTGCCATTTCAATAACTTCCTCTTCTGTTTTAAATGGAATCATAGATACCACCGGACCAAAGATTTCTTCCTGATTGGTTTTGCATTCAGCGCTTAATCCGTCAATGATAGTGGGCTCAATATAGTATCCATTTTTCAGATCACCATCTAATTCTATTCTATTCCCTCCGGTAAGAATTTCTCCCCCTTCTTTCTTTGCAGATTCTATGCAATTTAATATTTTCTCCATATGAGATTTAGATACCACAGCACCTAAATCACTGTCATCACCTTTTGGATCACCCACTTTTAATTTTTTGGTTTCTTGAAAGACGGCTGTCCTAAATTTATCATAGATGGATTCCTGAACAAATAGTCTGGAGCCACAGAGACAAATCTGCCCTTGGTTGGAAAAAGCAGCTTTGGCAGACATCCTTACGGCATTGTCAAACTCTGCATCTTCAAAAATGATATTGGGATTTTTCCCGCCCATTTCCAATGACAGTTTTTTGAACATTGGGGCAGCCACAGCAGCAATTTTCTCTCCTGTAGCCGTACCGCCGGTAAATGAAATGATGGGCACATCCGGGTGACGGCTGAGTGCATCCCCGACTTTATGACCATAGCCATGAACAATATTCAGTACACCTTTGGGAAATTTTGCTTTTTGACAAATTTTGCTAAACAGAAAAGCTGTCATGGGCGTTACCTCTGAGGGCTTGGCTACGACTGTATTTCCTGCTGCAAGAGCAGGCGCAATCTTCCAGGTGAGCAGATATAGAGGTAAATTCCAGGGAGAAATACAGCCTACAACTCCCACCGGCTGGCGCAGGGTATAGTTTAGGGCTTTGCCATCCATCTCATGAATTTCAGAATCAAAATGCAGAGAGGCAGTGGCAAAAAATCTGAAATTCTCAGATGCTCTGGGGATGTCCACTGCTCGAGCCAGCCATTCAGGCTTGCCGTTATCCTTGCTCTCAGCCTTAACCAATTCTTCAAAATGGTTTTCAATTTCATCTGCCAATCGCAGGATGTGATCATGGCGATCTTTTTTAGATAGTTTGCTCCATATTTTAAATGCCTCTTTTGCAGAAGATACGGCGTTGTCAATATCTGTTGAATCACTATCTGGAATTTGTGAATAAATCTTTCCAGTTACAGGTGTTAGATTATCGAAATATTCGCCAGAGCTTGGAGATACTAATTTTCCGTTGATATAGTTTTTTAAATAAATCATGTGATTGGTCATTGGTCAATGGTCATTGGTCAATGGTCAATGGTCAATGGTCAATTGGAAAAATTACCAATTGAATTTATGTATGCATTGAGTTTCTTATGTAAAATTTCTAACTCATTATTAATTGTTTCAAAAGAATCTTTGTCAATTAGATTTCTATCTAAAGATTTCTGAATCCAGTTTTTCGTTTCAATAAGAGACCCTCTGGCATAGTAACAGAAATGTTTATTCTCTTTAAATGAGAATCTTCCGAATCCTTCAGCTATATTTGCCGAAATTGAATCTGCTGAGCGACAAAATTGTTTTCCAATTGTATCTCTTTCAAAATAATTCCAGTTTATAACAATTTCCCAAATTTGTTGCCCTACTCTATTTGCTAAACTATAGACTTCTAAATCCTCTATACTTAATTTTTTTTTCATTATGGAACTCCATTTATATTATTTTTTTACCTTTTCTATAAAACTACAACTGACTAATGACAACTGACCATTGACTAACACTAAATACACGACAGTCTTCCACCATCAACGGCCAAGCTTACACCATTAATATAACTTGCTGATGGAGATGCCAAAAAGGCGATTGCTTTAGCTGTTTCTTCTGGTTTGCCAAATCTACCAACGGGGACAGTGCTTTTCATGGCTTTAGCAACAGCATCCACGGAAATATTTCCGGCTTTCGATTTTGCGTCGATGAGCGAACCAAGTCGTTCCGTATCTGTAAATCCAGGAAGAATATTATTTACGGTGATTCCGCCAGTCCCCACTTCAAAGGAGAGTGTCTTTGCCCATGAAGCCACCGCACCACGAATGGTATTTGATACTCCTAATCCGGGAATGGGTTGTTTAACCGATGTGGATATAATATTAATAACCCGACCATAATTATAATTTTTCATTCCTGAATGAAGCGCCTGAAAAATAATATGATTACAAATTAAGTGGCGATTAAATCCGTTTACAAATTCTTTGGGATTAGCATTAGCAATAGACCCACCTTTAGGTCCGCCTGAATTATTAATGAGAATGTGATATTGGTTTCCAGTATTGATATGATTTTCAATTGTGGATTTGATGGCATCACTATTATCAAAATCCCCTACTAAATACCCATGGGATTGATTCCCATCATTCTCAAGCATTTCTAAAGTTGATTTTAACTTTTTCTCATTTCGTGCAAAGAGGGTAACATTAACTCCTAATTTTGAAAATTCAATGGCTGTCGCCTGTCCAATACCAGAGGTACTCCCGCAGACTAAAGCATTTAATTCTAATAGTGATGTATGTAAATTATTTTCCATGTGTATAATAAAATCCCAATTCTTTTTTAAGTTTTGCAGGTAATTCCGGTAATGAAGAGCGGGGAATAATATAGGTAGATAAATTTGCAATATCCCGAAAAACAGAATGCTTCTCAGCTGTTTTCTTAAGATAGGCATGCCCCGCTGAACCCCCGGTGCCTATTTTTACACCAATCATGCGGAATACCAACAGCCGGTGCCGATTTCGCCATGAGGTAAAGAGTTGATCTATATTTACAAGCTGAGTCAGTAAGCGATGCGGAAGCTGGGTTATAGGCTCATCTCGATATAACTGTATAAATAAGGCGCCTAAAGTAGCCTTTTGAGATAAACGGCGATGGCCATCCTTTTGAAGTTTTTTATATTCATCCTCATCAAACAGCGCTTTATAGGTCCGCTGTATAATCTCATACTGTTTTAGACTATTATTAATTGTTTCATCATCAAATTGAGTATTGGATTTTATTTGTGCAATATCATTTTCAACCATATCCTTTACAGCCGATTGATAAGATTCCCAAAAATTAAATTCGTCCATTTGCAGGAAGGGTGTTCGTTCCAGCCAATTTTCCAGCAATCTAAACAGCGATGGTTCATTCTCGGATTTTAGTACGCTTTCAGAATCGGCTTTATCCAAAAATTGATTATAGCGTTGTTTGCCATACTGAATGCGGTCTTCCACTCTCATTCCCAGTTTATTTTCTATGAGCCGGAACTGCACGGATTGAAATCCGGATGAAGGGGTGAGCAAATCACGGAATTCAAGAAAATCCATGGGCGTCATCGTTTCCAGGATTCCAACTTGACTAACCAGTAATTTCTGGATTTCGATGATGCGGTCCAAGCGGGCAACTACTATACCAAAATTTTCCTCCTGGACATAATTCCCACGAAACATATCAAGGACCGAATCCAACTCATGTAGGATCTGTTTAAACCAAAGTTCATAGGTTTGATGGATGATGATGAAAAGCATTTCATCATGTACTGTTTCACCATTTTCAGATGATTTTAAAGCTTGGCTTTTCAGCAATCTATCTAATTGGAGATAGCTATCGTAAGATAATTTTGTGTCTGTCATATATGATTTTAGTGATGATTAATAGTCTAAATTTAGGAAGTTTAGAGAATAGGAGAAAGTAGTAATGAAATATCCTTTCCTAAATAAAAAACCCCTCAATTGAGGGGTTTTTAAATCTATCCTATTTAGTAGTATGGATTTTAAAAACCAACCCGTAGAGAGAATACCTGATTATCATTAAAATATTCTGCTGGCATATAGGCATAATCAATACTCATATTGCCACCAATTAAAGATCCAAGGTTTAATGAACCTCCAAAAGATATGCCATCAAATGGATTTTTATAATCCCAACTATTATTTACATCATCAATATCTTTTGCCGCCATAGACTGTTGATACCCAGCACGGACTGTACCCAAACCAAGTACATCATAAGAAGCAAGTAATCTTATTTCATCCGTAGCGTAATAATTACTCGTAAATGTGCCACCAAAATTAACACCTGCTACCACATAACTTGCGGACATATCCATGATATATGGTAAATCAAATGATGCCGCATCAACTTTATAATATTCCTCCGGGCGGTCAGTATCGCTACCTTCTGCCCATATTCCAAGTCCTTCACCGCCATAAGTCATAGGCTTACCAAAATTTCTAAGCACAAAACCTACATCTAAATTATCAATATCCATTAGGGAACTATATTGTACACCAAGATCAAATGAAACACTGCTAGCATTTACACGTCCAAAGCTTTCACTAATCCAGTTTGCTGTAGCTCCCACGCTGGTTCTAT
>CAZGBZ010000151.1:0-4474 GCA_964524135.1 uncultured bacterium
CGCATCAATAATGTTGTGGTAACCCAGACTAGTAATGAATATGGTGAATGGTATGTTGATGACGGTTCAGGACCCTGTAAAATTGATGATAAACTCTTTGATGGTGATTGGCTGGACCCATCTACAAGTCAGGAATTTGCCAGTATTGTTGGTGTGGTTGATTATGCCTATAGTGAATTTAGCATTTTCCCCCGGACGATGAGTGATTTTAATCTATGTTCTACTTGCCCGGTTTCAGATGCAGGTGACAATCAAGGTGTATCACCGGGAGTTACCGTTACATTAGATGGTTCTTCCAGTTATGATCCTGATGGAAGTATAATTGCCTATGAGTGGACACAACTAAGTGGAACGGCTGTAACTTTATCAGATGAAGAAGCGGCAATTACTACCTTCACCTCTCCCAATTCAGATGGAAACCTGACTTTTAAATTATCGGTTTTTGATAATGATTTTAATGAAGCTACAGATGAAATCACAATTACTATCTCAAGCCCAATTACAATTCAGGATATTCAATATACAACCGTTCAGGGAGAATATTGTTATGAAACACCCATGGCTGGTGAAACAGTCATCACATCAGGGGTGGTAACCGCAGTTAAACCAGGAGAATATTCTAATTTCTTTTTGACTCAACCGGGAGTAAATAGCTGGGGCGGAATATATGTCTATGATACATCTGTAAATCCTCAAGTTGGTGATGAACTCATTCTCTCTGCAACCGTTAACGAATATTACAGTTTTACACAGCTCATAGATGTTACTTCATCATCTACAGTTTCAAGTGGAAATTCTATAAATCCTCTTTCTATCTCTACCGGCGATTTGGGAATAGCATGCTCGTTTGAAGGTGAAGGATACGAAAGTATGCTGGTAAAGGTCAGCAATGTAACCATTGAGGATGTAGATGAGTTTGGGAACTGGGTGATTAATGATGGCTCCGGGCAAGCAATGGTTGATGATTACTTTTTTGATGGTGATTGGCCAAGCGTTGCAACTGGTGATGAATATGGTTCAATAACGGGTGTGGTTGAATATAGTTATAGTGAATTCAAAATATTACCTCGAGATGAAACTGATATCAGTGAAGATGGTGGTTGTATCTTAGGCGATCTTAATGGAGATGGCGGATGGAATGTTTTAGATATCGTAACCTTAGCCAACTGTGTTTTAGCTGGAGATTGTAGTGAACTTCAATTTGGATGTGCCGGGGATCTTAATGGTGATGGTGGATATAATGTATTAGATATTGTAACACTTGCTAATTGTGTTCTTGCTGGTGATTGTGGTGGAAGAATTGATGATGCCAGTAGCGCATCCCTAATTTTAAAAGATAATTCTCTTTGCATTGAAGGAGATGGTTTTATTGGCGGTGTTCAATTGACGTTGGCTCATGGTTCGGATTTTTCAATTGAAATGACGGATAAAGCCCTATTTTCAGATTATCTAACAACCGGAAATGAAACTCGTCTTTTGGTTATTACTCCTGAAACTGAACATCTATTCAACTTCAAAGGTGAATTTGAGATTACTGAGTTAATAGTAGCCAATAGCCAGAATGAAATACCAACCTCATTGCCTGCAATTTTCAGCTTAAGTTCAGCCTATCCAAATCCATTTAACCCGGTAACCACTTTAACTTTAACTATACCTGAAGCAGGGGATGTTAATGTACAGGTGTATAATCTTCATGGACAGATTGTTAGTACTTTGCTTCGTGGGTATAATCCTGCAAATACCTATTCATTGGTTTGGGATGCGTCTAATGCACCAAGTGGAATGTACTTTGTGAAAGCAGAAGTTGGTGGTTTTTCAGAAACTCAAAAACTGATGCTTATAAAATAAGTTTCAATCTTATTAATTAAACAAAAAAGCCGCATTAAATGCGGCTTTTTTTACATCTTTAAATCCCTTATTTAAAGGTTTGAAATTTTCCTGCTTGATAGCGGGTCCAATAATCATTTAAATGAGTTTTCAGCTTAGGCAGTAAAAATAAAGCCCCTATTATATTAGGAAAGGCACAGGAAAGAATCATCATATCTGAGAAATCTATGACATTTCCCAATGAAGCAATTGACCCTAAAATAACACATCCAAGAAAGATTGCCTGGTAAATTTTCAACATTGAACTGCCAAAAAGATATCGCCAACCCTTATCTCCATAATAATACCAGGATATCATTGTACTATATGAAAAGAGAAAAACAACAATTGCCAAGACCCAGTTAAATCCAGGAATAACAGAATTAAAGGCTTCAGATGTCATAGATGCCCCTACAGCAGTTTTACCATGCTCTGCTATCAAACTTGTAGCATTTTGATAAACTGAATTATTTTCTGCTGTTATCAAAATAACTGATGCTGTCATAAAACAGACAATTATTGTATCAATAAAAGGTCCTACCATCGCTACAATCCCCTCCCGGACAGGCTCATCAGTTTTGGCGGCGGAATGTGCAATTGAAGCAGATCCTACTCCCCCTTCATTTGAAAAAACAGCCCGTTTAATTCCTGTAACTAATACACCTACAATTCCGCCATATAATGCGTTGTCTGAAAATGCTTCAGTAATAATTAATGTGATTACATTAGGAATTTTCGAAAAATTTGAGAATATGATAAACAAAGATGCAGCCACATATAAAACGACCATTGTGGGTACAATTTTTTCAGTTGTTTGCGCAATTCTCTTAATTCCGCCAACAATCACAAAACCAACCAGAATCGCTAATGTGATACCATATATATAGCTCGGAATCCCAGTTAACTTTCCAAATAGTTCATAGGATTGATTTGCCTGAAACATATTTCCCCCACCGAGGGCACCGCCAATAATAAAAATGGCATACATAACACCCAAAATTTTCCCAAATGTACCCAGGTTTAATTCTTTCAACCCATTTTCAAGATAATACATGGGACCGCCAGAAATTGATCCATCATCATTTACTTTCCTATATAATTGTCCCAATGAGCATGATACAAATTTTGCGGACATACTAAAAAATGCGATAAGTATCATCCAAAAAACCGCACCTGGTCCACCGAGTGTGACAGCTATGGCAACCCCTGCTATATTTCCTAATCCTATGGTAGCAGAAAGAGCTGAAGTAAGCGCTTGAAAATGGCTGATCTGACCAATGTCCTCTGGATTATCATATTTTCCCCGGATGATATCAATAGAATGTTTAAACCCACGGATGTTAATGAATTGGAAATAAAAGGTGAAAGTCAGGGCACCCATTACAAGGACCAAAACAATGAGGGGAAACCCAAGAATTTTATAGAATAATACTTCTGCAATATAGCCTACGAATATCCCAAAAATATTATCAATACCTGTAACGGCATCCACCTCATTTCCATCAACTGTAAAATTTATAATGTTGAAATAGAATCCGAAAATTATTGCTGTGATTATACCAATGAATATTTTCATGGATTTGATCATATGTGCTCCTATTTAGATTATTATTTTTGGCTGATTCAGAATAACGGTGATTCGTTAAATGGAAGGCAATTACCTCTTATTCCATTATTTAATTCTAATATATTAAGTGAATTTAACCTTTTTACATATTTCATCAATAATGTAATTTATCCCAATTAAAATAAAGGTATCGTCTTATGGATAAAATTTCTTCCCCGCAAGGGCATTATGCGCGCCTCCGTCAGCGATTTCTCTCAGGCGGAATTGATGGTTTCTTAGATTATGAGGTTGTTGAGATTTTACTCAAGTTAGCAGATAATCGCCGAGACCAGAAAATTACGGCTAAACTTCTTCTAAGTAAATTCAAGTCACTTCGCGGTGTATTAGAAGCCAATCCTGAAAAATTGAAAAAAATTAAGGGAATTGGTGATGCCAATATTTTCGGACTAAAGCTGGTTCAATCCGTTGCCCGTAGATATTTAAAAGAACAAATTATTGGGGAAGATTATATACAATCCTCGGAGAATGTATTGGATTATCTCAGACATAATCTCAGGGATCGAGGAAGAGAAGTCTTCCTGGTGGTTCTCCTCAATGGTAGAAATAAGGTGTTGGATATTGTTGAATTATTTGAGGGAACCCTCACCACCAGCGCTGTGTACCCCAGAGAGGTCATTAAATTAATATTAGAAAAAGATGCCGCTGCAGTTATTTTTGTTCACAATCACCCATCGGGAAATCCAAATCCTTCAAAGGATGACCAGAACCTTACTCAAAAATTGAAAGTCGCCTGTGCTACCATTGATGTACAATTACATGATCACTTGATTATTGCCGGTAATGATTATACCAGTATGGCCGATAAGGGGATGGTATGAATAATTATTATTGGTGATTGGTTGATTTTGAATTATAAAATTTGTGGAAAATTAAATTCTCTTCCTCAGAGGAGACCATGGCGAAGCCGGGAGGTGGGTTTCATTACTTTTCCCAACTCCAGCTTAAATCAATGAGGGGAAAAATATCCAGCTGTTTTCCAAA
>CAZGBZ010000152.1:0-4435 GCA_964524135.1 uncultured bacterium
AGATCCTAGGGAGATTATCCTGGAATATAAAGAAAAAGATGTTTCAATCAGACAAACCAGAAAGTAAAACGAGCTCCATTCTAGGGCCGGAATTGGAAATTCACGGAGATGTTAAGGTCTCTGGAAGTTTGCTCATTTATGGTAAAGTATTTGGAAATATTCAGTCAAATGGATCTGTCCGTACAGCCAAGGGTTCTGTCGTAAAAGGTAATATTTCAGCCAAGGAAGCAGCCATTGGCGGTAAAGTCGATGGTGATTTAAATGTAGAAAAAAAAGTGACTCTGGGTGACACCTCTTTATTATCTGGAAACTTGACAGCAGCCATTTTGACCATTGAAGAAGGTGCAAAATTCGATGGTGTCTGCAGTATGGCAAAAGATAGTAAAACTGCAAAAACTGAAACTTGATTTTCTATTTTATTAGAGGTGAAATAATTCAACGCTGATTTTGGGAGCGTTTTTTAATGTCTGAAAATAATGGAAAAAGTCTGCAAAGAGCAGTTGGTGCTTCTTATTCTGTTTTAGGAGCTTTAGGATTGTTTGGGTTTGGGGGATATTGGCTGGATAAATATAGAGGGATCGAAAATTTCTGGATGGTTATTGGATTGTTGCTTGGTGTTGTAGTAGGACTCTATGAATTGTCAAAGTACGTATTATTGCGTCAATTGGATATCTTGGAATAGTTATGGCAAAAAAAACATCGATTTCAGGAAGTAGATTGATTATTAAAAATCATTTTCTAATTTTAGGTGGAAAAGTAGTTTCTATTGTTGGGATAATTTATATTTTTCATTTTATGGTAGATAGTAATATCCAAACATCTCTTATTTTGACAGGGATGTTCAATTTAATCATTTTTCATTTTATGGAAGCATTTGTAGTTCAAAGAAAATTAATACAAAACAGGAAACTAAATGTCTGAGCAGCATGGTGAATCATTAGGCGAGATAATTCTCCATCATGTAACAAATGATCTGGGTTATAAATTTCTTGATATACATTTATTTGGGTATGATATTTCAATTACCAAGCATGTGATCATGCTTTGGATTGTTGCCGCAGTAACCATTGGAGTCGCTGTTTGGGGTACTCGTGGATATAGGAAGAATATCAATTCACAACCCAAAGGGATTAGCCATATTTTTGAAATATTGATAAATTTTATTAGAGAGGATATTGTTAATCCAAATATTGGTGCGAATTATGGACGAATGTGGACACCATTAATCACAACCTACTTTATATTTATATTAATGTGTAATTTGTTGGGAATGATTCCATTTTTTGATTTTCTTCCTGGTGGTAGCTCAACCGTTACCGGAAATTTTAATACCACGGCTGGACTAGCATCCATCACTTTTTTTGCTATAATAATTGCCGGAACAATGAAACATGGGTTTATGGGATATTGGAAAAATATGATCCCAGGTGGTGTTCCTGCACCGGTTTTATTAATTCTCATACCTATTGAAATTTTAGGAATGTTTGTTCGCCCTTTTGCCCTCACAATGAGATTGGGAGCAAATATGACAGCTGGACATATTGGGATGATTGCAATTTTTGCACTTCCCATCTTATTGAAAGTAGCACCTATTGGAATAGTGTCCATCCTATTAAATACTGGTATATATTTTCTTGAAATGATTGTAAGTTTTGTTCAAGCGTATGTTTTTACTCTATTATCTTCAGTATTTATCGGAATGGCGATACACGCAGAACATTAAATATTTTGTAAACGAATAAAGAAGTTAAATAAAAAATAACAATAAGGAGAATCATAGAATGTTAAAGATGAGATTTTTATTAACAGCATTAATTACATCCACATTTGCAATGGCTGCAGATGGAGCTTTTGGTGCTGCAATTGGTGCAGGAATGGTAGTAATAGGTGCTGGTATCGGTATTGGGCTGTTTGCCTCTGCAGCTGCCCATGCAACTGCTCGTCAGCCAGAGGCTGCTGGTGACATTCGATCAACTGTTAATTTGCCACTCTTCCTGTTAGAAGGGGTTGCAATTATCGGTTTGGTTGTTTGTATTTTAGCCGTAGTACTTTAGAAAGGTACGATAAAAATGATTAAAGCAGGAAGAATACTTGCTGCCTTAACTTTTTTCACCCAAGTCTTTGCTGGTGGACATGATAATGTCGTTCATGAAGGCGGCTGGATGGAGAAATGGCTTAATTTTGACCCCGGTTTGTTCTTGTGGACGATTGTCACTTTTTTTGTAGTAATGGCAATTTTAAAATGGAAAGCATGGGGTCCGCTAATTGAGGCATTAGACAAACGTGAAGAAGACATCCGGAATGCACTTTCATCTGCTGAGAAAGCTAAAGAAGAGGCAACAAAAGTAGCTGGGGAATATGAAGAAATGATCCGAAATGCACAAGTTGAAGCCCAGAAGATTGTTGCTGATAGTAAAGCCACAGGGGAGCGAGTTCGAGAAGAAATAAAAGATGTTGCAGAGAAAGAAGCCAGTGAATTACTTGTTAAAGCACAAAGTCAGATTCAATCTGAAAAGGACAAAGCAGTACAAGAAATTAGGACTGCCGTGGTTGAGCTTTCTATTCAAGCCGCTTCGAAAGTTATTGAAAAAAATCTGGACTCAGAAGACAATCGCAGGTTAATTAAAGAAACAGTTGATGGTATTGGTAAAGCCTGATGAACAATAATCGAGAAGTAAATAAATATGTAGAAGCAGTCATTGCAGTTGCTGAAAATACAGGACAATTGTCTGAACTGTCTCAGCATCTCCTTGTGTTGTTGCATGTTTACAAAACTTCTCCAGATTTACGGTTGCTTTTACAAAGTAAACGAATTCCTCAATCCACAAAATCAAAAGTGTTAAGTGTGGTATTAAGTGAAATTCTTTCAGAACTTGAATTTGAATTATTACTTCAGCTTTTAGAAGATGGGCAGGTATCGTTGTTGGAATCTGTAATAAAACGAATCCAATATTTAGTAACGGCTAAAAGTGGATCTTTAATGGTAACGGTTTCAACAACCTTTCCCCTTGCTAATGACGAATTAGCTGATTTGGCATCTGAAGTAGAGAACAAACTTAAAAAAAAGATAGATATGGAATCTGTTGTAGATCCTGAAATATTGGGAGGTGCCACATTTAGAATTGGTAACACCATAATAGATGGCTCCATTGCAACCCGGCTTCAAAAATTAGGAGATTCCCTGAATCAATAGTAAAAACTTATTGGAGAATTTATGGAAATAAAAACGGAAGAGATTACATCCTTACTTAAACAACAACTAAAAGAATTTCAGGTTGAATTAGATGTTTCAGAAGTAGGTGAAGTTCTTATGGTGGGTGACGGTGTTGCCCGGGTTAGCGGATTAGAAAATGTCATGAGTTCTGAACTTGTGGAGCTTCCAAATGGTGTATTTGGTATGGCACTTAACCTAGAAGAGGACAATGTTGGCTTAGTACTATTTGGTGATAGCCGTCTGGTAAAAGAAGGTGATTTGGCAAAACGGACAGGAAAGGTTGTAGAAGTACCTGTTGGAGATGAAATGCTCGGTAGAGTTGTAAATCCACTCGGTCAACCCATAGATGGGAAGGGTCCCGTTAATGCCAAAGAATCTTTACCGGTTGAACGGAAAGCACTTGGCGTAATGGCTAGGCAACCAGTAACTGAGCCTCTTCAAACCGGATTAAAAGCAATTGATAGTATGATACCAATTGGTAGAGGTCAGAGGGAGCTAATTATTGGCGATAGACAAACCGGTAAAACAGCTATTGCAATTGATGCTATCATCAATCAAAAAAGTTCTCATGAATCCGACTCCCCTGTTTATTGTATCTATGTAGCAATTGGTCAAAAGGCATCAACCGTTGCCAGTATAGTTTCTGAACTTGAAGCAAATGGAGCTATGGATTATACTACGGTAGTTTCTTCTAATGCTTCTGATGCTGCACCATTACAATTTATTGCCCCATACGCAGGTTGTGCCATGGGGGAATACTTCCGTGATAATGGAAAACATGCCCTTATTATTTATGATGATTTATCGAAACAAGCCGTTGCATATAGGCAAATGTCACTGGTATTGCGTCGTCCTCCAGGGCGTGAAGCATTTCCCGGTGATGTCTTTTATCTGCACAGTCGTTTGTTAGAAAGAGCTTCTAAACTTTCGGATGCATTGGGTGGTGGTTCACTTACTGCCTTGCCAATAATTGAGACTCAAGAAGGAGATGTTTCTGCATATATCCCTACAAATGTTATTTCAATTACTGATGGGCAGATTTATTTGGAAAATAATCTATTCAATTCTGGAATAAGACCTGCTATCGATGTGGGATTGTCAGTATCACGAGTTGGTGGTGCAGCACAAATTAAAGCCATGAAAAAAGTTGCCGGTACACTTAGGCTGGATTTAGCACAATTCCGTGAATTGGAAGCCTTTGCTAAATTTGGATCAGATTTG
>CAZGBZ010000153.1:0-2837 GCA_964524135.1 uncultured bacterium
TTTAACTTGTTCGTTTGCTAATACCGTCGAACAGCTTGGACACCAATTTACCGGTGCTGTTTTTTGATAGGCTAACCCCATTTCGTATAATTTAAGAAAAATCCACTGTGTCCATTTATAATAATAGACTGATCTGGTATTCACCTCATTACTCCAGTCGTACATTGCTCCAATTGATTTTAGCTGCCTGCGCATAGTGGAAATATTATTTTGGGTGCTTACGGAAGGATGGACTCCATGTTTGATGGCATAATTTTCGGCAGGAAGTCCAAAGGCATCAAACCCCTGCGGCTGGAAGACATTATATCCCCTCATTTTCATATATCTGGCATAGGTATCTGCAAGACCATAATTATACCAATGCCCGATATGCAGTTTATCCCCAGATGGATAACTAAACATAGTAAGTGCATAATATTTATTTTCTAAGTTTGTTAAATCAGGGGAATGAATTTCGGAATCTTTCCATCTTTTTTGCCACTTTGCTTCAATATTCTTAAATAAATAATCAGTTGTCATAATTTTATATTATATCATGTTAGAATGCTTTGCAAAACCAAATATTGTGTAATCCGTTGAACGGTTCCTAATGAAATTTCTTCGGCTAGCCCACGATTTAAATCGTGGGTTGCTTGAAATTATTAGTAAATCTTTAACCATTTTAACCTGTCTTCCGTTACAATGGTACAGGCAGATGGTTTTTTAAAAGATTCTGTTAGCACTTTATATATCAAGTTATACTTTAGATACTTTATGGCATGGAAATATTATATTAAATTTTTCCATTTAAAAAGTAAGTTTTCATCTCTCCTTTACCGGGGATGTCCATTTTTTCTCTTTTGGAAAAAGAGTATTGGTCTTTCAGTTGTAAATAAGTATTGTGTGTCACGTGAATTTTATCATTTGAGCCATAGGTTTCCATGCGGCTGGCAACATTTACTGTATCTCCCCACAAATCATAGATAAATTTCTCTTTACCAATTACTCCTGCAGACACCGGACCTGAATTAATTCCAATTCTAACTTTTAATGTTTGATTGGTTTTGGTATTTATCTGATCGATAATATTAAGCATTACTAATGCCATTCTTGCTACAGAATCAGCATGATTTGAATCTGGTTCTGGTACTCCACCCACCAGCATGTAACAATCACCTATTGTTTTAATTTTTTCAAGTGAATACTTAATGAGTAAGTTGTCAAATAATGAAAATATGCTGTTTAACTGCATTACTACATCAGTTGCTGAAATTGATGAAGATAATTTTGTAAATCCTGCAAGATCAGCGAATAATACGGTTGAGTCTTCAAAATCATCTGCAATTAGAGATTCCCCATTTTTTAATCTTTCTGCAATACTTTTGGGTAAAATATTAAGAAGCAGTTTATCAGACTTTTCCTGTTCAATTTTAATTTGCTCCTGATATTTAATTTCTTTGTCATGAAAAAACTTTTTTTCAAGAGCATTTATTATACGCGCATTTAATAATATTTTACTTATTGGTTTAAACAAAAAATCATCTGCACCGTTACTGATACATTCTGCTGTAGCTTCAAGGTCATCCATTCCAGAAAGCATAATTACAGGAATATGATGCAATGCTTTATCAGCTTTTATAGTTTGCAATAATTCCAATCCATTAATTTCAGGCATAATCAGGTCCAACAAAATAATATCAATATTGATCTTTTTATCCTGAAGAATATCTAAGGCATCCCTTGCTGAATCTGCACAATGAGTATTATGTATAGATTGTGAGATGATTTTATCCAATAATTCAAGATTACTTTTATCATCATCAATTATCAAAATATTCCCCTTTTTAAAAGGAATTTCAATATCTTCAATATTTTTATTTAATTTTAAGGATACATCATTTAAATATAATTCCGATTTATAATTTTTCAGGAATTCCTCTAACGTGTAATTGGCATACATGCTTAATTCGTTTGTTTGGTTAATAATTGATTTCCCAGATATATAAATTTTACCTAAAAAGTTATTAAAATCTTTACTGTAATCAGATAAATTATCACCAACGTCTTCCCTGAGAAACTCCGTCAGTCCTAAAATAGTGGAAATGGGGGTCCGGATTGCAAATTGTAATTTTGGAATATTTATGATTTCCCGTAAATATTTATGATCTCCCTCTTTATTGTAAGTGAAAAATGTGTTTATTTTTTCAAATAATAGGGTGCCGGATTCATGTATTTTATTAACATCTGCTATTATTTGGTTATCATTTCCTTCTTTCAGATAATCAATCATCAATTCAGCATACCCCAATATTGTATTTATTGGATTGGTCAAATCATGCTTTAAATTGCTCAGAAGCATTTTATAATTTTCAGATGTTTGTTTGCTCATTTTTGACGGAATGGAATCGCTTATTCCAGAAATTAATAATAAAATGTTAAGGTGACTTAAGTTTTGGTAACTTTTCTTATTTTTTCAAGGAGTCTATCAAAATTGACTGGCTTTGTATCATATTCATCACAACCGGCATTTAATGCTTTTTCCCTATCCCCTTTCATTGCATGGGCAGTTAGCGCAATAATTGGTATAGATTTAGTTGCATTGTCTGCTTTCAATTTTTTTGCAGCTTCCCATCCATCCAATATAGGAAGGCTGAGATCCATAATAATTAATTCTGGAGATTTCTGATTAGCTTTTTCAATTCCACTGAGACCATCTCCAGCTGAAATAACAGAATATCCTTTTCGCTCCAACCTTCGAGATAGCATATCTAAATTCATCTCATTATCTTCAATTAGTAAAATTGTCATTTTATGTTCCTTTTTTCTCCTGTTGAAATATGCGGTTTTAACAAGGTAGA
>CAZGBZ010000153.1:2847-4395 GCA_964524135.1 uncultured bacterium
TAATATTTTCATTTTAAGATTCCTTAAAGTACATTTTAAGATTGCTTTCTTTTATTGCTACGTCTATTCGGCTTATGATTTCTTTCCGGGTATAATCTCCTTTTTGAATGACCCTATCAACATTGGCAGTTAAAAAGGAGTAATCATCAGCGGTAAGGTCTTTAGAGGTAATCACGATAATAGGTATATCAACAAATGACTCTTCACTCTTCACTATTTTTAAAAATTTGAAGCCATCCATTACGGGCATTAGTAAATCCAATAAAATCAATTCTGGTTTTTCCTTTTTTATTCGATCTAAAGCAACTTTCCCATTTACAGCTTCGTCAACTCTCCAACCATCTTTCACCAACATTTTACGCAAGATTACTCGTGTTGCAGAATCATCATCTATAACTAAAATATGTTTAGCTTTGCTAATAACTTTATATTTTGATAAAATTATATCAAGATTTTTCCATTTAATTGGCTTAGATAAAAAATCTAAAACTCCAAAATCTTTAGCCATTTTTTCATAGTCACCAATGGTAACTATTATTACAGGAATTTGTGATAGTAGAGGTGTTTTTTTTAGTTTTTGATAAACGGTCCAACCATCCATATCAGGCATTACAATATCAAGAATTATAATATCGGGTATCAGCTTTTTTGCCTTATCAATACCTAACCGTCCATTATTTGCAGTGAAAACTAAATAGCCCTCTTTTGACAACTTCCTATTTATCAAGTCCAAAAAGTTAATATCATCATCAATAACTAAAACTTTACCCTTTTGGGGGAAGGAAGAAATTGGTGGCTTTACAACTATTTTATTTTCATCTAGTTTATCTTTATCTCGATAATAATCCTGTAAAATATAACTGGTAAAGGTAGAGCCTAATCCTTCTTTACTTTTTACATGGATGTACCCGCCTAAAAGTTCTGAATATGTTTTTGATATTGTGAGCCCCAACCCTGTTCCTTTCAACTTGCTATTATCAATTATATTTCCCTGATTAAATGGCTCAAATATTTCTTTCATTTTATTTTTCGGAATTCCAACGCCATAATCCTGAACTTTAAAAACAATGTAATTCTCTTTTTTAACCAATTCTCTATTTATACTTAACAAAATATCACTTTCTTCTGAATTTTTACATGCATTTGTAAGAAGATTAAATAATATCTGCCTGATTTTTAATTCATCAGAATTTACTAAAATAGATTTTTTTGGCAAATTAATTTTAATGTTATTTCGATTAATTTTCGCATAAGGTTCCAGAGTGGTTTTTACAGAATTTACAAAATCTTTCAATTCAAAAGATGAAATATTTATATCAATTTTTTTAACTTCTATTTTGGATAAATCTAATATGTCATTAATTAAAGCCAACAAGTCTATTCCGGATGTATGAATTTTTTCGAGATCACTTACAACACCTTCTTGTTTTAATTCGGTTGCGTCTTCAATTAATATCTCACAAAAACCAATAATGGCATTCAATGGTGTCCGTAATTCATGACTCATATTTGCAAGAAATTCAGATTTGGCCTGGGCAGCACTTTCCG
>CAZGBZ010000154.1:0-4349 GCA_964524135.1 uncultured bacterium
AGTCTTGCTCCTATTTGATTGTTTTATTTACGATTTCTACGATGCGGTTTACCTGCTCTTCAATAGTTATACCGGTAGTATCTATTTCTACCGCATCCTCTGCTTTCTTTAAAGGGGAATGTTCTCGAGTGGAATCTTTTCGGTCCCGCTCTTTCATTTCAGAGGTCAATTCTTCAAGAGAAACAACCTCTCCCTTAGATTCCATTTCCTTTTTACGACGCCTTGCTCTTTCATTAATATCCGCTACTAGAAAATATTTATGCTCGGCATTTGGAAATACCACCGTACCAATATCTCTCCCTTCGAGAACAACATCAATTCCCTTTGCCATGTCTCTCTGATATTGAACCAATTTTTCTCGTACCTTTGAAATTGCACTCACCTGGCTAACAAAGTCAGTGACGGAAACTGAGGTGATTTCAGATGAAATATCAACACCATCCATAAACAAAGTTGATCCGCCTTCTTTGCCAAACTCGAATTTAGTATGAGTTAGAAGATGACCCAACTGGGATGCGTCCTCGATATTCACATCTTCCTGAATACATTTCAATGCAATACCTCGATACATTGCACCCGTATTGATATGAATAAAACCAAGTTTTTCTGCCACAAATTTAGCAGTAGTTGATTTACCAGAACCTGCTGGTCCGTCTATCGCAATTACCATCTCGTCAAAAAGTCTCTTTTAAAAAAGCCTAGTAATTTAAGCAGGTTTTTATCATTAATAAAATATTTCTCTGGATTATTAGTAGGAATGTTTTTCTTCAAAATAATAATTATAAATTGGAAAACAAATTAAGCCAGCTATTTACTCTGGAATACCCTCTAAAAGCTTCTTAACATCATTCTCTTTCAAGACTTGAAATTTTCCAGGGGATATTTTATCAATTTCCATACCAGCAAAGGATTGACGATGGAGATGCACAACTGCTGAACCCAATGCCTTGAATATTCTTTTTACTTCATGATTCTTCCCTTCCCGTAGGACAACTTTCCAATAAATCAGCCCCCCTTTTCTATCAAGACGCTGAAGCTCACCCCTTGCTTTGGTTCCATCTCCCAGATCAAGTCCTTTAGATAAATGTCCCCTCTTATCCCGAGAGATATTCAACTTGGATGCAACAACATACACCCGTTCAATTTGGTTTTTAGGATGCATTAGTTTATTGGCCATTTCTCCATCGTTTGTAACCAGTATAGCGCCAGTGGTATCCCTGTCTAATCTGCCAACTGTAAATAAACGATCAGTACTGGACACCAAATCAATGACACATTTTCGACCTTGGGGGTCCGATGAGGTAGAAATATAGCCTTTTAATTTATTAACAAGATATACCTTCGTTTTGGGAAGAGAGTTTATGGGCATTCCATTACAAACCACAATATCATCAGCGCCAACCTGGTAACCAAAATTCCTTTTAACATGACCATTTATCACAACCTTTCCCGACTCAATCAGGCTGTCACATTTACGCCGGGATGCCACCCCTGCACGAGCAAGATATTTATTCAGCCTCAAAATTGTTCTCAAATAATTCAGGATCAGGAATATCACCCATCAGTTCAGAAAGTTCTTTAAGTTTAGGGAGATCAGTTGTTTTTTCAAGTCCAAATGACTCCAAAAAGATTTGTGTTGTACCAAATAAAAGCGGTCGACCTGCTGTCTTCCCTCTGCCTTTTACGGTGATGAGCTCTCTTTCCATGAGTGTATTCACAACGGAACCACATTCTACGCCCCTAATTGCTTCAACTTCCGCTTTACTTACAGGTTGCCGATAGGCAATAATAGACAGCGCTTCAAGTGCCGGACGGGATAGATGTAGCTTTTTTGTATGTTTAAATAATCTTTCAATATATACATGATATTCCCTTTGGGATAAAATTTGATAGCCTCCGCCAATTTTTTGAATTTTCAATCCCTTTTCAGATTTTTCATAATCGGAATTTAATTCGTCAATAATTGGAATTAAATCAATAGAATTTTCCTCCTGAAGAATATGGTTGAACCGTGACTGAGTCAACGGCTCCGGAGAGGCAAAAAGTAATACTTCTACAAGATTTTTTATATCCATTAGGCAGCAACTCCAGTTAAAATAATTTCTCCAAAAGGTTCATCCTGTTCAATTGAAACCTGATTGGTCCGCAGCATTTCCAATATCGCCATAAATGTAACCACAATTCTCAATCGTGTTTTTAAAAATGGAAAAAGAGTGGTAAAGCACAAGCGTTTAGTAGAATTAATTTCTCCTAATAAAAAAGCTATTTGTTCATCGAGATGAATTGGCTCTTCATGTAACTCATAAGGATTTACATCCGGGAGACGATGAATAAGATCCTGAAAAATAGTTGATAGAGTATAAAGGGTAACATTATGAACTGGGTTTGTTAATTGTTCAGTATTTTTGTCATACGTCATTTCCTGCCCACAGGAATAATGAACTGCATGCTCGCTAAATTTTTCCTGAAGCTCTTCGCTCATTTTCTTGAATTGCTGATATTCCAGCAAACGCTGAACCAAGGGTGTTCGGGGGTCTTCAATCTTATCTTCTTCCTCATCCGATACAGGCAACAGCATTTTTGCTTTTATTTTCAACAATAAAGCTGCCATATATACAAACTCCCCTCCCAAATCAATATTCATAAGGTCCATCATTTTCATATATTCTAAAAATTCTTTGGTAATATGGGCGATGGGAATATCAAAAATATTAAGCTTATCTCTTTGGATGAAAAAGAGTAATAGGTCCATGGGACCTTCAAAATTCTCTACTTTAACTTGATATTCCATTAATTTTAGCGGGCTGGCTGAACTAAGCCTACTTTGCGATATACTTTGGAAAGAGTCTTTCTAGCGCGATAAAACGCATTTTCAGATCCCTTTGCAAGAACTGATTCCAAATAGGCTTTGTTTTTGCTGATTTCATCGTATTTTTTCTGGATGGGCTCTAAAAATTCAGCGGTGACATTTCCCAAATCAGTCTTGAAATCAGAATACATTTTCCCTGAAAACTGTGCTTCCACATCCTTGATCGATAACTCTGTGATGAGAGAATACATTTGCACCAGGTTCGATATTCCTGGACGGGATTTATCCATTCTAACTTCTACACCTGAATCGGTTACTGCCCGTTTTATTTTTTTCTTTACAACATCAGGCGAATCCAGAATTGCGATAAGGTTATTCAGGTTTTCATCGGATTTAGACATTTTCTTTTCCGGATCCTGCAGACTCATAATACGAGCACCAGCTTTTGGAATATATGGTTCTGGCACCACGAAGGTATCAGAATAGGTAGAATTAAACCGAATAGCCAAATCCCGAGCCAATTCAAGATGCTGCTTTTGGTCGGCGCCAACTGGTACTAGGTCCGCTTGGTACAATAAAATATCAGATGCCATAAGTATGGGATAGGTGAAAAGTCCAGCATTTATATTGGCAGCATGCTTTTTTGATTTATCCTTAAACTGGGTCATGCGATTCAATTCACCCATATAGGTGAGGGTGCTGAGAATCCACATGAGCTCTGTATGTTGGGGAACATGAGATTGAATGACAATAGTACTTTTCTCCGGGTCAATCCCACAGGCGATATACTGCGCTACATACGATAGGCAGCGCTGGCGAAGTTCAGCAGGATTTTGCCTCACCGTAAGTGCGTGCATATCCACCACCAGAAAAATGCTGTCATGACTCTCCTGAAGGTTCACCCAATTTTTTAGCGCTCCCAAATAGTTTCCAATACAGAGATGCCCACTTGGCTGAATTCCTGAAAGTAGAATCGGTTTATTTAGTTCCGTCATTTTTTGTTTATCCTATGCTTAATAGTTTAATCACAATTTTATACGTATTGAAAAACCATTAAAATGATTAAAATTTATTATATTTAATTGCACCCCACGACTCCTGCCCGCAATTATTTTTCGTGAACAGGCGGGTAAGTCGTGGGCTAACTGAAAAGATTTAATTGTAACCGTTTCAACGGTTTATTAAAAAATATACTCTCTGATAAATATTGACTCCAAATTTCCAGTCTTCCAATATTTAATTACTCTCCTGCATAAATAAATAAGGTCGCCACGAGCTCTGAAATTGTTTTACAAATTTTTGTAGATGTAAGATCATTGTTGGCTTTCGGGGTGTTTTGGATAAATCCATTTGAATATGCTTTAAAGTTTGATTCCCTTTTTTAGTATTACAAGGTACGCAGGCTGCCACTAAATTATCCCAACTATCACCTCCACCTTTGTTACGTGGAATAATATGGTCAATGGTCATGGGTACAGATTTTATTCCACAATATTGACAGGTATGATTATCACGTTTTAAAATATTTTTTCTAGATAGA
>CAZGBZ010000155.1:0-4307 GCA_964524135.1 uncultured bacterium
AGCGACTGAATTTGGCATGCGCGTATCTGGTAAATCGTATGAAGAAATTGCTTTAAAGGGTGGAGGAATAATTTCTTCCATTAATGCTGTTAGGAATGCCAGCGAAGATCAATTATTTGAAGAATGTTTAGAAAGGGTTAATTTCTTCCTTGTTCATGGTACTACTACTATTGAAGCAAAATCAGGGTATGGGCTAACTGTTAAAGATGAAATAAAATCGCTGAGAGTAATTAAACGCTTAAATGAAGCAAGTCCCCTGGATATTATTCCAACCTTTATGGGAGCCCACGCGTTCCCACCAGAATTCAATAATGACCAATCTGGTTATGTTCGATTAATTTGTGAAGATATGATTCCCAAAGTGGCAGAGGAAAACCTCGCTGAATTTTGCGATGTATTTTGTGAAAATGGATATTTTACTTTAGATGATTCCCTGAAAATATTAGAAACTGCCAAGGACCATAGTATAACACCACGGCTTCATGCAGATGAATTTTCTGATTCAGGTGCCGCAGGTTTGGCAGCTGAAGTGGGTGCAGTTTCTGCTGATCACTTAATGGCTGTAAGTGATGAAGGTATTCAGAAAATGGCTGAGGCTGGTGTTATTGCCACCTTGCTTCCTGGTACAACTCTATTTCTGGGAAAAACAATATATGCACCGGGACGAAAGATGATCGACTCAGGCTGTGATGTTGCTATTGCCACAGATTTTAACCCGGGGTCTTGTACAATTCAATCCATGCCCCACATTATTTCATTGGCAAATTTATATTGTGGATTATCAATAGAAGAAGCTTTTAAGGGTGCAACTTGGAGTGGTGCTAAAGCAATTAAGCGTGAAAAACAATTGGGGGTAGTTGGTGAAGGATATCAAGCGGATATGTTATTCTGGGAATTGAGTTCCATTGAAGAAATACCCTATTGGATGGGGTCAGATAGAATTCTTAATGTGATGAAGGCTGGAAAGCTTTTGGAGTAGTTGAGAATCAAAGTAACAAAGTTGCGAAGAAACAGAGTTCAATAAAATTGAATTCTCGGCGCTTACTCAGTGCAATTTGGGGTAAAAAAGGGGTTATAAGGGAAAGGTCCTAAGGAGATAAAATATTATTCACAAGACTTACAATATCCAGAATATTCACTATCCCATCTTGATTCATATCTCCGCAATCGCAGTTTTCATCTCCACCCAAAATACATTCGTTAATCATAATAATAATATCAATAACATTCTGAGTTCCGTCTGCATTACAATCACCTAGCGTTGTTTCTTCACTGCTAAACCAATGAGCGCCAATATCCCGTATGCTGCCATCAGGGTCTTCATCAAAGGGATCGCCAGCATCTATACAGGGTGAATTATCCTGGTATTCAAAATTCCACTGATCAATATTAACAAAGAGGGGATTAGTCTCAATAATTCCTAAACCATCTTCGGGCTCCCACGGAGTCCATATGCTTCCTCAGCCAGGGCAATTTTCCATCCAGGCAGCTTCACCATTTCCCCAGGCGTTGGTGTAGTTTATCTCACAAACTGGGAACTCACTATAGATCCCAACTCCATACACAGTATTTTCAATTAAGTTGCAATTTTTAATTTCAACATCTGAGTAATCGTAAAGTTTAACCCCAAAATCATTTTGGACAAAATTGCAGTTAGTAAGAGTACCGGTGGAAGTTCCACCATAACTGACCCCATAATAGGCACCATTGATGATATTGCAAAATTGAATATCCAAATTGGCAGGGTAATATTCATCTGCATATACCCAAATACCAGATCCTCCCTGAAGATCAATAATTGCTCCCTGACCATCAATGAGCACATTGCCCTCAAAAATCCCCAATCCTCCTGTATATATTACATCAGGAGATAAGGTTACATGTTTATCATATCCGTTTCCAGAACCGGATGAGTCAAAAATACTCTGTAGGGTTGTACCTCCTGCAAAAGAGATATAGACTATCGAGATAAAAGTTATTATTAATGTTTTCATGGCTGAAAGTTACTACAATGTTGAAAAAAAACCAAAATATTAATCTTAACAATTTGTAAACAGATATTTGTAATATGATTTTGAAGCTATCTACCCTCAATATTGTGACCTGAGTCACCTGTTACATATTGTAGCACCTCTTGAATTGGAATTAAGGGTTATTTCTACTTATATTTCATACAGATTTAATTCCCAAAATCGCTGATTCAATTAGCAATTCTCTGGAGGAGGATTCCTGAACTATATAAAATGAGTCACGGGATGCCATTATTCAATTATTTAGAATAAGGTGAATTTATAGGGTAAAAACCTATAATGTGACGAAGGGCAAAAGAACCTGTTCGGGTTATCCCTAATTTTCACGGAAATTTGGGAATTGATTATTATGATGTATAAAAAATCATTAGCAATTAAATTTTATGAAGTGGTTTAAACAAATAATACTTTTATCGGTTGTGACCGTTACTGCATGGTCGGCTGTTAGCCTGGAAATCCAGAATGTGGATACGGGTGCAGGCACCCTTGATATTTACATGATAAATGAAGAAGAAGTAGGTGGGTTCCAGTTTGAACTGATTGGAATTAATATAACAGGTGCTTCTGCTCCGGAGGGATTTATGGTAAGCACTTCCTCCACAACTATATTAGCATTTTCATTGACAGGTGCAACTATTCCCCCTGGGTCAGGAATATTAACCCAGGTAACATATTCAGCATTTGTAGGACAAGATATTTGCTTTGGAGAAGATACCGGTGGTGCCGGTAATAATGCTGTCACAGATGGTAATGCTGGTTATATTGCAGCCAATTGGGGCGATTGTTATTGTGCAATTGATATAGATTGTACCGGTGAATGTGGTGGCACTGCAGTAGAAGATATTTGTGGTGTATGTGATGGATCTGGTATTCCTGTTGGCGATTGTGATTGTGATGAAAATGTTTTAGATGAATGTGATGTATGTGGTGGAGATAGCTCAACTTGTGAAGATTGCGCTGGAGTTCCTAATGGCGATTCATGGGAAAGTGACTGCGGCTGTGTAGCTGCGGATAACTCCGGTGATGACTGTGATGACTGTGGTGGTACTCCGAACGGTGATGCTGAACTAGATGAATGCGATGTTTGTGGTGGTGACGGCCCCCCAGATGGTTTTGATTGTGATGGAAACTGTACTGAAAATTGTGAATATGATTGTTTTGATGTTTTTCAGGGAACCGGAATATATGATGATTGTAACACTCCCACCTGTATTGACTGCTCTCAATTTGAAGAAGACTGCACCCAGCACCCTGCTTGGAATCAATCCTGTACCGATTGTTCGGGAGAACTAAACGGAAATGCATTTATTGATGCTTGTGGAAACTGTGCAGGTGATTCTCCAGACAATCCCGGTTGTATTTTCAATTGCGAAGGCTCTTTTGGATTTGGATCATTTGATAATTGTGGTTCTTGTGATGATAATTCAGAAAATGATTGTGAAATTGACTGTAACGGTGATTGGGGCGGTACAGCCCTTATTGATAATTGTGGACATTGTTATGCTGGAGAAACCGGGCAGGAAGCATGTGTTCAGGATTGTAATGGTGATTGGGGCGGTACTGTTGAAATAGATGATTGTAATGTTTGTGGAGGGTCAGATGCCTGCGTTGATTGTGCGGGATTCCCAAATGGAGATGCTGTATTGGATAATTGCGGTACCTGTGATTCTGACTATTCAAATGATTGTGTCCCCGATTGTAATGGTGACTGGGGGGGTACTGCTGAATATGATGAATGTGGAATTTGCGGAGGTAGTGGAATTCCCGAAGATGAGTGTGATTGCTACGGGAATGTAATAGATGAATGCGGTGTGTGTGGTGGTGATAATAGTTGTGTTGATTGTGCCGGAATACCTAATGGAGAAAATAGTGAAGATAATTGCGGTGTATGTGATGACAATCCATCCAACGACTGTACCCCCGACTGTAACGGTGATTGGGGGGGTGAAGCAACTTTTGATAATTGTGGAACTTGTGATAATAATGCTGAAAATAATTGTATACAGGATTGCTTTGGAGCCTGGGGTGGCGATGCAGAATTAGATGAATGTGGCGTGTGTGGTGGTATTGGTATTCAAGATGGCGATTGTGATTGTGATGGTAATGAAGATTTAGGTTGTGGCTGTGGAGAGGCTGGACCATCAGGTTGTGATAATGTATGTGGTTCTAACTTAGAATTTGATGAATGCGGTGTTTGTGGTGGTGATGGAACAAGCGCTGGTGCTTCAGTTTGTGAGGGTAACGTAGATTTTCGTTGTGGGAGTGCAGAACGTTCCC
>CAZGBZ010000156.1:0-4262 GCA_964524135.1 uncultured bacterium
ATTGGCTAATACTACTCATACAGGGCTTAAAATTAGGAGTAATAAATTTTATGTGGGAAACAAAAATTACAATAATTGATAAATAATTTACTGCCCAAAAATACTGAAATAGACGTAATTTTTATACCGGGCAGTATCCCCAATTACTATTCAAAAATCACACTAAGAGGTAAAATGCAAAAAAATCCAGTAAAATATGTATTTGTATTTGGAGGTGTATTATCGGGTTTAGGTAAAGGGATTGTGGCTTCTTCTCTTGGATTTTTGCTAAAATCCAGAGGATTCAAGGTTACAATTCACAAACTTGATCCCTATCTGAATGTAGATCCTGGTACCATGAATCCCTATCAGCATGGGGAAGTATTCGTGCTGGATGATGGATCAGAGACCGATTTGGATTTAGGTCATTACGAGCGATTTATTGATGAATCCCTTAGCAGTATCAATACCACATCCTCCGGTCGTATCTATTGGGATGTTCTTGAACGAGAGCGCCGGGGTGACTATTTGGGTGATACCATTCAGGTGATTCCTCATATTACAGATGAAATTAAACACCGAATTAAAGCGGTAAATGTTCGCAAAAAATACGATGTGGTTATTACGGAAGTGGGGGGTACCGTTGGGGATATTGAGGGTCAGCCCTTTTATGAAGCTATTCGACAGTTTATTCTTGAAGAAGGTAAAGATAACTCTCTAGTCATTCACACTACTTTATTGCCCTATATTAGTGCTGCTGGTGAAATGAAAACCAAACCCACCCAACATAGCGTTATGCGTCTTCGAGAAATTGGATTGGAACCAAATTTACTTGTTTGCCGTACAGAAGCAAATCATCATCTTACTCCAAAACTAAAGAAGAAACTGGGACTATTCTGCAATGTAGAAACAGAACACGTATTTGAATCTCCGGATGTTGAGACAATTTATGAAATCCCCCTGGTGTTAGATGAACAGAATTTTGACATTGCCATTTTAAATAGATTAGGACTTAATATACCCAACCATCAGGAAAACCTTCATGTACTTGAAAGCTCAATAGGTAGATATAAAAATCCTAAAAACAAGGTTACCATAGCCTTATGCGGTAAATACAATGGGCTTCATGATGCTTATAAAAGTATAATTGAGGCATTTATTCACTCTGGAATTGAAAATGATACTGAAGTGAATGTGAAATGGGTTGACACCGAAAAACTTGAAGAGACTCATGATGTGGAAGGAGCATTTAAAAATGTGGATGGAATACTAATCCCTGGTGGGTTTGGAGATAGGGGGATTGAAGGAAAAATAATGGTATCAAAATATGCCCGAGAAAAGGGGATTCCATTTTTTGGAATATGCTTAGGTCTCCAATGTGCAATAATTGATTTTGCTCGTCATGTTTGTGGGTGGAAAAATGCCAATAGTACTGAATTTGTAAATAAGTGTAAATTTCCGGTTATTGATTTAATGCAGGGGCAGCGGAATGTTAAAACTAAAGGGGCAACCATGCGCTTGGGATCTTATCCGTGTAGGGTGAAGGGTAAAACACATGCGTACAAAGCCTATCAAAAACGGAATATAAATGAACGACATCGCCATCGTTATGAGGTGAATAACGAATTACGTAATAAAATGGAACAAATGGGTTTAATTGTAAGTGGTGAAAACCTTGACTTGGATTTAGTGGAAATGATAGAGTTGAAAAATCACCCCTGGTTTGTGGGAGTCCAATTTCACCCTGAATTAAAAAGTCGGATTGTAAATGTTCATCCCCTTTTCCGTGATTTTATTGCAGCTGCAATTGAGGAAAAGGAAAAAAGTTTACAATTGTAATTTAATTTAGGGTTGCTTGTATAAAGTTGAAAAATATCATCTCAATCATTTTAGCACTTTTGTTTATTACCTGCACCGGTAAAACCAAAATCAATGAAAATGGGACATCAGAAGAATTGATGGAAAATGAAATATGGAATCCAATTATCGTTCTCAGTCGAGAGGATAATAAAATCGTAACAGCAAAATCAGATAAATTATACAAAAGATCCAATGAAATGGCATTGTTGGTTGGGAATGTTGAAGCTGATTTTTTCAGTGAAGATGGAGCCCATATGAGCATTCTCTATTCTGATTCAGCTCGGATAAATGAACAGAGTAATAATCTCCATGCCAATGGAAATGTGTTTGTAGTCTCAGATAGTGGATATACCCTTACCACCAGTGAAATCCTCTGGGATAATCGATACAGAATGATTATTGCTGAAGATTCTGTAATGTTTACCACCACCAATGGGGATACACTCTATGGGGTTGGATTCGAATCAGATATGGACCTTGAACGTTGGAAAATTTCCAAGCCTTTCGGCATTGCACGGGATGGGATATAATATGAATGTAGCAGACACAGAAATATTATCTGGAAAAAATCTTCGTAAATCTTATGGTAATAAAGAAATCGTTAAAGGAATCTCTATAAATGTTAAAAGGGGTGAGGTTGTAGGACTACTTGGTCCAAACGGAGCGGGTAAAACTACAACGTTTTATATGATTACTGGTATGATTCGCCCCAATAGTGGGGAGGTAAGATTAGATGACACCAATATAACCAATCTTCCAATGTATCAACGGGCAAGAGAAGGAATTGGTTATCTGGCGCAGGAGCCTTCGGTATTTACTAAACTTTCGGTTGAGGATAATCTTAGATTGGTGCTGGAAATGACATCCCTGAATAAAGAGGAGCAATCTCAGCGCTTGGAAAAACTATTGGATGATTTCTCCATTGGTCATATCAGGAAAAGTAAAGCCTATACCTTGTCTGGCGGGGAACGAAGACGAACTGAAATAGCCAGGGCGCTTGTAATGGAGCCCAAATTTATTTTGCTGGATGAACCCTTTTCAGGTATTGACCCCATTGCGGTAGAGGATATCCAACAAATCATTTTCGAATTAAAATCCAGAAATATTGGCGTACTTATTACGGATCATAATGTGAGGGAAACTCTCACCATTACCGACCGTGCCTATCTCTTATACGAAGGAGATATATTAAAATCCGGGTCTGCCCGGGAACTTACAGACGATGAGGAAGCAAGACGGCTTTATCTGGGCAGCAAATTTAAAATGGATTTTATCGATGCCTAAAATTTCTCAAAACCTTTCACTTAAGCAGCAGTTATCTCCTCAGCAAGTTCTTCAGGCAAGCCTGCTTCAGCTAAACCTGCCACTTCTGGAACAGCGAATTCTTCATGAATTGGAAACAAATCCTGCCTTGGAAATGATGGAATTACCTGACGAGGAGGAAATTGATGAAATGGTAGAAGAAAAATTAGAGTCTGAAGAAGAAATTGAATTTGATTGGGAAGAACTCCTGGGAGTAAACGACGATTTTGAATACCCTAAAACTCAGGTGAAAAAAGATGAGGAACGGGAATTCCCCTTAGTCTCTCAGGAAACTATGTCAGAGCAGGTACTAAAACAGGTTCAGGATTGTAATGTGGATAATAAAAGCCTTAGAATAGCAGAAGAGGTGTTAGGCAATCTGGATGAACAGGGTTACCTGACAATTGAACCCATGCTCATTTCAGACAGGTTACAGGTAGAAGAGCAGGAAGTGTTGGATGTGATGCATTTGATCCAAAGACTGGATCCACCAGGGTTGGCTTCTGTCAATATGCAGGATTGCCTTTTAGCCCAGGCAGAAGTCCGGGGCGAGAATAATGAAGCTATAATTATTCTAAGGGATTATTTTGATGATTTTGTAAATCACCGCTATGAAAAAATAATGGATGGTATAGGTTGTTCAAAAGATGTTTTGAATGAAGGTATGGAGGTTATCGCACGGTTAAACCCCAGCCCCCGGGATGACCAGGCATTGACGAAACAGAATATAGTTGTTCCAGATTTAACTGTTGAGGAAAGAGAAGGTAAATTTCATGTAGTTGTGCAGGATGGAACCTTGCCGGAAATTCGTGTGAGTAAAGCCTATATCAACATGCTCAGTGATCATAAAGATGAAAAGGATGTGCGGAGTTTTGTAAAAAAGAAATTGGAATCAGCAGCTTGGTTTGTAGATGCTGTAGAACAGCGGAAAAGAACAATCCAGCGGGTAATGGAGTCAATTATTAAACGTCAGCCAGATTATTTTCATTCAGAAAAGCGAAACCTGCAACCCATGATATTAATGGATGTTGCCAAGGATATTGAAATGGATATTTCTACTGTAAGTCGGGTTACCAATGGAAAATATGTTCAGCTTCCCTGGGAAATTAAAGAATTGAAGA
>CAZGBZ010000157.1:0-4261 GCA_964524135.1 uncultured bacterium
GTTCTAATGATTGTGTACAGGATTGTGCAGGTGTATGGGGTGGTGATGCAGAAATTGATGAATGTGGTGATTGTGGTGGTGATGGAATAGATGAAGGTGAATGTGACTGTGCTGGAAATGTAGAAGATTGTGCTGGTGAATGTGGCGGTGATACTGTTGTAGATGGCTGTGGAGTTTGCGGAGGTGATAATTCAACCTGTGATGCACCTGAAATGTTTGAGTTTGCACAGTCAACCCTGCAAGCATATTATTTCTTTTACAGCGCCACAATTGATGGTGAAGAATTAACATCCGATGATTGGGTGGGGGCTTTTAAAGGCGAAACTTGTGTTGGTGCAAGAAAGTGGGATACAGATGTTTGTAATGGTAGTGTGTGTGATGTACCTGCAATGGGAGATGATGGTACTGAATGGACAATTGGATATATGCTGCAAGGTGATATACCCTCCTTTAAAATATTTGATGCTTCTGAAAATGCATATTATGATGCCATTGCTTCGGAAGATAATCCATGGTCTAGCAATGAAATATTCATGATTGATAATGTAAATGTTGTGTCTGATTGTGCTGGTGAATTAGGTGGTGAAGCTGATTATGACGATTGTGAAGTATGTAATGGAGGCAATGAAGATATGGACTGTGCAGGAGATTGTTTTGGCAATGCAGTTGTTGATGAATGTGGTGTGTGTGAAGGTGATGGATCATCCTGTGAGGTCTATGTGGAATCATCTGTTACAACTACTGTAGATGAAACAGAATTAGAAGATTTGGAAGCTTTTGAAGAAAATTTCGAAGCTCTAATAGAAACCGGATTAGGTCTTCCTGAAGGTACTGTAGAAGTTACAAATGTTACAATAATGCCCCAAAGAAGTGTTGAGGTAGAAGTTGAATTTACTATTTTATTAACTGAGGAAGAATTGGCGGAAACAGATTTTGATTCTACAGAAGATATTGCTGATGCTCTCGAAGATGTAGAAGACGATATTGAAGAAGGTGGTCTTGAATTTATTTATGGTTGTGCTGATATGGATGCCTGTAACTATGATCCTGAAGCTACTTTAGATGATGGAAGCTGTATCCTCCCAGAAGGTACTTGTGACTGTGATGGCAACCCAAATGAGGGCTATTGCGCTTGTGACGGCAGTATGGAAGATGAATGTGGAGTTTGTGGAGGTGATAACAGTAGTTGTGAAGATTGTGCGGGCGTACCTAATGGTGACTCCTATACAGATGAATGTGGAGTTTGCGATAGTGATACCTCCAATGATAATGCTGACATGGATTGCGCAGGCGAATGCTATGGTGATGCATTGGAAGATGAATGTGGAGTTTGTGATAATGACTCCTCAAATGATTGTATGCAGGACTGTGCCGGTGAATGGGGCGGTTCAGCATGGGAAAGTGATTGTGGATGTGTAGGTGGGGAAAACGCTGGTGATGATTGTGATGATTGCGCAGGCGTTCCCTATGGTGATAACTGGGAAAGTGATTGTGGATGTGTAGCTGGAGACAATTCTGGTGATGATTGTGATGACTGTGCTGGTGTACCCAATGGCGATTCTGAGTTAGATGATTGCGGTGTATGTGATGGTGGCAATATGGATATGGATTGTGCCGGAGAATGTTTTGGTGACAGTTACGAAGATGATTGTGGTGATTGCGACTCTGACCCAGATAATGATTGTGCTCAACTTAGCATAGCATTAGATGGTTTGGATTTGGTGAGTTTCTATACGCTTCCTGAAGATAATAGCATTGAAAATGTGTTAAGCGAAATTGAAAGTTCAAGCCCTGGTGTCCTAGGTGAAGGTACATCTGCAAGTTTTGTAGATGGTCAATGGCTGGGTACCCTGCTTACCATCGAAAGGGAAGATGGATATTGGTTGAAAGTGTCCGATGAAGAGGAGCTTAATGTAGAAGGGTTGCCAACTGATCCAGAAACAATATACTCATTACATGGTGGTTCAAACCTTATATCTTATCCATTTGCGGGATTCGCTCCACTAATTGAAACTATTCCAGAAGATGTACAGAGTTCTATAATCGGTATAATTGCTGAGGGTGAATCTGCATATAATAGTGAAGATGGATGGATTGGAGGTCTAATGGACCTTAGCGGAACAGAGGGCTACTGGTTTATTACCAGTGAAGCTGTTGACTTTTCCTATAATCCACCTGCGTCTGATGATAATTTGGCAAGGCAGATAAAGGTTAGTAAAGTATTACCAGAGGCATATACCTATGCTCAATCCATGAATCAAGCCTTCTACTTTGTGAATTCTGCTGAAATTGATGGTGAAGAATTAAATACTGATGACCTTATTATTGCCTATAATGGTGATGTGGTTGTGGGTGCACGTTACTGGTATGGTGAAGCTACGGATGTTCCTGCAATGGGAGCAGATGGCAGCACAAAATATGCTGACTACGGGGAAGTTGGAGACAAGATTACTTTTAAGGTGTTAGACGCTTCAACAAATGCGCTGATTGAAATGGAATCTAAAGGTGAAATTACCTGGCAGAATTTGGGAATGTCAGTTATTCAATTGACGAATAAAATAATTCCAGAAGAGATCAGTTTCTCCAGTGCCTATCCAAATCCGTTTAACCCGGTGACAATGATTAGCATGAGTATCCCTAGCGAAATGGAAGTCCATGTTGCTATACATGATATGCTGGGAAGAGAGATGGCGGAACTTGCAAATGGTGTATATGCATCTGGAAATTATGAATTGCAATGGGATGCCGACAGCCAGGCCAGCGGAATTTATTTTGTTAAAATGAGTGCAGGTGGGCAGACAAATATTCAAAAATTGATGCTCATAAAATAGAAATTGAGTAAAGCTTAAACCTACAAACAGGGGCAGACATTCTGCCCCTGTTTTATTTTACAGAACATTACAATTGGTTTTTAAATAACCTTTATATTTACCTGCAATCCATGGCAAGAATCATACAGATAATAACCCTATTATTTTTATCATTACTCATGATGTCATCCTCATGTGATAAGGGGACTGAAGGGTGTACCGATTCCAATGCTTGTAATTTTGATGAAATTGCAGCAATTGACGATAATAGCTGTTGGTTTGCTTCTGATGACTGTGATTGTGATGATCCACAAGGATCCTTGGTGGACTGTCTGGAGATTTGTGATGCAAATAAATCTAATGATCCACCAATTGATAATGAAGGCAATTGTTGTTTCCAGATTGATGAATTTTGTGATGAAATTGTTGTTGGAGGATGTATTGATGAATCAAATTGTAATTATGATAAGGAGAATCCTCCTAACTATAATAACGGTTCCTGTGCTGGTGATCTTTCAGGTTTTGGAGGTTTGGCTGATGGAAATGATTGCAATGGTGAATGTGGTGGATTTGCTGTAGATGATGATTGTGATTTGTGTATTGGTGGATCGACAAATTTAGGTCAATCATGGAGAATAAAAATTAATACCATTGCTACTTTTAAACTACAGGATGACACTTATATAGGTGCCGATACCAATTCGGTTACCTTAGGTACTTCCATTTATGCCCTGGATGGATATAATGGAACAGAATTAAATGGTGGAGACTCGTCTTGTGACAATTGCTATATTGATTACCCTGAACCAAAATTAACAGGCTTTGAAGATAAGAATAATTTAATACGCTTTTATTTCCCACATGATGCTTCAAATGAATGGGATGAATGGGGCTCCCAAATTGATTTTGAAATTGAACCTCTTTTTGACAGAGACATTCGAGAAAATGATTATCACTCTTTATTTACAGAAGAAAAAGGACTGAATTGGTTTGCAATTGTAGAACCAACCCTCTCAGATACTATCATTTTTAATGATAATGATATTGCTGAATCATTTGAAACAATATTAGACTCCATTTATTTTCAAATCACCCATTTGGAAGGGATAAAATGCTCCCAGATTAAAATTGCCATGGATAGAGAAAAAGGTGAAGTAGTAAATAATTTTGATTATGTTATAGAAAATAATAAACTTGGAATAAAAGTTGATACAGATAAATCATTTTCTGTAATGATTAATATTTCTAATATTTGCATTCAGGAATTTGAAGAATGATGTCCTGATGGTTTATAATTAATGAATATAATTTCAAATTATTGTATAAATTGAATCCAATGTATTTCTACCGAATTAAACTGTTTATAATTTTGTCAATGGTTGGTTTCCTATTCTCCGAGTCAGGATACAATACCATTTATCTCATGGAATTTGAGAATATGCAAAATGAGT
>CAZGBZ010000158.1:0-4252 GCA_964524135.1 uncultured bacterium
GGATAACAGCTCTGGCGTTGGTGGTTTCCAGTTCTACTTGGATATTGACCCTGCTATTGCCAGTCTGTATTCTGCTGAAACTACAGATCGTACTGCAGGATTTAATGTTTCTGCAGCCAATGGTATTGTGCTATTGTTCAGCTTAACGGGTGATGATATAGCCCCAGGCAGTGGACCAGTTGTGAGTCTAACCCTTAATGGTGAAGCTGAAGGGAACGCAAACTTATCACTTGAGAATTTAGTGGTATCAGACCCGTATGGTAACTCTATGCCAACTGAAACTGCCAGCGGCAGTTTCTCTGTTGAGGCTGGTGACATTTATGGATGTACGGATATGGATGCCTGTAATTATGATCCTGATGCCACAGTAGATATGGGTTGCTGGTATGCAACTGAAGGCTGTGAATGTGATGATGGTGAAGGCTCAGTAGTAGATGATTGTGGTGTCTGTAATGGAAATAATGATTGTATTTCCTGGACAGACCTTAGTGCTGTAGGTGGTGAAAACCAGATAACCCTCACCTGGGATGGCATGGGAGATCGAGACAGAAGTTTTTCTCTCCAACTTGAAAATGTAAATACCGATGCAGGTACATTGGATATTGTTATGGCAAATGCTGAACCGGTGGCTGGCTTCCAATTTGACTTGGATGGAATTAATATCACAGGAGCATCAGGCGGTTCAGCTGAAGCAAATGGGTTTATGATATCCGCCAGTTCAACTACAGTCTTAGGGTTCTCATTAAGCGGAGCAACCATTTCGGCTGGTTCAGGTACACTTCTGAGTGTTTCCTATACTGGTTTTACAGAAGAAATATGTCTTGCTGATGCAGTACTTTCAAGTTCTGGAGGACAACCTTTTGCAGTTGAATTAGGTGCATGTTATGGTGGCATTGTTCTACAATGTGAAGACCCTAATGCGTGTAATTATATGCATGACGGTGACTGTGATTATGGCAGTATGTGTTGGGATGGCAGTTATACCTGTGATGCTAACGACTGCCCTGATGAGCCATCAGGTGGTACCTCTCTTAGTTTTGGTGCTGCAGGTGATGGAACTGTTGAAGTAATTATGACCAATGATACTCCTGTTGCAGGATTCCAATTTGATATTACCGGTCTGACTATTACCGGCGCATCTGGTGGATCTGCTGAGGAAAATGGATTTATGATTTCTACCAGTGGTTCTACGGTAATTGGTTTCAGTTTAACTGGTGCAACTATTCCTGCAGGATCTGGTGTACTTGTGGATGTTGCATTTGAGAATATGGGCGATGAAGCCTGTCTTACCAATGCAGTTCTTTCTGATGCAAATGGTAATGCACTGGATGTGGATTTAAATGAAGGCAGTTGCTTTGGTGGTATTATTTTACATTGTGAAGATCCAAATGCATGCAACTTTATGGAAGTTGGAGATTGTTACTATGGTACTATGTGCTGGGATGGCAGTTACGAATGTGATGTGAATGACTGCCCCGGTGATGACCCTGTATATTCCTATAATGTATATAGAGATGGTTCATTACTTGCCAACGGTTTAGAAAATGCCGGCTATGTTGATGGTGGATTAGGCTACTCTGAATCTCATTGCTATACGGTAACCTATACAAATAATATGGACGGATCTGAATCAGACCATTCAGATGAAGCATGTGCAACCACCAACGAAATGACAGATGTTTATGGTTGTATGGATGAATCTGCATGTAACTTTGATCCCGATGCGACTATGAATGATGGAAGTTGTGAATTTTATGATAATTGCGGAACTTGTGACGCTGACCCAACCAATGACTGTGAGCAGGATTGTGCAGGTGAATGGGGTGGAGATGCAACTGAAGATGACTGCGGAGTCTGTAATGGAGAAAATGCAGACCAAGATGAATGTGGTGTATGTTTTGGTCCTGGACCTGAACAAGAATGCTGGGATGAATCTTTAGAATGTAGTCAGACTGATTGTCCAGACACACCACCAAACTATCCTGATTGGCAAGACAATCCTGGTGGATATGAGCATACCGCTTCTATGACTGCTGTAGTTAGCCTTGATGGTGAACAGATGGGAGATGCAGGAGATATTCTGGCTGGATTTGACTCTGATGGGAATGTCCGTGGATTGGCAGTTAAACTGAATATCCCCGAAGATTTCCCAAGTGAATACGCTGGTACAATCTTGTATGAAATGCAGATTCGCAGTAATTCAGATGGTGATAATATTTCCTTCAATTACTATGATGCCTCCGATGATATGGTATATGATATCGCTGAGGGATATTCGTTTGTAATTAATGATATTATTGGAAATGCAATCACTCCACACGAATTGAACATCACTACAACAGTTGATATATCAATTGGTATGGGTGCAGGATGGAATTGGTTCTCTATTAATGCTGAATCAGATGATATGAGTTTAAGTAATGTATTATCCAATTTGGCATCTGCAGAAGGTGATTTTATTAAAAATCAATCAGCATCAGCAGAATACTATGATGGATTCGGTTGGTATGGTTCACTTGATAATTTGAATTTAACTTCTATGTATAAATTGGATTTAGCAAATTCTGGAACATTAGAGTTTACTGGATATCCTGCTGATCCATTGAGTACGCCTATTAGCCTTATTGATGGATGGAACTGGATTGGATTTGTTCCCCAAAATGCTGGTGGAATTGGTGAAGCTTTAAACTCAATCGGTGACAGTGGAATATTTATCAAGAACCAAACCGCATCAGCTGAATACTATACTGATTTTGGCTGGTATGGTAGTCTAGATACAATGAATCCAGGAGACGGGTTTATGTTTGAAGTGAGTGGTGATTCAGAACTTATCTATCCTGATTTTGAAGATGATGGCGGTCTTGTTCGTGTACTTGAGAATAAGGAACTTCCTTTAAAGATATCTGATTGGGTGGTGAATCCCCATGCATTTGAGTTTAATGGAAGCATTACCATGAGTATTGACGATAATAAAGGTGTTGAAGGTGATTATATTGCAGTATTTACAGGTGATGAGTGCAGAGGTATTGCTGAATGGAGAGATTTCCCATTCGATGACACAGATGCTGGTATATATATCCTAATGGCTTATAGTAATTTTGAAGATGGTGATATGCTTACCTTTAAATATTTCAATTCTTTAGAAAATGAAATTATCACCTACTCAGAATCTGTTGAGTTTATTTCAGATATGGTAATTGGTGATGGATTTAATTCTTTTGGATTGAGTCGTAAAGCATTGCCAGCTCCTGTGGAATACAGCCTCAGTGATGCCTATCCGAATCCATTTAATCCAACTACTACATTGTCATTCAGTGTACCAGTTGAAGGTCATATTAGCCTGAATGTTTATGATATGGCCGGTCGTTTGGTTCGGACGTTAGTTGATTCGAATTTGAACATGGGGTATCATAATATGGAATGGAATGGATTGGATAATACTGGACATACAGTTTCATCGGGAATGTATATCTATTCCCTTAGAGGTGAAGGGGTTTCCATAACCAAGAAAATGGTGATGATGAAATAATATGTAATTGGAAATTGTGATTAAAAAAACCCGCTGAAAAGCGGGTTTTTTATTATTTATATTATTTCTGAAAATTTAATTACATACTGAATCGTTCCAGTTTTAGTCGTTCTTCTTTCCTCTCTTCTCGACCAACTGGGTCTGGGTGAGGGATGGATTCTAGTAGTGTTTTAGTATAATCATGTTGTGGGTCAGAAAAAACCTTTTCGGTATTACCATATTCTACAACTTCCCCAAGGTACATCACTGCAATCTCGGTAGAGATATGTTTCACGACTGATAAATCATGGGCAATAAATAAAATAGTTAAATTAAATTCTTCTTGTAAGTCCATCATTAAATTGATAACCTGAGCTTGAATTGATACATCCAATGCTGAGACAGGTTCATCTGCAATCACAACTTTTGGATTTGTTGCAAGGGCTCTTGCAATTGCAATCCGCTGTCTTTGACCACCAGAAAACTCGTGGGGATATCGATTTGCTTGTTCTTTATTCAGTCCAACTTTATTAAGCAGCCAAGCAACTCTGTCTTGTTTTTCTGTAGTTGACGATGAGGTATTGATATCCAATGGTTCTTTGATAATGTCTCCTACCAGCATTCGAGGATTTAATGAAGAATAGGGATCTTGAAATATCATCTGTACATCAGACCGATATGCTTTTACCTGAGATGGTTTAAGTTTTAATACATTAATTGTATTTTCCGTTTGGGGATACAATA
>CAZGBZ010000159.1:0-1084 GCA_964524135.1 uncultured bacterium
AAATTTAATTTTTGAGAGTCAAATGAGGATTTAAAAGAATCATATCCTTTTGAAATGGTAAATCCCTCTTCACTTTTCTGAGGGGTGAATGGAATTAATCGTTGATACAATTCAGTATTGGGGAATGTTTTATAAAAAATCACTCCAGCAATTATTGAAGTGAAAATCCCCACCGATAATCCCAAATAGGCAAAGTAATAATCTTCAGGGGAAGGATATACACCAATTAACATTTTAAAGAATGCATAGAATACAAGAACAATTCCTGAGATCCCCACCACACCAAAACCGGGGATCACCAAAACCTCTAATAGAATAAGTGCGATTCCAGCAAATAGAAAAATAACTTCTGTCATGTCAGCCAAACCCACCAGAAAATGAGACCCGAAAAATAATGCCAAGCAGATAAGTCCAACCATACCGGGGATTCCAAATCCTGGTGATTTGATTTCCATGAATAACCCCAACATACCTAAGCTCATAAATAAGGGTGCAACTACAGGGTTAGTAAGAAAGCGTACTAATTTTTCTGACCATGATTCTTTAGATTCTTTTTGTTCAGCATCCCCTAATCCCAGATATTTTAATACCTCTTCAATACTTTCAAATTCACCAGAAGAAATACCCAGTTGTACGGCTAATTGGGTGGAAAGGGTGATTAATTTTCCTTCTGCAAATCCTTCTACATCTGAGGCAGTGAGGGTGTCGCCTTCAGTATTAAGTAAAAAATCAATGGAAAGTTCTTCATCCACCATGGCAGTAGCAACATCACGGGAACGATTATTCGCCTCGGCAGTGGACGCCATTTCTTCCCGCATATAGGAGATGACTTTTTCTGAGGCTTTATTCCCCTGTAAGTCCACCGCTGTAGCTGCCCCGATTGAAGCACCGGGAGTCATGAAAATGGAATCGCAACTGAGAGATATTAAAGCACCTGCCGAAATGGCTCTTTTATTGATAAAAGCAATGGTGGTTACTTTGCTGTCCAGAATAATATCCTTAATCTGTGTGGCAGCATCCACCCTGCCTCCAAAGGTGTCAATATCAAATATGATGGCACTGGCATCATTTTCTTCTGCCTCAT
>CAZGBZ010000159.1:1094-4245 GCA_964524135.1 uncultured bacterium
ACCACTCGCTGAATGTAATGGGGTAATCCCATATCAATGGTACCATGTATAGGCACATGATAAACTGGACCATCTTCGGAAAAAAGTACAGAAGCGAAAATGCAGGAGAACAGAAATAAACATGAAATTTTCACCCCAAAATTTACACGGTTACTTAGAATACGTACAAGAAAGGGATTCAGAGATTTAAGATGGAAAAAAGAAGAGTTGGTTTATTTCAGAAACGATTATAAAGATTCTTTTAATCTTTTATTAGAAAACCTACTTCTCAATTCTCACCAACATATTATTTTCAAAAAAGAGACGGGTGGTAATTGAATCAGTTGGATATGTCCACATTTCAAATTGACGCCGAGTTTCATTAATAGTATCAATATATTTAGGATTTCCCTTAATATTTTTCACCTCTTTATAGGTCATTCCTAATTGCAGTATTAATGAATAATCAGTAATTGTTTCCTTTTTTCTTTGAATAATATAGTCCTGAGCATAAAGGTTTTCTCCTTTTGAATTTTGATTTTCCATTTCTGTCTCAAGTTTTATAATGTAGCTATCCAACTTATTTTCCATTTCAGGGTTCAATTCAATAATTGATTTAAGGGATTTAATAACTAAGTAAAGTTCATCCTCCTTAGCCGCTAAATACGCATCTTTCATGATTAAATCGGTAATTTGTTTTAATTTGGGTATTACCAATGATTCAATAGCAGGGTATAATTGAATCGCATCCAAATAATTTTCAATTGCTACTGAATAATTCCCAATCTCCGTATTGAGTTTACCCTTGTCAAAAAATAATCCTGCCAGAGTTTCATTTGCCTGTATTATTTCTGGGTATAAATCCTGGGCGATGGAAATCAGTTTTTCTGCTTCAGCTATTGATATCTGACTTTTATAATTTTTTACACTATCCAATAGTTCAGCAGCAATATTTCTCCGATGATCTTGAATTTTAATTTTAAGGTCATCTTCAGCTTCCTCCTCAGCCACATTAAACCATTCTACAGCATTATTAAAATCTGATTTAAAAAGGTCTTCAACACCATAATTCACCTGTTGATAGGGAATTTGAGATTGACAGTATTGTAGCATTTGCAGCGCTTTCTCTCGTTTTCCATGCCTTCTTTCTTTGGCAAGGAAATTTTCAAAACTTTCTGCAGCAGAAATAAAATCATTATTAATCATGTGGGAATAGGCAATATCTCCATCGGTGTGTTTGCCGCCAAACTGGATGCCGGTAGTAAAGAATATTCCGGAAGCCCGCATATCAACGCCATATATGGGTGACAAATCCTCTGTGGCAATTACGGAAGTCATATACAATCGACTCCATTTTGCTTCAATACCAATAGTGTAATTGAAATTACCTCTGGATTGAATGAAAATATACTTGGTACCAATTCCAAAACTTTCACTCCAGCCCACACCCGAAAGATCTTTGTCACCACCCTCAGATTCATATAATGAAAGTGAGTTTGCACCAAAGGAATGATAAATATAGGTTGTACGATTTCGAGCTAATTGCCAACTAAGACTTGTATTAATATTTAATCCCAAAGAGCTGGGGTGAAAATAGTAATCTCCCCTGGTTGAAGCTTTAAGCCATTCTTTTCCCGTTTCGGATGGCAGGGACGGATTGGATGAAAAATCAGTATATTGAAACCCCAACCCAATTTGCAAATCGAAATAATTTTGATGAATGAGAAAATGAGGCAAGTTAGTACGGAGAAAATCCACTTCAATAAACATGCCCACCCGGTTAGTTAACGCATCCAGAATATTAAACTGATATTGGGTTGAATCCAGCAAAACGGGTAAATCTGTTACTGTGATTGGCGTTTTATTAAAGATTGATCCTCCCCAATATTTCCTGCCGCCGTAATTTAAGTAACCAGCTTTTACTTCAAAGGGAGTAAAAACTATGGGCTCCCTAAATGTCATTCTGTGGGAAATAGATTTCCATGCTATTGAAGCAGATGATTTATCCCATTTACTTTCCTGGCAGAAAGCAACGGATAAAAGTATTATAAAAATATACTTGATAATGCTCATCACAGGTGGTCAATTTAAGGTGAAAATTGAAACTGAACCAAGGTATGTGGTTTAGGTAATTACATTTTGTTACAGAAAAATTTTATTTAAGAAATGCAATTACTGGTAAATTTGGGCTAGTTTTTTATCAAAACAATGGAGTAAAAATGTATACAAATCGAATAAAATATTATTTATCATGCTGTTTAATGACCCTGAGTTTAGGACAGGTAGATTACAATTCAGAAATTCAACCTATTTTTAATGCAAAATGTACTCAATGTCATGGCGGTTCAGCAGGATTAAGCCTTAGTTCTTATGATAATGTAATGGCAGGAAGTAACAATGGTGCAGTTATTGTACCATTTGATCACAGCGGAAGTGAGTTATGGCAGCGGGTAAATTCAGGACAAATGCCACCTGGTAATAATGATTTGACCTCTGCTGAGGTAGAATTAGTGGCTCAATGGATAGACGAAGGCGCTTTGGAAGAGCCCGCTTCAAGCACTGGTTGTACTGACCCTGAAGCCTATAATTGTGCCGATGATAATGTTTGGGAAAACTATATTTTTGATGTTGGCGGTGTTATGTACGATAATAGTTGTAATTGGGATTGGAATACCAGTACTTGGGAAGCAGATTATGTTGGAGGCTGTGAATCTGGACCATGTGACGGTTATTATAATCCTGCTGCAACAACCGATGATGGATCTTGCAGATATTATCAGGCACCTCATGGGGATGAAGTTGTTTTTGAAGTAGAACCAAACGGTATTAGTATTGATTGGTCAGCATTTACTGGCCCATCAAATGCTGTATTGTTATCCTACCATATTCAAAGATGTACTGTTGGCTGTACTTGGGTAGCAGGTTTTGGTCTGGGAGACACAAATGCAGGTCAAAGTGTCTTTGATGAATTTGATTGGGAATCAGGTGTACAAATAAAATATGCCATAGCCGTTAAATATGAAAGCAATCCCTATTGGGGTTGGGCAATTGGCGCATCCTATATTACACCTGAAGAATCCTGTAATCTTGGCGACCTCAATGGCGATGGTGGTTTTAACGTACTTGACATTGTAACCCTTGCTAACTGCGTACTTGCAGGTAACTGTGCAGA
>CAZGBZ010000160.1:0-4160 GCA_964524135.1 uncultured bacterium
CAACCTTTGGTGTAATCCCCATTGTAAAAGGAGCGGTTCTAGGGGCCATCTTACTGCTAGTATTACGATCGCTTTCCATCCAAGATGCCTATGAGTCTATCAGTTGGTCGGTTATTTTTCTCATCGCGTCACTTGTTCCGTTGGGAATTGCCATTCAAAAAACAAATTTAGATGAAGTTATAGGCAATCTGATTATAGGTATTGGTACACTAATTGGTGGTAGCGAAGGATTGGATCCAACTATAATTTTAGCGGTACTCTATGGGGTTACATTTATTTTGTCTGCATTCATATCAAATGCAGCTGTGGCAGTAATGCTAACACCCATTGGGATAATGTTGGCTACCATTCTTAATGTGGATCCACGTCCCTTTTTGGTAGCAATCTGTTTTGGAGCATCTTGTAGTTTTATGACCCCAATGGGATATCAAACCAACATGATGGTATTTGCTCCGGGGCAATATCGGTTGAAAGATTTCTTCCAAATGGGAATTCCCCTGACAATAGTATTCTGGGTTACTGCAGTTTATTGGATCCCAAGATTTTGGGCATTTTAATCAAGGAATTTAAAAAATGTTAAAGTTCATGTTGATTATATTGGATGGTTTTGGCCTTCGGAAAGAAAAAGAAGGAAATGCCATCGCTCAGGCAAATACTCCCACTTTGGATAGAATGATGAATGACTGTCCTCTCTCAAAAATTGAAACTTCAGGAAAATTTGTGGGCTTACCAGATGGAATAATGGGTAATTCAGAAGTTGGGCACATGAATATGGGTGCTGGAAGAATAGTTAAGCAAGATTTAGTTCGAATAAATGATTCGATCCAATCCAATGAATTGAAAAATAATCCCCATCTACAGGATGATTTTAATCATGTGAAAAATAATTCCAGCACATTGCATATTATGGGACTCATAAGTGATGGAGGAGTCCACAGTCATTTGGACCATTTTGAGTATGTGCTCAATGCCGCACGGAAAAATGGCGTGGAAAAAATTGCAATACATGCCTTTATGGATGGGCGGGATACTTCACCAGTTAGTGGTATAAATTTTGTTGAAAAGCTGGAATCAATCATCGCATCAGATGACAATTATAAAATTGCAACCGTTTGTGGTAGATATTATGCAATGGATAGAGACAATCGCTGGGATAGAGTTGAAACTGCTTATCAAATGCTTGTAAAAACGGTGGGAGAAAATTTCACCGATGCAGCTACAGCTATCCAGGCATCTTATGATATTGACATCACGGACGAATTCATAAAGCCAGCAATTATTGGGGAACCCTGCCCCCTTCAAAATGGGGATGCGGTGTTGTCAATGAATTTCAGGGCAGATAGAATGCGTCATATTGTTACAGCCATTATTGATTCCAAGTTTCCACAATTTCCAACAGAATCTTTGGATATTTTATTTACATCCATGACTCAGTATCAGGAGAATTTCCCATATCCGGTTTTATTTGCACCTGAAAAAATTAATAATATTTTCCCCGAATTATTAGCCCAAAATAATTATCGCCAATTGAGGATTGCTGAAACAGAAAAATATGCTCATGTGACTTATTTTTTCAATGGAGGAAGTGAACAACCCTTTCCGGGGGAAACTCGAAAACTCATACCTTCGCCTAAAGTCGCAACTTATGACCTCCAGCCGGAAATGAGTGCCTATGAGGTAACTGAAGAAGTACTTCTTGCGATTGAAGGTGATCAGTATGAAGCCATTATTATGAATTTTGCTAATCCTGATATGGTTGGGCATACGGGTAATATTGCCGCAGCTATTTCCGCCATCGAAACCATTGATGCATGTTTACAGAAAATCCAACGTGCCGCAAAGGAGAAAAATGCAGCTATTTTTCTCACCGCGGATCATGGAAACCTGGAACTCATGGTTGACCCACAGAATGGAATGACACATACAGCTCATACAACTTTACCGGTTCCATTAATCCTTGTGGGATTGAATGGAAATTACGGCTTAGCAGAAACGGGAAAACTTGCAGATATTGCTCCCACAATTTTAGATTATTTAAAAATTTCAAAACCGGAGGAAATGACGGGAAATAGTCTACTAATTTCTTCGAATGATTAAATGTGGTATATTTTTATTTTCATAAATGTTTTCAGCTTAATGGAAGCACAAAATTTCAGGTATATCCCTGAAGACTGGTATATCATAACCAAGCCTGGAGCTATTACTGCAATTGCAGAAGATAATTTCAACCTTTATTTTGCAACTGAAAATGGTGTATATCGTTACGATAAGGCACGAGAAGATTTTCAATATGATTATTCATTTTCTGTTCAGCTGGAATTTCCAAAAATTACTCATTTTTATTTTGATTCTTATCGTGATTATTTTTGGGTGGTGCATGGGCAGGGTATCAGCTTTAAATCTTCCGTGAGTACAAATTGGCGGGATATGTCCCTCATAAATTCGGGTATTTTTAGTATTTATGAAATTGATGATATTGGGGCATCTCCAGAATATTTTTGGATTCGATCGGGTGATGATCTTTTCCCTTTTGATCCTTTTTCTGGACTTCCTGCAGATTGGGAGGATGCTCAAAATGAGGTTGATTTTATAAATTGGGGTCATTCTAGTCAAGGTAATGCCGGCTATGAGTTAGAAATATCAAAGTATTCCATTGAAGGTGATTGGACTGTTGGATTGCATAAGATAACCCATAAAGATGGTCGAACAATTAGAGTAACCATGCAGATGGAAGATGAGGAAGGAAACCATTGGTTTGGTACAGATTCTGGCTATATTTTAAAAGGCTGGGTTTATTCTTCAAGATTAAAAATGATTTCTATCGGCCTACTTTCAGAAAATGTTACAGAGGCATATTTTGATTCGGAAGAAAATTGGTGGTTTACAGATAGCAGATTTAAACGTACGGGACAGTTCTCATCCTTTAATAGTCTCTACTATACCAATAGCACTCCATTTATTAGTCAATGGAATGAGCCGGAAAACCAATGGACCTATTACTACCCAAATGAATCAATAGTAATTGAGAATACGGATGTTAATTCTATTTTGCGCATTGGTAGTACCATGTATTTTGGTACCATGTCCGGGCTTCTCTATCTTGACCTATATAATCGGGAATGGAATATTATTACTAGTGCAAATGGATTAAATGATTCTGCAGTTTGGGACATGATTGAACATGATGGCTCTATTTATGTTGCAACCTCAAATGGAATAAATGAAGTTTCTATAATAAATCATAAGGTCATTCCGGACAGAGACAATAGATTTGAAAAATTAACCCAATTTAACATTTACGAAATGGAAGCAGATTCTCAATATCTTTATTTGGCATCCCATGCAGGATTGCTTCAATTAGGTTGGGAGGAAACTGAAATTAAAACACTTTCAAAAAGAGTTTTGAAGAAAATTAGATTGGAAGATAGCACTATTATGGGAACGGATGGGATGCTTTGGTCTATTTTTGGATATGATGATGAAGAATATATTTCATCCAATATACAGTATTTTGATATGTGTGGATCATTTCTTTGGACCTCAGGTGGAAATCAGATCACATTGACGGATACAATTACCGCACGATCTTGGGACTATGGAATGGAAGATGGTATCCCCGGGAATAAAATATATGGGGTAAATTGTGACGAAAGCTGGGTATGGTTTTTAACCAATAAAGGTGTAGCATTTTATAATTGGAGTAAGTATCATTAAAAAGAAAATAACATATATTATTTTGGCAGGGATGGTTCTGTCCTGTGCTGGGATTTCGAAGAAAAATAGATCATCTAAATTAAAAAACGAGTCTAAAATTATGGTTAAGACTCAATATTGGAATACTTCCGAAGACAGTCTAAACTTATATGTCCATACCACCCTGCCTCTAAACAGGTTTGTATTTAAAAAACAGAGTGACCATTTTTCAAGTGAAATAATATTTACTTTGGTAATATCCGATGCTGAAACAAATACTCAAATCCATCGCGAATCATGGCGAGAAAAACTTTCAGAACCCTATTATGAAAATACCCGAGACCCGGATAACTATTTAAAAACCGAGAGAAATTTTTCATTACTTCCTGGCGCATACAAACTATTTCTCAATATACAGGATGAAGACAGTCGTAAGAATTGGAAAATTACTAAAACAATCACCTTGA
>CAZGBZ010000161.1:0-4121 GCA_964524135.1 uncultured bacterium
TTTGATTCCAATTCTTCCTGTTCATGAGTGGTTTCAGCTAATGCCGATTGTAGCTCAGTACGATTGCTTGATAATAATTCAGAAATAGTTTCAATTTTATTGGTATTAAGCTTAATATTTTCCTCTAAATCTGTTTTTTCCTCTTCAAATTTGAGCTGCACATCCTCGGATTCAGTAATAGTAGCTTTCATGTGATCTATTTCCTGACTTATGGCATCATATTCCTTATTCGATTTAACCAAGAAAAGCTGCTCTTTATATTTCCCTAATTTGGTGGTAAAATCTTCTATTTCAGCTTCATCATGACGAATATCCTTTTCAATCTCTCCAATTCGATTCTGTTTTTGCTCATTTTCTGATTGTAGAGAGGCTACTTCCAATTCCTGAGCCTCTACTGTCACAGGTAAGTCCCCCATATGCTCTTTTATTTCAAGAAGCCGTTGATCAATTTCCTGCAGTTTAATGAGTTGTTCTAAGGTTTGCTTCATATTTTTATTCTGTAAATCAAAAAATGCACCTACTTAGGTGCATTTAATTTTGATAAATTCTCCCGTTTATTACTCGTATCAATTGAATATTATAATGCTTCATAAGCCCGTTAATTTAGCCAACCTTTTATTGGAAATACAAGTTATGGGTGAGCTATTTCCATTGGGCTAATTTACTGATCCCCTGTAAATTTCCATCATATTCATCTAAGGAAAATTCATGTTAGACCAATTACAAAAAGAATTAGTAATCGCCATGAAAGCAGGAGAAAAGGCGAAAATGTTGGGCTTGAGAAATATTATCGGTAAATTAAAAGCCTCCCAAATTGACAAAGGAGAAGCATTAACCGATGATGAATCCCTAAAGATTTTAAAATCTGCCACAAAACAATTGAAGGAGTCCATTGACCAATATCAAAAAGGCGGTAGGGAAGAATTGGCAGAAAAAGAAGCTTTTGAGTTATCCCTTTTAGAAAAATATTTGCCGAAACAATTATCTGAAGAACAAATAAGAGAAAACGTGAAAAATATTATTCAGAAAACTGGCGCAGAATCTCTGCAGGATATGGGTAAAGTTATGGGAGCTGTAATGAAAGAATTGAGTGAATCTGCTGATGGAAAACTGGTGCAGAAAATTGTAAAGGAGGAACTGAGTTAATGACTATTACCCCTCCTGATATTGTAATCAGTCTAATACTGGTATTTTTCACTTTTAATGGTTTTCGTCATGGATTTATTGAAGAAATGGGACGCCTTATCAGCCTTGTAGGGGGATTCATTTTAGCTTCTAAATTCCATAATTTACTCATACCCTACCTTCAACCCTATATCGATGGAGAAACCCTGCAGGTTACTGCTGCATACCTGGTAGTTTTTGTAGCATCGGTAATAGTTATCACCATTATTGCAAAAATACTGCAAAAATTTATTGAATTGGTTCTCCTGGGCTGGTTAAACCGTTTATTGGGGTTACTTTTGGGACTGCTTAAAGGTTTCCTCATAGTCAGTCTACTCATTTTTATTATTCAAGCTCTCCCTATTAAAATTGACCAGGACGATACCATTCGGCAGAAATTGGAGCAGGAATCTGTCATGTACCAAATTTGTGACCATGTAAAAGAGCTTGTTATTTTAACTATGCCAATGGATAATAAATTGGAAATTATTCAGGAGAAAATAAAAGAAATTTCCGATGAAAAAAATGTGCAGGATATTTTAAATCAACCATAGTAATTAAACCTGCAATAATTATTTAAAACGTAATTAATTGGTTAGTGATATTAATATAGAACACTACTACGTTTTACTATTTAAATATTTAAATACTGATTAACTAGAAAGATTTATTAATTCAATAATATTACAATCAACAATTACCAAAGTAATATAAAACTTTGTTTATGAATCGAAATGATTCAATTTGCAGTGCAGAATTTTATAGAGATACCGGATTTGATGTTATAAAAAATTGGCTGAAGGAAAATTGCCTTTGTTCCCTAAACAGGGAATTTTTCACACAACTAACTCCATCCATTAACCTTCAGGAAATTTCTGATATTCAACAACATTGTGATGAGCTCCTCTCTGCTTTCCAAAGGAAAAACCCTCTCCCTTTAGACACAATACCTGATATTTCAGGTTGGATAGATTCCCTTGATATTGGCGGATATCAATTGACTTCTGAAAACTTTCGAGAATTGTATCATATTTTACTTCAATCATCCACGATAAAACGGTATTTAGTTAAAAGTGATTTTCCTCTTTGGTATATTCATGGAAGAAATTTAATGCATTCAAAAAAATGTCAATCGGAGATTGAAAAAGTATTTGATGATAGTTTTCAAATTAAGAAAGATGCTAGTCCTGAATTAAAACGTCTCACTCGTTCTATTTCCAGAGCTGAAGGAAGTATTAAAGACACTATGCAGAAAGTTTTCGTGCGAGCAAAACAAGAAAATTGGCTTGGGGGTGATCAAATAGTTTTCCGGAATGGACGCTCAGTTTTACCCCTTAAGATTAGTCAAAAGAGGAAGGTTGAAGGTATCATTCAGGATCAATCTTCAACGGGACAAACTGCTTATGTAGAGCCCTTGGAAATTATTGAATTAAACAATCGTTTGACTGAACTTCACTTCGCCATCAACGAAGAAAAGCAGCGAATACTTCGAGAGCTTACTGCCTATTTTCTGCCTTATTATAATGATATTCAGGAATCTTTCAATATTCTGAAGTATATTGATCAGCATAATACTATGGCAAAACTGGCATACCACCTGAATGCTATTTCTCCGGATATGAATGAAAGTGGAGAACTGAAATTAGACAATGCTGTAAATCCACTTTTTACATTGACTGAGAAGGAAGCCGTAACATTAGATATTGATCTTTTTGAAGAAAAGATTCTGCTTCTTTCCGGACCAAATGCAGGAGGTAAAACCGTAGTATTAAAAAGTATCGGTTTATACGCCCTTATGGCACAATGCGGACTTTTTATTCCAGCGAAAAAGGCACAATTTCCAGTCTATACAAAATTTATGGCAGATATTGGTGACAGGCAATCTATAAAGGATGATCTCTCTACTTTTTCAGCACATATTCAAAACCTTGCTACAATAGTTGAGCAAGCAGATGAAGCCACACTCATTTTGCTGGATGAATTGGGAACAGGTACAGATCCTGATGCAGGTGCAGCACTATCCCGAGCAATATTGGAATCATTGATACGACAAAACAGTACGGTAATTGCAACCACCCATTTAGGATCGTTAAAAGTATGGGCATCTGATGAAATGGGAATTATTAATGGGGGAATGATTTTCGATTCAGAAGCACTTGCACCAACTTATGAACTTCAGCTGGGTTCCCCTGGCGCAAGTTATGCCTTAGAAATATCGAAACGAATGGGTTTAAGTGATGATATTATTAATAGGTCTAAGGATTTAGTGGGTGATGGCTCCGTGAATTTAGAAAATTTATTGGGGCAACTGGAAAGAGAACGGTTAGCGGCAGAATCCCTAAGGGTTGATTTGGAGCAGCGCGAAAAAAAACTTGAGCAAATTGAAAATAATATATCCAACAAAGAAAATGAAATTAATAAAGCTCATAAAAAAGCAGCTTCAACTGCTAATACAAAAGCCGAAAAAATAATAATTTCTGCGAGACGGGAGACAGAAAACCTCATTGCTGAAATACGAACCAATCAGGCAGACAAAAAAACAATTAAAAAGGTGAGAGAACAATTTCATGAATCACTTGAAGATTTACAACATGAAAAAAAAATTACAGAATTAGAGAATAATCCACTCTTGGAAAGTGATGCCCAAAAGGGGTGTGCCGTTTACATTCCACATTTAAATACTGCAGGTAAAATTATATCTCCACCGGATAAGAAAAAAAGAGTTCGAATAGAAGCAAATGGAATTACACTAACCCTAAAATTATCTGAATTACAATTACTGGAATCAGCTAATGAATTAGAGGTGAAACCCAAAACAAACATTTCAATTAATAAAACCTCTACAATAGCGAAAATGCAACTTGACCTGAGAGGAAAACGGGTGGAGGAGGCATTACGAGAAACTGAAAAACATCTTGATTCTGCCCTTATATCCGGGATGAGTTTTGTTCATATAC
>CAZGBZ010000162.1:0-4092 GCA_964524135.1 uncultured bacterium
GTATTCATTTAAAAGGCCCGCAGTAGGGAGAATAACACCACCTTGAAAACCCCAATTTCCAGCGTGATAATTTACATATGCTTGCTCTAATTCTAATTCGCCATTACCATCCTTAACATAGTTGTGCTCTAATTCAACTTCGGATTTGAAAGTCCATTTTTCCGTCCAGTTATAACCGTAGTAGATAATAAAGCGGTGAAAGTCCATTTGATTTTTTGTTGAATTTCCATCTGCATCATTGCCTTTATTCCAATGCAGTTCACCGTAACCACCGATGGATGATCCGGGTTGAAAGAAATCATCCTGTGCAAAAGCCAAACTAAAGATTGACAATAACACAATTTTGAAAATTGTACTCATTTTTAATTTTATTCCTTATTTATTTATGATTATTATGTATCAGGCTTTTTCCTGACTATTTAAATTTAAATGAGACTTGTTCTCATTTGCAAGAATAAATATTAATTTATAATTAAATTGGATAATTGATTGGTAAAATTGGATATTAACAAAATATTTTCTGAGGAGAACTAAAATTATTTTAAATATTTTGTCCTATTTTTAATTCTCATTGCGTATATATAAGTAGAGGGTATGATTGTTTAAGGATAATTATTACCCTAAATTAAATCACAAAAAAAGAAAAGAAGGGACAAAAATAAAACATTAACCATTTTGCTATTTTTGTCAATTCCATTTGCATATGATGCCTTTGGTATTGGAATAAATGGACCCAATTTATTACAGTCAGCAACTTTTTATAAAAAAAACTTATATTATGGAACAGATTTTCTTCGGTATAGTACAAAATTTGCTGCCGATATAAAAACTGACTATGATACTGGTTCTGATGATTATGAAGCATCTGATGGTGAACTATCAGTTAATTTATTGATGCCAAGATTAGGATATCGGATGCCATTTAAGAGTACTGGATCTATAAAAAGCTATAATCAATTTGAAGGATATCTAATTATTCCGATGTTAAAATCAAGTGGAGATTTAAAACTCACTGGAGATCTTCACGAAGAAATTGTAGATGCTCTTTCTCTAATGGGGTTTAAAATTAGCCATTGTGTAGAATATAGTTTTACAGAACAATTAGCATTAGCTGGTGAAGTAGGACTAAACTGGATATTTTGGGATTATAAATCAGAATATGAATATGAAGATTTTTATTATACCGAAACAACAAAATCTGAATTGAATATCCAATTAGGGATGACATATACAAAATTATCTTTACTTTTTAAATTTTAGATAATTTTAATTTTTCGTGCTCTTTGCTAATCATTTGATGAAAATTTATTAAACCTTGTTTCTGTTGATTCCAGAGCAATAAATCAACACCCTCATCAATGCTGCACCATTTGTATTTGGTATGCTCAGGTGATAGACTAATATTGGGTGATTCTACCTCCACTCCAAAAACTGGTATAAGGTTCATACGGTTAAGTTCTGCTTCAAAAAAATGGTTAACTTGATCCACCGTCCACATTGAAATTGGAGTCAGACCAGTTTCCTCTTTTAATTCTCGAAGGGCAGCTTCATGAGGTTTTTCATCTGCTTCAATTTTCCCCGTGACACATTGCCAGATACCGGGGTACAATTGACTTTCAGATCGTTTTAATAATAGGTAACGCGGTTTCCCATTCTCCCAGCGAAAGATGTGGCAATCCACTACTCTTACAACAATTTCGGTCATTACCGCCGGGACTGCAATTTTGCCAATAGTCGTAATATTTCCAGATAGAGCCAGATGAGGGTTACCAGCAGACCAAAGGCTCCGTACCACTCCATATATTTGGGAGCACCCATCTCAGCACCTTCTTCAATGAAATCAAAATCCAGCACCAAATTGAGTGAAGCAATTATTACCACAAAAATGCTGAAACCAATACTGAATAACGATGAATTGCCCGGATTCATTATTGCCATTCCTGACCCAAAAAAGCTCATGACAAAACTGATAAGATACATGATGGCAATTCCCCCTGTTGCTGCCACCACACCCAATTTAAAATTTTCGGTAGGTTTAATAAGTCCAGATTTATAAGCCAAAAGTAGCGCTGCTAATATTCCAAAAGTGAGAAATACTGCCTGACTGACAATTCCGGGATACTGCATTTCAAAAAACCTGGAAATTCCGCCTAGTGCCAACCCCTTTAAAAGGGCATACCCTGAAACGGTATAGGGTGCCCAGTTTTTTTTAAAAATGGTGACGATTGCCAGAATAAATCCGCCAAACATTCCAAACATCATCAGTCCCGGAGATGGAATTGTCCAGGTGTAAGATGCCGTTGCCATGAGCAGCAGTAGGGACATTGCTGTCTTATTTACGGTTCCCTCAATAGTCATTTTCTCATCGCCAGTGCTAACGACGTTTCGAAATGTTTTTGTAGATAATGCCGGGTTCCCAGAGCGCATACTTAAATGTGGATTCACTTCTTACTCCTTTCTATTAAAATAATAATTTTAAATAAGTATATAATTTACTTGCATGGTAATTTTAAACCCCCTACATTTCTTGTAGGCAAAACACTTACAATATAAAGTTTATGTAAGTTTCAGATCTTTGAAATATTTTATTTACGTAATATGGTATGATTGATTATGCTTTCTTTTGAGGGAGGGAAAGTTTTACCATATTACTTTTTTACCGAGGAGGAGACAAAAACCCCGTTTTGAACGGGGTTTTTTTATATATAAAAAAAGACTCCTCTTTTCAGAGGAGTCTTTCTGTTTATCAAAGCCAATTGCAGGAATTCTGAGGAGTAAGTCGCGGGTGAACAGAATTGTTCTTTGACTTACAATCCAAATCTATGGCATTCCGCATATCCTAATTTTTGATGTAAATCACTTTCTTGAGAATAATTGATGTTTTATTTTTTTTGAGTAAGAATTAATAACCCAATTAGAGTAAACCCACCACCAATTAAGATTGAATTTCCGATTACTTCATTGAAAAGAAAATAGGCCATAATTGTAGCTAAAATAGGTTCTCCCAGTGGAGCAGACGCAACAATGGTTGGCGAAACAAAACCTACAGCGTAATTCATAAATCCATGACCGAAAATAGTTGGAATAAGCCCTAATAGAAACAATCCGCCAAATTCAGAAGGTGAGAAACCGGTAATGGGAGTTGCCGTTAAAAGGGATATACCCAATAAAGTAATGGCAGCAGTGGTAAACAAGGTACGGGAATAACTAATATTTGCAACGGACTTCCTCACATTTTCTGAAATGATAAATGCCATCCCCAGGAAAAGAGAACAAGATACTGCTAAAAGATTTCCCAAGGTATAATCGCTGGAAAAATCAAATTGGTTTGCGACAATTATAAAAACTCCCAAAATAGCCACAGATAATCCCAACACCATTAATGGGTTTTGCTTGCGTTTGAAATAATACTTCTCAATAAAAAAGGTGAAAATGGGAGCCAACGTTCCCAGGAATGTTGCATTGGCAATGGTGGTGAGCTTGAGGGATCCAAAAAATAATGCAAAGTGGATACCAAGTAATAATCCTCCCAGTATTGTCTTATTCCTGTTTATTGCCGTAAGGGGAGGATGTTTTTTAAATATACTAATTATCCATAAAATGAGGGCGCCAAATGCCATCCTCCAAAACGAAATAGCCACGGCTGGTACATTTTCCAAATAACGAGCAATAATGGGAGATGTACTTACTGCCAGCATTGCAGTAAATAGTAAGAGTAAAATTCGAAAATTCAATTCAGCAATTCTTTTACTGCCACTATCAACTTGTGGAGGTCATCCTCGGAATTATAGAAATGTACTGAGTAGCGAAGTCCAGTAAAATTCTCCCACGAAAAAATAGGAATTTGGATATTGTATTTTTCCAGTAAGGATTGTTTAAATTGCAGAGTATTTTCAATAGGAAGCACAATGGTTGCCATTTGTCCCAACCAGTCATCAGGACAGATCGGTTCTACATTTATTAATTCCAGAAATTGGTTACGGGCAGAAACAACCATCTTCCTAATTAATTTGCTCCTATCCTCCCAATTATTTTCGTTCAGGAATTTAATGGCTTCAGGAACCACTAAAAAGGGGGTCATATCCCGAGTAC
>CAZGBZ010000163.1:0-4089 GCA_964524135.1 uncultured bacterium
AGTTTGCACAACTACTAACTTAACACTTGGTACAACTTTTGGGGGGCAGGCCACTTGGGTTGAAAAATATACCGTTACCGGAGAAAGCACAACAGCCAAATTCATTCACTACAAGGTTCATGATGGCGGACATCAATGGTTTGGCTCTGCAATGGGAGACGATGCAATCAATGATATTGGGAACAATAACCATGATATTCACGCCAGCGAGCAACTCGTTGAAATATTTATGGATTATCGCCTTTCAGATTTTACCGGACTAGCAGGTGATATAAACGGAGATGGTTCAATAGATGTTTTGGATATAGTTGCAGCGGTTTCACTAATTATAGAAGGTGAGTTTAATGCAAATGGTGATATGAATTTGGATAATGAATTAAATATTCTGGATATAGTAATATTAGCAAGTTTGATATTAAATGGTGGATAAATATAAACTGCTATTAGCTCATTTAATATTTGGAAGTATTCTTTATACCCAAAATTACTCAGTAGAAAATGCCTTTCCAAATATATCATTTACTGACCCAGTGGGCATTTATAATACCGGCGATGGTACCAATCGATTATTTGTTATAGAACAACCGGGAAAAATAAAGGTTTTTCAAAATGATCCAGATGTTATTCTGACGGATACATTTTTAAACATTATGTCAATTGTTGATCAGGATGGGGGATATGCTGAGGAAGGTTTGTTGGGATTGGCATTTCATCCCAATTTCAGTGAAAATGGTTATTTCTATGTAAATTATACCGATTATAGTCCCAAAAGAAATGTAATAGCCCGATATACCGTGAGTACAACAAATCCAAACCAAGCAGATTATAGTTCTTCTCTCATCATCCTTGAGGTAAACCAGCCCTACTCAAACCACAATGGTGGACAGATGGGATTTGGCGCCGATGGATATCTCTACATCTCATTTGGTGATGGAGGATCTGCTGGCGACCCCCGGGGAAATGGCCAAAATTTAAATACACTCCTTGGTTCAATGGTGAGGATTGATGTGGATAATACTTCTAATGGTCAAAATTACAGCATTCCGCCTGATAACCCGTTTGTATCTACGCCGGCTAGAAATGAAATTTATGCCTACGGTTTGCGAAATATGTGGCGATTCAGCTGGGATCCTGTAACAGGCTTGCTTTGGGGTGCAGATGTAGGACAGTATGAATGGGAAGAAATAGATATTATTTATCCGGGACTTAATTATGGTTGGAATACTATGGAGGGAAACCATTGCTACCCTGCAGGTTCCAATTGCAGTACAGATGGATTTGAACTACCCATTTATGAATATCCCCTTTATGTTGATGGCGTCTGTTCGGTCACCGGTGGATTTGTGTATAGAGGCAATAGTATCCTAAGTTTGTATGGAAAGTACCTATATGGAGATTGGTGTACAGGTGATATCTGGGCATTAAATTATTCTGAAGATGGCAATAGTGAAAATGAAAGTGTAATTCAATCGGGAATAAATATAACCTCTTTTGGATTAGATCAAAATAATGAAATTCTAATTTGCGGCAATGGAAATATTTATAAATTGATTTCTAATGAGGAAACAGGAATGATGGGTGATCTCAATCAGGATGGTTTGGTGAATGTTCAGGATATTATTCTCAGCATCAATATTATTCTTGGAGGTGATCCCAGCGACTATGAGCTCTGGAGTGCTGATCTAAACCAAGATGGTGTTATTGATATTTTAGACATCGTTTTATTAATCAATATGATATTGTCATAATTATTAATTGCTTTAAATTAGTTTAAAAAAACCTCCAATTTGGAGGTTTTTTATTTAAGGGAATTTTATTTATGATGTATTCAATTTCCGTTACATACTGATACTAAAAATCGATTTAGAAAAGAAATATTTCTATGTATTTTATTATGGATTCTTGTGGCTATATAAAGATGAGAAATTGTGGAAGGTTTATTAAATCTATCTCAGGAGGGATATCACTATTTTAATACTAACAATTATTAATTAAGGATAATTACATGAAAAAAATCAATCAAATTTTAGCAATACTTATATTAACACCCCTAATTGGTCAAGTGGTGGTAAATGAATATTCGGCATCCAACTTAACATTATATACAGATAACTATGATCTGGAAGAGGATTGGATTGAACTTTATAATACGAGTGAAACCGATTTGGATATCAGTGGTTATTTTTTAAGCGACAAAGAGGATAATCCCACAAAATGGATAATTCCTGGCGGCACCATTATTTCTGCCAATGGATATTTGGTCTTCTGGTGTTCTGGGCGGGATGAAAGTTCAGAAAGCAATTTTCACACCAATTTCAAACTAAAACAGACTCGAAATAATATTGAGCATGTAGTATTTTCAGATCCTGATGGAAATATAATTAATGATTTCGAGTTGCAAAAAACTCAGTTAGATCACTCCATGGGTCGAGATCCAAATGACTTTGAATCGTGGAGAATTTATACTGAGCCCACAAAAGGATTTGAAAATTCGGAATCAAATTATACTGCTTATGCTGAAGCCCCTTTAATGAGTTTGGAAGCTGGATTTTATAACGGTGAGCAGGAATTGGAAATAACCACAAACGAACCCAACTCAACAATTCGGTATACTACAAATGGAAATGTACCATTTTTCGCGGCTACCTTATATACAGAGCCATTATCACTATCCAATACCCAGATTGTTAAGGCTATAGTATATTCAACAGATCCTCAGATTTTGCCAAGTTTTATTACATTTAATACTTATTTTATTGATGAAGATCATCACCTGCCTGTTTTATCTACAGCCGCCAATCAATTGACAACTATGTTAAATGGCAATCAGTCATTAAGACCTCACGGAAGTATTGAATATTTTAATACGGATGGTGAAAGAAAAGATTATGGCTATGGTGAATATAATAAACATGGGCAGGATTCATGGGCATTTCCGCAGAGGAGTTTTGATTACATAGCCCGGGATGAAATGGGTTATCATGATGCCATTCATGAAAAATTGTTAACACTTACCGATAGAGATGAATTTCAAAGGATTATTATCAGAGCATCTGGAGATGATAATTACCCAGGTATTGACTCCAGCGCCCACACACGTGATGTATTCATCCAAAAGATGGCAAATAAGTATGACATGAAAATTGATATGCGTCGAGGAGATCGCTGCGTAGTTTATGCCAACGGTCAATTCTGGGGTATTTATTCAATTCGGGAAAAAGTGAGTGATTCTGATTATACTAATTACTATTACGGGCAAGATAAATATAATATTCAATATGTTATGAATTGGGGGAATACATGGGCACAATATGGTGGTTCCGCTGCAATATCGGCATGGAATTCAATAAAAAATTATACTGTAAATAATGATATATCTAATCCAAGTAATTACAACTATGTTGCTAGTGTAATTGATGTAGAAAGTTTGGTAGATTACGTATTAATTAATTCTTTTGTAGTGTGTACGGATTGGATAAATTGGAATACCTCTGTTTGGAGAGGTCTTGACCCAAATGGTAGTCATCAAAAGTGGGGATTTGTATTATGGGATGAAGACGCAACATTTAATCATTATATTAACTATACCAATGTTCCAGATGAATCCCCTCAGGCAGAACCATGCTACCCCGAAGGAATTTATTGGGATCCACTTGGTGTAATTGACATTCTGAATAAATTGAGAGAAAGTGATGAATTTAACCAGTATTATCATGCCCGTTATATGGATCTTCTAAATACAGTTTTTCGGGAGGATGAGATGATTCCATTATTAGAAAGCATCGAAAATTCCATTGCCCCTGATATGCCGCAGCATATTGCCAGGTGGGGAGGAAGTATGAATGAATGGCGGGGAAATGTCGATAAAATTAAAAACTTTATACTGGATAGATTAGAGTATTTTCCTGAAGGATTAAATTCATGCTATGATTTAAATGGTCCCTATGAATTGACATTAGATGTGGCTCCTGAGAATGTAGGGCAGATTAAAATCAATTCTATAATAATTGAGAATGGTGATTATCCCTGGACTGGTAATTACCACGGTGGTGTTGACATGTTGGTTGCAGCTATAGGAAATAATGGTTT
>CAZGBZ010000164.1:0-4068 GCA_964524135.1 uncultured bacterium
TTTCTGGCTTGCGCCGAGATAGCAGATCTCCAGTCGGACACGCCCACGGCGGAACTCGCGAGTCATGCGGCACCGCGCGAACTCTTGCGCGAGAGATTGGCCGCCTACAACGCCAGCAATCCCGCATCCAGTATGGCGATTGTGCGCGTGCTACTGATGATGGAGCCGCCGGATATCGATTCCGGTGAGATCACGGACAAAGGGTATATCAACCAACGCGCAGTATTGGCGCGTCGCCACGACTTGGTCGAAAAATTGTTCAGCGACGACCCCGAAGTAATCCGGATTAAGGCGACCGCCGCCAAATGGCGAAGCAGTGATTGATTGCCGTGCGAGATAGTGCAATTCTGTCGCAGCGAACAGGCTAAGGATTTCTTGAATGACACAGCGCATCGATTTCCAACCGGACCCTTCGACCTATCGCCATTGGAAGGTCGCTTATGACGGCCCTGTTGCGACTTTGACCATGGATGTGGACGAAGACGGCGGGCTGTTTGAGGGTTACAAGCTGAAGCTTAACTCATATGACCTCGGCGTTGATATTGAGCTGGCCGATATTGTTCAGCGGATGCGCTTTGAACACCCCGAAGTAAAGGTCGTGGTGATGCAATCGGGCAAGGATCGCGTATTCTGTGCCGGTGCAAACATTCGGATGCTTGGCAACGCTGCCCATTCACACAAGGTAAACTTCTGTAAATTCACCAACGAAACCCGCAATACCTTCGAAGCGGCGATAGCGGATTCTGGTCAGCAATATATTGCAGCCGTTAAGGGATCCTGCGCTGGTGGGGGATATGAGTTGGCGCTGGCCTGCAACCACATCATGCTGACCGATGACTCATCGTCTTCGGTTGCTCTGCCAGAGGTGCCGCTACTGGCGGTTCTTCCGGGCACTGGTGGTCTGACCCGCGTCACTGACAAGCGAAAGGTCCGTCGTGACCGCGCCGATGTGTTCTGCGCTATGGAAGAGGGCATTCGCGGCAAGCGCGCGAAAGATTGGCGGTTGGTGGATGAGGTTGTCCCGAACTCAAAATTCGACGATGCGGTTGTGGCGCGTGCCGCTGAATTTGCCGACGCTTCGGACAAGCCGGATGCGCAAGGAATCACCTTGACTCCGCTGGACCGGACATTCGGCTACGATGGATCGGTTACCTATTCAAGCGTAGAGGTCGCTGTAGGCCGCGAGGCCCGCAAAGTCACGATCACCATCAAAGGCCCGGATGGAGACGCACCCTCAGATATGGACGCCTTCACAGCGCAAGGGGCCGAGGCATACATATTACGTCTGGCGCGTGAACTGGACGATGCGATCCTCCACCTGCGTCTGAACGAGATGGAGGCCGGCCTGTGGGAGTTTCAAACCCAGGGCGACCCTGAGAAATTCGCAGCGCACGAGGCCCTGTTGCTGGCCAACAAAGATCACTGGCTTGCAAATGAGGTGCTGCAATTCTGGAAGCGTGTGCTGAAGCGTGTTGATGTGACTTCGCGCAGCTTGGTGGCGCTGGTCGAACATGGCAGCTGCTACGCCGGTATCCTCGCAGAACTGCTGTTTGCCGTCGATCGCAGCTATATGATGGAAGACGAATTCGAAGGCGATAACCTCCCGATTGCCACTGTCACCTTGACCGAAGCAAATTTCGGTCCTTTCCCGATGGCCAACGACTTGACCCGCCTTGAGACTCGTTTCCTTGGTGAGCCGGAAGCGGTGGAAACCGCGCGTGAAAACATCGGCGAAGCGTTGGAAGCCGAAGAGGCGGATGAGCTGGGTCTGGTCACCATGATCCTTGACGATATCGACTGGGAAGATGAAATCCGCATCTTCCAGGAAGAACGCGCTAGCTTCAGCCCCGATGCGATGACCGGGATGGAGGCAAACTTACGCTTCGCAGGGCCAGAGACGATGGAAACTCGTATCTTCGGTCGTCTGACTGCCTGGCAGAACTGGATTTTCAACCGCCCGAACGCGGTGGGGCCGGAAGGTGCGCTGCAAAGCTACGGTACCGGCATTCGCGGTAAGTACAACATGGAACGTGTGTGATTATGCGTGGTTGGCGGGCTTCAGCCCGCCACCACCTAAAGGGAGAAACAAAATGCTCGATCTCATCAATGTCTCTTACGACACCCAGATCCCTAACAATGTGGGCCTGTCTTCAGACAAGAAGGTTCTGAAAGCGCTTGAGAAATGGCACCCCGGCTACATCAACTGGTGGGACGGGCTGATCCCTCAGCAATTCCAGAAATCGCTCGTGTATCTGCGCACCGCCGTGTCGGTTGATCCCAAAGGTTGGGCGAAGTTCGACTATGTGAAAATGCCAGAGTATCGCTGGGGCGTATTGCTGGCACCTCAGGTTGAGGGGCGCACGATCCCATGCGGTGAACATGCAGGCGAACCAGCATGGCAGGAAGTGCCAGGCGAATACCGCAACCTGATGAAACGTCTGATCGTCATTCAGGGCGATACGGAACCAGCCTCGGTTGAGCAGCAAAAGGCCCTGGCCCTGACCGCGCCGTCGCTCTGCGACATGCGCAACCTGTTTCAGGTCAACGTGGAAGAGGGCCGTCACCTTTGGGCGATGGTCTATCTGTTGCACAAATATTTCGGCAAAGACGGCCGCGAAGAGGCTGACGATCTGCTGCGTCGCCAGTCGGGGTCTGAGGAAGCGCCGCGTATGCTTGGCGCGTTCAACGAGGAAACGCCTGACTGGTTGTCCTTCTTCATGTTCACCTATTTCACCGACCGTGACGGTAAGATGCAGCTGGAAAGCCTCGCACAATCTGGCTTTGACCCGCTGTCGCGCACCTGCCGCTTTATGCTGACCGAAGAAGCGCACCATATGTTCGTCGGTGAAACCGGCGTAGGCCGTGTGATCCAGCGTACTTGCGACGCAATGAACGCCAATGGCATCACCGACCCTCACGACGTGGACAAAATCCGCGATCTCGGCGTAATCGACCTGCCGACCGTGCAGAAGAAACTGAACCTGCACTACACCCTGTCGCTCGACCTGTTTGGACAAGAGGTTTCGACCAACGCGGCCAACGCCTTTAACGCGGGTATCAAAGGCCGTTACATGGAAGATCGCCTGACCGACGACCACCAGCTGCGGGGCGATACATATCGCGTGGCAGAAATGGAAGGCGATCAGGTTGTCTATCGCGACGTACCGGCGCTCACAGCGATCAACATGCGCCTGCGGGATGACTATACCAAGGATGCTGCTGGTGGCGTTGGCCGCTGGAACAAGATCCTTGAGAAAGCAGGTGTTGAGTTCAAGCTCAGCCTGCCGCACGAAAGCTTCAATCGCAAAATCGGTGTCTTCGCGGGCCACAATTTCAACCCCGAAGGCAAGCTGGTTAGCGGCGCAGAGTATGACAAAGGTCTTACTGAATGGCTGCCGACACATGCTGACGGAGACTTTATCCAGTCACTGATGACCCCGGTTTACGAGCCGGGTGAATATGCCAGCTGGATTGCACCGCCAAAGGTCGGGATCGACAACAAGCCGGGTGATTTTGAGTATGTGAAACTTCACATGGCCTAAGGCTATTGTCAGAAAACAAACTCAGGGTAGACTAAGCACATGAGAATCGATCGCAATATAGGACATGCCCCGCGCACTGTTGCCCTCGGCCAGAAACTGGTTGAGGCGTCAGGCCGTTGTGTCGGGTGCACCGAATGCTAGGGCCTATGCGAGGAACTGATCGAAGTGCTGGTCGTACCCGAGGTGGTTCTCAAAGGGAAAGAAAGTTGACGACAGCGATCAAGCAACACCTGATCGATCCCGAAATCTGCATCCGTTGTTACACCTGCGAAATGACCTGTTCTATCGGGGCCATTGAGCATGATGACAACAATGTCGTGGTCGATGCGGACAAGTGCAATTTCTGCATGGATTGTATTCCGGTCTGCCCGACGGGTTCGATCGACGAATGGCGCGTTGTTTGCAAGCCATTCACGATGGATGAACAGTTTGAGTTCATGGAACTGCCCGCACAAGACGACATTGCATTGGAAGATGCATGAACGTAACCGAGTGGAATCACTCACCCTGATGAGCTGAAGTGTCT
>CAZGBZ010000165.1:0-3991 GCA_964524135.1 uncultured bacterium
CGCATCCATAGTCATATCTAAACTATCAGGGAGTGTTGCTAAACTGCTATCAATAAATGCCAGAAGTACAGCAAGATTATCTATATTAAAACAAAGCGAATCCCCTTCAATTATAGAAACTGTTTCCGGAAGAGTATCACATATTAGGGTGAATCCATCTTCGCAATTGGTACATTCTGAAATATCCTGCACACCGGAATCTTCAATGCAGCTTGGGTAGCATGGGCAGAGTTTGTTATTCGTGATCACAATTTCGTTTAAGGTGGAATTATCATTGCAAAAGTTATCAGGAAAATCTCCGTTCAGATGATTGTCCGAAATATTTAAATATTCCAAATTGGTTAAATTAGCAATCGTCTCAGGAATACTCCCTGTCAAACTATTTTTCTGAAGATCCAAAAACTCTAAGGAATCCAGATCATCAATATTTTCAGGAAGGCTTCCAGATATGCTGCAATTATCTGCTTCCCAGTGGCAATCCAGTTGTTTTAATCGGCCTGACTGCCAAATTTGAATGCCCAACTCTAAAGGGTCAACAAATCCACTGGAATCCAAATCTAAATTTATATTAATGGAATCAGCATTACTGATTAGTTCACTCAGTACATTTAAATCGGATTGAGAAAAGCAATACCCATTAATCATTTCTGCACCAGTTGAACACTCGCAGTTTTGATACCCCAGTAATTCAGGTGAATCAATGCAGTATGGCTGTGATGCACAAAATTGATTATTAGAGACATCTAAATTGTTTATTTCACAAAGAGTTTCGGGGATCGACCCTGAAAGACTATTTGAATCAACTAAAAATGTATTTAGCACTGAAAGAGTCCCAAGACTGATTGGAAATGATCCATCCAGGTTATTATTTGATACATCTAATAAATTCAATTTTGATAAATTGCCCAAACTTTCAGGAAGGCTGCCATTGAGCATATTATTACTTAAGGATAATTGAGTGAGGTTGGTAAGTTTTCCAATACTCTCTGGTATTGTTCCAATGAGGTTATTAGATGTTAATCCCAACTGTGTTAATTCAGTAAGGTTTCCAATTTCTTCTGGTATGGCACCACTTAATTCCATATTATAAAGGTTTAATAGGGTAATGCGACCATCATCCCAAACACAGATAGAATCCGGCAAATCAACACAGTTTTTTATTTCAACAGTATCTGGTGCCATCTTAAGTAAACTATGTAACACTGCATTATCATCATGAATTTCCACCGGCTCAGTGGTACAAGCTACAAATAGTAAAATGAATATGAGGCTTATCTTCATCATTCCAATAGCCTAATTTATGATGCTCTGAACATATTCACCGATAGCCAAAGAGCAGGTTAATCCCGGCGATTCAATGCCGATGAGATTAATGAAATTATTATATCCCTTATCTTTTTCATTCACGATGATAAAATCTTGTGAGGGTTCACCCGGTGCTTGAATTTTTGGACGGATACCCGTGAAATCTTCAGATAAATTAGCCTCATCTAATTTGAGATAATGATTAATATGCTCTAAATAAATGGCTTTATTGGTATCATCCATATGGTAGTCAATATCATCCACGTAATAAGCATTGGGACCAAAACTAATTGTTCCATCTAAATGTAGCACAATATGAATGCCCAATGAAATATCTGTGGGCAGTGGGTAAATCAATGAGTTGATCTGATTTCGGTATAAACTGGTGCGGTAATACTCTCCTTTACAAATATGCAATTGATAGTCATTGATACCTACCATGGACGAAATTTCATCACACCATAACCCTGTAGAATTAATCACAATTGGGGCTGTGGCTGAGTAGCCCAAATTTTTAAATGAAACTAAATAATCATTCTTTTCGAATTGAATGCCAGTTACTTCAGAGTTATAGACCACTACTCCATCTTGTGATTTGAGTTGATATTCCAGTTTTTGCATCACTCCATGAGAGTCAATGATGCCCGCAGATGGTACCCAAAGTGCTCCTTCTGAATGAATATGAGGTTCCCGTTTGCTCACTTCATTGGCTGATATTATTTCCAATCCGTCAACGCCATTTTGTTTGCCATTATGCATGAGGGTTTCTAATCGTTGAAGTTCTTTCGTATCCGAAATTACTACCAGTTTTCCACAAATTTTATGATTAATATTATTTGACTTTGCAAACTGAACTAACTTTTTATTTCCCTCTACACATAGCTTGGCTTTAAGAGAATCTCGATCATAATATATTCCCGAATGGATCACCTCACTATTACGGCTGGAGACATGCTTGCCATAGGAATTTTCCTTCTCAACCAATAATATTGAATCGAATTTCTCACGTAATTTGTCTGCCACTGCAAGACCTACAATCCCAGCCCCAATGATAATGGCATCAAATTTATAGCTATCACTCATTTTTTATTTAGATATTCAGTGAGACCTGTTTTTCCACCAGAAATAATGCTGTCCCCATCTCCAACCAATAAAGCATCAAAATCTAAATTCAATAAAACTTTTAAGCCTTCTTTAGCCAATTTCACATCTGCATACATGGTCTTTGGCAGGAGACGTAATCTTCCGGCAGGATCACCAATTATGGCATCGCCTACAAATAAAATTTTACGATCTTTCCAAAAAAGTGCGGTTTCTCCTGGAGTCTTCTGTTGAGGTACTAGGACTGCTTTTAAAAATTCTACCAAAAAATCACCGTCACTGAATTCTGAACTAATTGGTATTTCAATTTTTGAAGCGTCTAAATGATTTATATATAATTTAGAATTAAATTTTTCCTGCAATTTAGATGCTTTACGAATATGATGCTGATTGGTAATGATTATATGTTGGACTCCACCCAGTTTAACAATTTTCTCTAAATTTTTATAACTGGGTTCTGGAGGGTCAATTAATATATTTCCTTCTGAATTCACATTATTATGAATGAACCAGCCGTTAAAATTTATATTCTTTTCCTCTGAATAAACTGACCAGGTATAAATGTCATCTAATATTTTTATCATTTGTTTACTGTCTCATTAATTTGGAATATAGGATTAATTACCCTCTAAATTTAATGAGAATTATTTATACCCAAGGAGAGAATAACAACCGAATTTTCGAAATTATAATTAGTTTTATTAAATATCCCGTAGAGGATTAAATGGGATATTTGTAATTTTACTCATTCAACATTAAATAAAAAGGATACCATGGATTTAAAAGATAAGCTGGATTTACTATGGAAATATCTGTTGCTTTTTGTAGTGGTAGCGGGAATGTGCTCTCATTTATGTCACAGAGGATGCGACAAATACTCAAAAGGGAAAGTAATAAAAACATGCTGCCGGTTTGCCCAAACTGATAAAAATCAGCGTGGGATAGAAGAAGATGTACAGATTGAAATGCAGATTAATAATGGAGATACCCTACTCCAAATAACAGTAAATGGAGAAGAATTGTCTGAGAAAGATGCTAAAGCATTTATGAAAAAAAGTGGAAAAAGAGGATGGAGAGAACGATGAAATAGATTGGCAGCAGTATGATAAAGCTCATTTTCTTAATTCTAAGATAATGGAAAAACTGAATAGAATTCTCTCAGGATATGGCAGAAAAAATTAATAAAATAATAAAGGAATTATATGAGTAAAGTAGGCGAAATAATTGCAATTGGTGGTGGTGGTTTTGGACGGAACCCCAATAACCCAATTATCGAAAAGTATATTGTAGATCAGTATGAAAAGGAAAAGCCCAATGTACTCTTCATCCCCACAGCCTCAGCGGAGAATCGCTATTACACGGTGAGTTACTATACCGCATTTACACAGTTGAACTGTACTCCTGTGCATTTGGATTTTTTCGCCCGAACCCCTCGGCTAGATTCCCTAATAAATAAGCAGGATATCATTTATGTGGGTGGTGGTAATACCAAATCAATGCTGGCGGTTTGGAGAGAATGGAAATTGGATAAACTTCTTTTGAAGGCCTATAGTCGTGGCGCTATTCTATGTGGTGTAAGTGCTGG
>CAZGBZ010000166.1:0-3976 GCA_964524135.1 uncultured bacterium
ATGTTAACTTACAATACTAACTCTAAGACTGGTCCAGTTTGTGGGGGCAGGGCAAAAACTCTACTATATTATTCTATTTTCATACTTACCCTGAGCTGGTGTCAGGATTGCACCGCTGGTGACTGTATAGAAGGCTATGGCAATTATATATATGAAGACGGCTCAAAATATATGGGTATGTTTCAGGAAGGAAAAAAATCTGGCGAAGGGATATTTATTTTTCCTGATGGTGGAAAATATGTGGGTGAATTTAACAATGATAAAATGCAAGGTGAAGGTACTTTTACCTTTTCAAACGGGTCGGTGTATTCCGGAGAATTTTTAAACGGGGTTAGCCATGGAGATGGGGTGTTTACTTTTCCGGATGGTACCGTTTACGAAGGCGATTTTGAAAATGGTAAAAAAAATGGTCAAGGCGTCTTTATAATGAGTAACGGAGATTTGTTTTCAGGCTCATTTATAGATGGAGTGCTCAATGGTTCCGGCTCATGGCATGGCAGAAATAGCGATAATTATTCAGGGAATTTCCAGGAGGGTCTTTTTCATGGTCAAGGCACCTTCACATCTTCCATTGGATCTAAATATATCTGTGAATTTCAACAGGGAAAGAAAAACGGATTTGGCACCTATATAATTAATACTTCATCCAGTGATGAAAAATATGTGGGGGAATTCAAAAATGATATGTTTGAAGGATTTGGTACCTATAATTTTCCTAACGGTTCTGTCTATACTGGAGAGTTTAAAGAGGGGCTTTTCCATGGGGAGGGGGTTTATACGCTCAGTGATGGGACGGAGTTTGAAGGGTATTTTGAATTTGGGCAATTTATTCATTCACACTAATTTCATTAATTCATCAGCCCACTAAACACCCCAAAAACTCGAAAACAATATTTATAATGTTAGAGCATTTAAGCAAAATAGGACGTAGAAATTATTTAGTATCTTTTTTCGTGCTTTTTGTGGGAATAATCCAAAATAGAAAACCAATTGTATCAGTAATCCCAATTCTAAATAATTCTTCCCTTAAAATACTCCTATATTTATCCCTTGAAAAATCATACACTATTAGACTTTTCTAAATTTATATCCGCAGATGTAAGTGCGCTATTTTCTCTGAATCCCTTTAAATATTCTCGGGATGAGATTATAGCCAAATTTGAAAATAAAACCGAAAACCTCGCAATTCCGGAGCAGGTTCATTCCGCCGTGGTTGAGTTTGCCAGTTTACCAGGCACGTACCCTGGTGCTGATGGACTTGTGACCACTAGCTCTGATATTCTGCTCACTCTAAAGGTGGCGGATTGTGTACCAGTTTTTTTATTTGATCCCCGAAAAAAAATAATAGGGCTCATACATTCCGGATGGAAAGGTACGCTGGAAAATATTGCACCCAATGCCATTCAAATGATGCAGAAAAACGGAGCAGAAACGAGGGATATTAGTTGCTATTTGGGGCCTGCCATTGGAAAATGTTGTTATGAAGTTGATGGAGAAGTTGCCCGAAAATTTGATGATAACGCGAAAGTGAAAATAGATGAGCGCAAATGGAAGGTTGGGTTGCATGAGCAGATTAGTTTGCAATTGGTAGAAATTGGAATTCCTGCCAAAAATATCGAGACATCAATGATGTGTACCTATGAATCACCTGAATGTCACAGTTATCGGCGAGATGGGGAAAATGCTGGTCGTATGGTTGCATTTTTAGGGCTGACCTAATGGACTGGATTCAAGCACTCATTTTAGGAATTGTTCAAGGGTTGACGGAATTTCTACCGGTAAGTAGTTCTGGTCATCTCGTATTGGTACAACAATTATTAGGTGTAAATGAGCCGGGTGTCCTGTTGGAGGTAATTCTGCACATGGGAACATTAGCGGCGATTCTATTTTATTTTTATGATGACCTTAAGCATTTGGTGGTGGATTTCTTTAAAGGGAACAAGAATGCCAAGAACTATATTTTATTTTTGGTTATTGCCACAATTCCTGTTGTGTGCGCAGGGTTGGTTCTCAAAGATACAATAGAATCCACCTTCACTGTATCCATTGTTAAATGGATGCTCATGATAACCGGGTTAGTTGTAGGTAGTACTTATTTTTTTAAAAATAGACCCAAAAGAGAAATGGTTTTAATGATTGCATTCAGTATTGGGCTTGCCCAGACCTTTGCCCTTTTACCTGGGATTTCCCGTTCTGGTGTCACTATATCTATTGCTCTTATTTTGGGTATTCAACATAGCCAAGCAGCAAAATTTGCTTTCTATATGGCAATCCCAGTACTTTTTGGTGCAGGGGTGCTGCAGATTATTTCTATTGAGCCTCAAATCAATTTTTCTATTACCCCATTAATTGTTGGATTTATTTCATCTATTATCACAGGATATTTGGTAATAAGTTGGTTATTAGATGTAATTTCACGGGGGAAATTCTATATGTTTTCCCTGTATTGTTTTATTGTTTCCTTTTTAGCATTTACTTTTATCAGTTAATTTATTATGAGTCAGAAAAACGCATCCATAGGTCAGATAATCCGTAGAATACGAGCACGGGAAATTTCCCCTATTTTTGCACTTTATGGTGGAGATTCATTCCTTGAGGATTATTTCTTGCAGGAACTATCAAAGACATTTCTGAAGGAAAAAGGGGTAAAATTACATCTCTCATTAGATCAAGATTCTGAAGAAAAGCTGTTTGGGGAACTTTCGACAATTTCAATGTTTGAAGAAAAACGTATTATCATTGTCAGGGAGATAAAAAAGCTGAGAAGCAAAACGGGTAGACAAGAACTGATTCAATATATTAAATCCCCGAATCCAAATATTGTATTGTTGATTATTTCAGCAGAATTTGATACGCGAAATAGTTTTTTAAAAAATATTGCAGATAATTCACAACTATTGGATACGCGAACTCCCTTTGAAAATAAAATGAAAGAATGGGTGCAATTTATTATAAATAGCAGAGAAATAAAAATTACCAATGCTGCTTTAGATTATTTCATTCAGACTTTTGGAGATTCTACAGCTCATGTAATAAATGAAATAGAGAAAGCCTCCCTCATGTTGGGTGATGTAGAAATTGATGAAAATAATATTGAAAAGTTTGACGGTTTTGATCGTGTATTTCAAATGTGGCATCTCCAGAATAGTCTGGGAAAAAAAGAACTACAAACTTCATTAGAAATTGCTGAATCCTTAACTGAAAATGGGACCAAATTCCCCCAGATATTAGTGAATTTAGTATATTTGTATCAGCAATTGCTCTGGAAAAAAATGGGACAGTACAAACCTATGGGTTTTACAGGGATTAATAAAATTATTACCTCCAATTTATCTCGTTATGATAAGGGATATACTCACAATGAATTAATGCAAGTTATACATGAACTAAGAAAATTGGACGTTTTAAGCAAATCTACATCAATTAACGAAGCTTCTCTTATTCAACCCCTAATTGTTAAAATTTGTAAAAATCAGTATGTCTAATTTTGAAATAACAGATGAAGAGCTTATTAAAAAATTCCAAAATGGGGACGTTGGGGCATATAATCAGTTAGTTTATCGCTATAAAGACAGGTTATTAAATTTTATATACCGATTTTTAAATGATATAGATCGTGCGGAAGATTTGGTACAGGACACTCTGATTAAATTGTACACACATAAGGATTCTTATAGGGAAATTGCAAAATTCTCTACTTGGCTTTATACTATTGCTGCAAATCTTGCCCGCACAGAATTACGGAAAATAAAGCGCAGAAAAACTTTTTCGGTATCAGAATTGAGTCGTGATGACAGGGAGTTTATAATATCCAGTACTGATATAGAGCCAGACGACGAGAATTTAGCTCAAACATTCGAGAAAAACGTCCAACGAGCATTAGCGGAGCTTCCTGATGATTTTAAGACAATTATCATCCTGCGAGATATTCAGGAACTTTCTTATGATGAAATTAGTAAAATAGTGGAAGTTCCTC
>CAZGBZ010000167.1:0-3929 GCA_964524135.1 uncultured bacterium
ATTTACAGGTTTCAAAAGGATTGGAAGTATAAAATACTATCTTGATGTAAATTTCCATCCCCGGCAAGTAGAAGGAAAAATAAAAATGCCAGAATTTACTCATCAAGGTCAAGAAAAAAAAGAATTTGTTAGGAAGATGTTCGACGATATCTCCCCCAGTTATGATTTCCTAAATCATTTTCTCAGTTTAGGGATTGACATCTATTGGCGTAAAAAATTCATTCGAAAATTAGGTATTAAGGATGGAAATGTAATTCTAGATGTGGCTTGTGGTACGGGAGATGTGGGCTTTGAAACTCTCAGCAAGCATTCTGTTTCTATTACCGGAGTTGATCTATCTCCAAAAATGGTTAAACTTGCTCAGGAAAAAACCAAAAAAAGAAATCTGAATAATATTACTTTTATTGAGGGGGATGCTGAAAACTTACCAATTGAATCAAATTCAATTGATTGCCTCACCATTTCTTATGGATTTCGAAATATTTCTAATTATGAAAAAGCCTTAGAAGAATTTTACCGTGTACTAAAACCCGGAGGTAAATTGGGTATTTTGGAATTCTCTAAACCTAAGTCAAAGATAATTGGCTTTATTTTCAAGCTGTATTTTCATCATATCCTTCCTCGTATTGCCAGTTTTTTTTCACGGTCCGATGCCTACCGCTATTTGCCCGAATCTGTGGATTTCTTCCCATCCCGTCATGATATCTGCCGTAAAATTATTTACTCTGGTTTTAAACGAGCAGAAATACATGACCTCACCTTTGGTATTTCAACTATATTTTTAGGATTTAAAGATGAAAAATAAAAAACACCTGGCTCAAGTTTCATTGGTCTTGGTAACATTGATCTGGGGGGTAACTTTTATAATGGTGAAGGATGCCCTGAATGATGCTGGTCCCTTTGCTTTTGGTACATTACGGTTTACCATCGCTGGTATTCTCACATTGGCAGTTGTAAACAAATCCATATTCACTCTGACAAAAACAGAATTCATTGGAGGGTTGGTTTGCGGGTTTTTCCTGTTTGGTGGATATGCCTTCCAAAATTTTGGACTCATGCAAACCTCTGCCAGCAAATCAGCATTCATTACCAGTGTGAGTGTACTAATGGTCCCTATTATTCTATATTTATTCAATATTCAAGAAGTAAAATTGAAAGTCTGGATCGCTGTGGTGGTAGCGACTGTTGGACTTTATATTTTACTTGACCCCAGAGGTGGTATGATGAATTGGGGGGATATACTCACATTTGGCTGTGCACTGGGATTTGCAGTTCATATTATTTTTCAGGGATACTATGTTAAAATGAAGGTGCGGATTCTACCTTTTTTTTTAGTTCAGGCATGGGTTGTTGCGGGACTGTCATTTATTAATAGTCTCATATTTGAACCCGTATTTGCTATTTGGTCGCCTCGGTTAATTTCAGCATTGCTGGTAACAGGGATTGCAGCTACCTTTATTGCTATACTCATCATGATCTGGGCACAACAGATTCTAAACCCCAGTGAAACCGCTATCATCTTTGCACTGGAACCGGTGTTTGCTTCTTTGTTTGCCTTGGTATTTGCAGCAGAATTTCTTGGATTATGGGGCTATTTAGGCGGTGGATTGGTAGTTTTAGCTGTGGCTTATGGGGAGTCAGAGTGAACTATATTGAAGATAGAAGAATTAAGATATAAAAAAATGAATTGAAATGGTAATATTTAAAGTTCAATTATTAGTAATTATATTTATCACCTATCTGTTTGCAAAGTTTCCGGAAACACTACGGGATATCGACGGCAATACCATCAATCTGGAAGAACTCACCATTCAAAAAACAGTGGCAGTGATAACCATGAAATCCCCGGACTGTACCGTCTGCCAGACCCAGCTTCTGCGTATCATGCAGAATTTTGATCAGTTTAGCGCCTGCAATGTGACCTTTCTGTTAATGGCGCCAGGACCCATTGAAAAATTGCAGAAAGCAAAGGAATTAACCAAGTTCCTATTTCCATTTATTGTGGATCAGAAGTTGAAAATTGCCAAGTCATTGGATTTAATTATAAATGAGACCCAAATCCTACCCTCAATCCTGATTCTAAATGACAAACTGGAAGTGGAGTGGGCTCAACGAGGTCGCAATGCCATTTATTTTGGTGATCCGGAGTTGATGAAACGTCTTAAGTGTGAAGGGTGGATTTAAAAATATTTATAGTAGTGGCCTAATGCATTGTGCCGCTACAAGGCATTAGGTAACCCTATAAATCTGTATTTCTTCTTCTTTCCCTTTAACCATGATGGGATTTAATTTTGTCAGTTGAAAATTATTCCCTGTCAATAATTTCTTCGTACTTTCAGATATAATGACCTCTCCGGCTGCCGCAGAACTGCAGAGACGAGCGCTTAAATTTACATTGTCACCAATGACTGTGAAATCCATGCGCTCTTTACTGCCCATGGCCCCCATGACCATTGAGCCTGTATTAATTCCAATGCCAATTCCTATTTTCTTACCCAATTCATTATTCAATTCTTGAACCTCTTTCTGAATTTTCACTGCGCAGTCCACTGCTTGATTTGCCATCTGCTTTCCCTTGAATACTGCCATAAGTTCATCACCTACAAATTTGTCAATATCACCTCCGGTATTTTGCACGACTTCGGTTTGCTTATCAAAATAGGTGTTGAGCAGGTTCACCACATCTTCCGGCTCCATTTTTTCCGACATGGAGGTAAATCCCCTAATATCTGAAAATAAGACTGTAGCCTCTTTGCGCTCCCCTCCCAATGCCAAACCTTCTAAATCTGCTTCTTCCACCGCAGTGAGGGCTTCATCCGATACAAATTTGGTGAGATGTAGCCGCTCCTGTAATCCTTTAATCATTTTATTAATCCGCTGAGCCAGTACTCCAATCTCATCTTGAGATTTTACTTGGGCATGGACTGAAAGGTCTCCTTCTCCAATTTTATCTGCAACCCCGCCGATTACATCCAAGGGCTTAAGAACCGTCGTCCTCATAAATACTCTCAATAGTAGCGTTACCAAAATTATTGTCACTAGCCCTACAATAATGGAAGCCTGGGTATTTTTCTGAATTTCTTCCTGAATATCTTTCATGGAGGTGGATACCTTCACCACCGAACGTACTTTCCACTTATCTTTCTGTGATTCATAGAGGGGAGAATCCTGTTCAGGGGGCTGATGGCAGGCCTGACATTTTTCATCATTAATAATGGGTATCATCTGGGTGAAATGATCTATATCAGTGATTTGCTCAATGTATTCCAATTGTTCCTTCTCAGGAGTATTGTTGAGATTATTCTGTGCAATCAAGCTAGTAGCCGAGGTGTCTGAAGTAATTCTGGAATAATCCGGATTGGGTACCCATAATTCCTGGAAACCAGAATCTGATACATATCCATTATCAAAAATTTGAAAATTTTCTACAAAAGATAGATTGCGGATTTCATCAATATAAACTCCGGCATAAGAAGCCTTTTGCAGTCGCATAAGATTCTTAAAACCAATTATTGCCGAATGAATGACCTGTTCTCTCTGCACCTTATCAGTCTGCATCTTCATTGCCAGAATACCCCGCAATTTTGAATCAGGACCATGACAGACATGACAGGATTCTATATTGGGAAAAGGCGCAAAATGATAACTGTCTTTTTTAATTGTGCTTCCCAAATCAAGTTTATCATAGAAAGTGTCAACCACATCTTCTAAAGTATCTTCATTTACCTCAACATTGTCATCACCAAAAGCCACATATATTCCATCTTCATCATATACCTGGACAAGATTCACACCCATTAAGCGGTTAATATCCAGGAGCAGGGTATCGGCATATTCACCCTTCCCCGAGAGCATAATGGCCTGAAAGGCACCATGAACTACTTGTATGAGTGCTTTTTCCCAATCAGCATTCTGGGTGAAGTCCAACT
>CAZGBZ010000168.1:0-3924 GCA_964524135.1 uncultured bacterium
GAATTTTCTAAATTAGATAATTATTACATCATAGGAATTGGGAATATGGTGGGATGGGGTGAGAATTTTATTCAAGATTTAAAAGGATTTAGAAAAAATGTTTGATACAATCCCAGAGGCTATACCAATTGCAATTGGTATAGGCATGTTTATTAGTTTATTCTTAACTGAAACTCTGGGTATCACTGCTGGGGGCCTTATTGTGCCAGGGTATATAGGGCTTAGTATGTTTACTCCATATGATATAGTCCTTACATTTATAGTAAGTATTATTACAATTGGAATAATCAAATTTCTTTCAAAATTTATACTAATCTATGGAAAAAGAAGATTAGTCCTTTGCTTAATTATAGGCTTTCTAATAGGTTTTCCTTTTATTCAAAAATCGGAAATTGATTTTATTGAGAACATTAAAGGTATATATATTGTTGGTTATATTATTCCTGGACTGATTGCAAGTTGGATGGATAGACAGGGTATTATTAGAACCATATCCACCATAATGATTACTTCAAGTATTGTCTTTCTGATATTATTTTTAATATTTTTTGATCAGGTGGTATAGAGTTTGTTTAGACCTCAAATTCAAAAAACATATATATTAGTTTTAATGGCTCTATTTAATATTTTAATGATTATATTGACATTGCATAGAGAAGATGAAAAATATAATAACTTTAATGAAATGGTTATGGCCGCTAATTTGATGAAAGATGCAATTGATGTTTTGGAAAGTTATAAAGATGAAAATTTTGAATATAAGTCAATTGGAAAATCATTTGGATATAAACTATTGGGTACAGACTCAACAGATTTTATTTTGACAGAATCTAATGATATAATTTTTGATAAAGATGAATGCTCAAAAGACCCATATGGTTATAATAGCTATGGCTGTATTGAATGTTATGATTATGGAGAAGATAAATGTAAAGATGGATTTGAGAGACTAAATGATAAGGGTAAGAATTTATGTTATACTACGCTTGATACTATTATTGACCTTCATGGAGATAATTTTTATGATGCTGGTTCAGATGGTTTGTTAGATGATAGAGAGAATGGGTGTATAGAGCTAAAAAGTTATTCGAATAGCAATCCGGATACTCTTAATTATAATGAGGTACTAAAACATTTAGAATTAGATTCCGACAATTTTTTATATTATACATATTTGTATCCAGGAGAACAAGATTCATCAGTTATATGTGGTAAAAAATGGTGGGATGAAAAAGATGACTCTTGGTTGAAGGAAAACAAAAGATGCCCCAGTTGTGATGCAGATGATCCCAATGGAGATAATTATGATATAGTAAGCAATGAAAGTGGTACGCAGGGTAATAAAGTCTGGGACGATGGTGAAGGCACAGAAGGTAATAGTCTGTGTGAAAAGGATGAAAATGATTGGAATAATTTCAAATCAAAATTGTCTGCATTAAATCCTGATTTAGCAGCCGTATTAACTGATGAGTTTATTTCATTAGGGCTTGATAGTGGAAGTGTGGCTGCCATAGCGTTTACGGGATCATATCCTGGGGCAAATATTGCGGTCTTATCAGCATGTGAAACGCTTAAAATTAATACAAGAGTTGTTTCATCTATTGGCGCATCAAGATTTGGTGCAACGGACACTTTATTTTCCTGGAAAGATATGCAATTTATATTAGATGAATCAGATATTTTTCATATTGATACTGCTATGTACTCATATAGTGCTGCAGACCGAAAGGCATTTGAAGGACGTGTTGGTGCTAAAAAAGTATTTAATCGTATTATTACACGCAATATTAAAGATACCAGTTTAATAATTAGTACACATGATGAGCATATAGAATTTTACAAACAAGAGGCTGAAAAATTAGATAGAGATATAGATGTTTATATTAATGTAGGTGGGAATTTTACAAGCCCTCATAGTATAGATATTAGAGACGCCATTAGATATAATAAATCAAAAGATGATAGAATCAATTCTATTAAGATTGATCAAGTATTTTCGCCAATTAAATCAGAAATAGATGGTAGGTTTAAAAATAAAAAACATAATTATAAATTAGAAGAAGAAGTGTTTTATACTTTTTTAAACACAGAGATTCCTATCTTCAATATTGATAATTTGCAATATTTTGCAAGAGTCTATAATCTCCCTTGGCCTCATAAAAATCGAAATTTTACAACAGAATCAACTCCCGGTATTTATTCTAGAGAATTAAAATATGATAAAAAAAATGTAATTATTGCATTAGTATTATCAATACTAAATATTATTATTATTGGGGTTTATAGTTACAAAGAAATAAATAAGAGAATGCTGTCTAGTGATCCAGAAACAATTTTATAAAATACATAATTACCCCTTCTTCTATATCATCTATTTTCTCATTGTAGCTATAATAAATGGAAAACCATTCGATCCTATTACGCCAGATATACCTGATACAATGATATTTTTATATAAAGGAAATGAAAAATATTATCATAAACTACCTTTAGATAGCCTGACCTACAGCCAAATCATTAAGAGAAAAAATATTGATAATAATGTTGGTCAAGAAAAAAAAGTTAGAATAAAAATTCGTGCTAGGGCAAATAAGATTATATCATCAAGTAAATGGATTAATTTTGGAATAAAGATTACGGATTATATGAGTGGTAACCCCAAAGAAACCGATTTGAAATTTAGAAAAAGAATTGATAAAAATTTTACATATGAACAAATTAAGAAGAATGAGGGAATTAGTCAAGCGGGCAGATGGTTCTTTGATATAGATTTACCTACTTCAGCCAGAGCTGAAGATGATACAATTGATTTTGTTATTAAGCATATTAATGATAGTAGGTTAGGTAGAGATTATGAAAATATATATATTCGTTTAAATGTGGAAGTAATACAACACCAAAAAGAAAAACGGAAAAAAGGTGAGAAAGCATTCATACAAACAATAGATCATCCAATTTTATATTTCATTGATTCTGAAGACACAGGGGATCCATTTGAATATTATGGCCTCAACATAGATGAGGATAATAACATAGATGAGGATAATCGTACAGAACATCAATTTAAAATCTCGGGTCCCTTGAAGGTCAGGGTTTACACTAGGCCTAAAGAAGAAAAAAATATAACATATAGTATCAAATTGTCCGAAAATGGTCTTCTATTAGGTGAGTATATAATTAATAAATATAGTGATCAAGAATCTGGTTTTGTTGAAACAGATTATTTTCATTTTACGGTTCCAAAGGGTGTTCATTTTTATACTTTATCTAGTGATGATGTAATATATATTAGATTAACAAAATATAGGGAAGCGCAAAATAAATAATAATACAGTCCTCCCAATAATGAAATTATTCCTTATAATTATTAGTTCCCAATTATTAATAGCCCGGGAGGTAAAGCCCTTAGGCTTAGATCATGAAACATTACTGAAAGTGGGCGAAAAGGATAGGTTATACCAAAAGCTAACATCTAATGGTCTAGAATTTAAAGACAATTTTATTGATTATAATTATAATGATTCAATACGAATTGCAATATATTCTAGGGCAATTCAAAATAGCACTAAAGAAAATAAGACGACATTCAGCTTTTTAGTAGAGTTGAATGATCAGTCACCAATACAGTTAGAATACACTAAAAAAAAGGCTAGTTTAGTAACAAGTAAAGATAGTTTAGATGTATTTACAATATCAGGAGTACATTATTTTTATATCCCGGCAGCCGAAAATAATTTTCATTTAAAAATTATTCCGCTGGGAAATAATCCTCAAATATTTATTAGAATTATATCTAAGCTGTTACAATCTGAAAATATATCCAAAGAAACAAAAACTTTGGATAGAAAGCAGGATATTGAAATAGATTCTAATCAGTCTATTCATTGCAAGTTACAATCAGGCGTGGGGTATGATAGTAATTAC
>CAZGBZ010000169.1:0-3848 GCA_964524135.1 uncultured bacterium
CTTCCCAGGGTTGGTGAGAATTAATGGCTAAGCGTATTTTATCATCTTCTGAACGGCTGGAAGATACAGCAAATACATTGGAACCTTTAGTTAATATTTTCCCTCTGGTTTTTTTGTGATTCTCCCACCAGCTTGAGTTACCTTGAAATTCATTTGGTTTACGTTCCATCATTTTTTGAAGGGAATTTTGGACACCAAAAAAGAGGGGAGTTTTATGAACGAAACCGGCTACCAAATCTTTTCCACTTACAGGATATACTCCGGGATGTGCTTCTCCGGGATGGTCTATAATATACTGATTAATTCCTTCTGCATAGGCTTCACAGATTTTCCTTGTGGCAGGGGTTAATTCCCTCTCATACCCATTATCAACTTTACGCCAGATTTCAAAAAAATGAACCATATAGTCATTGGGCGCCTGATTTTTACCATACACTGAAGCCAGTTTTCCACGGGCAGCTAAGATTGCGTCCTGGATGTTTTGCATATCATCTTCAGCATTTGCATAGGCCAATCCGTATGCGGCATCAGCATCGGTTTTACCGAAAATGTGAGGAACTCCCCAAGTATCTCGGTAAATGGTTACGTCATATTTTTTTGTGGGTAGGGGTGGTTGAGTGGATTTTTCATTTGATGCAAAATGAGCGCAGGCAGAAAAAAGGATTAGTAGAAAAAAACTTACACTAACTCTTAAATAAATTTTCATTTTAACAATTAATGTGTCGGATTATAACTGATCATATAAATCTTGTAAATATGGAAACCCAAAAATTCAACAAATGTTGAATATGCTTTGAAAAATATTACAGAATAATCAAAACAATTCAATTCCCCATAAAGGGGAAATTACGGCAAATTGCTGATCTGTAAAAAGGATTGCTTTGTTACGAAAGGTTACTCAATAACTACGGAATCTAAAACATTTTCATGCTTAACCAGAGTAAGCCAATTGGTGTATTGACTATCCCTGCCATGAATAATATTTAAATATTTTTCTTTTAATTGGAGTGTAATTTGCCCAGGTGAACCATCACCAAAAGGTGCATCATCAACTGAGGAGATGGGAGTTATCTCAGAAGCCGTACCTGTGAAAAAGGCTTCGTCGGCATTTGACAGCATTTCCGTTGAAATATCTTTAATTTGGACTTCCCAATTCATATCTTTACATAATTGAATGATGGTCTCTCGGGTGATTCCCATGAGGATGGAGGCATTTTCCCCATTTGTAATTACTTTATTATCTTTTACAATAAAAATGTTCTGTCCGGATCCTTCTGCTATAAAACCCTCTTGGTTTAATAATAGGGCTTCATCATACCCTCTTTCTCGGGCATCTTTCACTGCCAACATAGAATTTAAATACTGACCTGACGCTTTTGCAGAAGAGGGGAAGGCTTCTAATGATAATTTTTTCCAAGGGGAAACAGTAATATTTACACCATTTTCAATTCCGTCATCTCCCAGGTAGGCGCCCCAGAAAAAGCTTGCAATGGCAACCTCAACAGGGCAATTTTTTGGATGCACCCCCAAAGTATCATAACCATAAAATGCGATAGGCCGGATATAGCAATTTTCAAAACCATTCACTTCAACAATATTCACACAAGCTTTAGTTAATTCATTTGGGGTAAAGGGTATAATAATTCCATATTTCTCACCAGAAATAAAAAGGCGTTCGATATGATCTTCCAGTCTGAAAATTGCAGGACCGTTTTCAGTGCTATAACATTTAATGCCCTCAAAAACACCACTTCCATAGTGAAGTACATGGGACATTACATGGATATTTGCCTCATCCCAAGGGATGATTTCGCCATTAAACCATATTAATTTAGATTGATCTGCCATTATTGTATCCCAAAATTAAGATTGAAATTTAAATGAATGCTGAACACATAATATACAATAAATGGTACATTAAATTTCTGGAAAAGATTAATAATATCGACGACAATAATTATTAATTAAATTCGTACTTCAATTAATCATAATAAAGCTGGTATTTTTTAACCATCAAATTTGAGGGAAATCATGAAACGTAGAAAATTCATTCAAACTTCAGCAGTTGCAGGATTAGGTGCTGCCATTTTACCAAAATTAGCATTTAGCAATCTCACTTCTAATAATCGTATCAAACTGGGGTTTATAGGGACGGGAATGAGAGGTCAATGGATGCTTTGGCTGGCAGCTAAATATCCTGAGATAGATATTCCCGTTATCTGTGATATTGATGAGGGTATGATTGCCTCTGCTTTGAAAATATTGAAGGATGCTGGAAAACCAGAACCAAAGGTTTATAAAAATGGTGAAGAAGATTTCAGGAATATGGTAGCTATTGAACAGTTGGATGGTGTTTATATTGCTACTCCCTGGGAATGGCATGCGGAGATGGCTCTGGCTGGCATGAAAGCAGGTATGCATGTGGGTACGGAAGTTCCGGCCGCTTTAACAGTTGATGACTGCTGGGAGTTGGTAAAAACATCGGAAAAAACGGGTAAGTTCTGCATGATAATGGAAAATGTCTGCTACCGGCGGGATGTAATTGCAGTCCTAAATATGGTAAGACAGGGATTGTTTGGTGAGCTTCTGCACTGTCAGGGAGGCTATCAGCACGATCTCCGTCATGTAAAATTTAATGATGGGGTGCAGCCTTATGGAGGTGGTGTAGAATTTGGCAAGAAAGGTCATTCTGAGGCAGAGTGGCGAACTCAGCATGCAGTGGAAAGAAATGGCGACTTGTATCCTACTCATGGTCTAGGTCCCGTGAGCACTATGCTGGATATTAACCGCGGCAACCGCATGGTTCATTTGACATCCACCGCAACTCAAAGTCGGGGACTGCATAATTATATTGTAAAACTAGGGGGTAAAGACCATCCCAATTCGAATGTTAAGTTTAAGCTGGGGGATATTGTTACCACGGTAATTAAATGTGCCAATGGGCAGACCATCATGCTCAGTCATGATACCAATTCTCCACGGCCCTACAGCCTTAATTTTAGGGTGCAGGGAACTAAGGGCATCTGGATGCGGGATAATGATTCCATTTATATTGAAGGAAGAAGTCCTGAAGAACATCTGTGGGAATCTGAAGATGAATATATGCAGGAATATGATCATCCGCTCTGGAAGCGCTTTGAAAATCAGGCTTCCGGTTCAGGGCATGGGGGGATGGACTTTTTTATTCTGAGGGCATTTATAGAATCAATAAAGCAGGCTGTTCCGCCGCCCATTGATGTATATGATGCGGTGAGTATGTCAGTGATTTGTCCATTGTCTGAGCAGTCAATCGCCAATAATTCAGCATCGGTAGAAATACCAGATTTTACTCGGGGAAAATGGAAAACAAATCAGCCCATCTTTGCAATAACGGACGAAATGTAATATGATTTTATCATCATTAGACTGGACCATTGTGGGAGCTTACTTCCTCCTTTCTTTAGCGGTGGGAATTTGGGCATCCAAACAGGCTGGAAAGGATACCAGCTCATTTTTTCTGGCAGGGCGGAATATGCCCTGGTGGCTCTTGGGAGTGAGCATGGTAGCTACTACATTTTCTACAGATACCCCCAATTTGGTAACTGATCTTGTGCGGCAGAATGGGGTCAGCGGAAACTGGGCCTGGTGGGCATTTTTAGTAACAGGTATGTTAACGGTTTTCGTTTATGCCAAACTATGGCACCGCTCTGGTGTTCTCACCGATATTGAGTTCTATGAACTGCGCTACAGCGGCAAGGCAGCGGCATTTCTCCGTGGTTTTCGAGCATTGTACTTGGGACTGGTTTTTAATGTTCTGGTTATGGGTGGGGTAAGCTTGGCAGCTATCAAATTTGGTGAAATTGTCCTGG
>CAZGBZ010000170.1:0-3827 GCA_964524135.1 uncultured bacterium
AATGAGGCATCCTTGAGATTTCCATTTGTCTGATTAACATGCAACATTGATGCATTCACCAAATTAGCACCTTCTAAATTTGCATTCTTGAGATTGGCATTTTCTAAATTGGCATAGCGGAAATCTGTACCTTTTAGATTGGCATCTTCTTTATTTGCCCAACCTAGATTGGCATTTACCAAATTAGCATTTATCAAATTAGCTTTGGTTAGTTTCGCAGTTACAAGTTGGGAATAACGAAGATCAGCTCCTACCAAATAAGCACCCTCCAGATTCGCCCATTTTAAATCAACGTTTCGTAGATTGGCATTTGGAAGCCAGCAATTCAACATATAGGAATAATATTTTTGCCAGGTTGCCTCATTGCAGCCACAATTATAATTGGTACTATTTTTCTCATTATATTCAATACAGTCATCTGCAAAAATTGAAATAATGAAAATCGTTAGTAAAAAGAAATATCGCATGAGCTTTCCTTAAAAATTAGCATCTATAATTTATAGCATTTGTGAGAATTTCTTAAAAGGTGATGCCTGCCTTATGAATAATAAGGTGAATGTTATTTAATTGTGACTATAAAGGGAGTAATTAATTCTATTTTTTCTTCAAGGCTCTTGCCTAGGAGAAGGTTTTTCCTGTTAGATAATTCCTGATACTCCGGTAAAATGGAAATCAGATTGGAGACATAGTTACCCTTAATTGCGAAATTTACATTTTGTGGAATAATTGAATCATTTTCATAAAAATACCGAGCGTTTAAAGTAGAGACAACCACACCTACAATTTCGCCATTCTCATTTAAAAGAGGACCCCCGCTATTTCCCGGCTGAATAGGGTTGCTAATTTGTATAAGCCTTGGATCATCTTTAATTCCGTAAAGCGAACTGATATCACCCGTAGATAACTTAACAGATTTTCCCAAAATCTCTCCCAGAGGATAGCCTAAAGTAAAAATCTCCTGCCCCAATCTCATATCGCTGGTTTTTGATATAATAAAGGGTATATTCTCCGTAAAGTATTCAGAAATATGAAAGTCTTCCAATGCTAATAATGCTATATCATTATTTTTGTCCTGTAAGGCTATCTTTGCTGTAAAGGATTTATCGATAGATGGAAAATACACATCAATTTCCTGCTTGCCATGAATGACATGGTAATTGGTTATGATTAACCCGTTTCCTGAAATGACAAATCCAGTACCCATTGATTGAAGTTGAGTATTTTCTACCAAACCAGGCGCTGACATATATAAAGGAGGATACACTTTTAAAGAAATATTTTCTCTCTCATAATTTATAGGATATTTTGAAAAAGCTGATGAAGTCCTAAAAATGCCGCTTTCTTCTAATATTATACTGCGTATTTTTTCGGTATGATCAGCCATAAACCAATGTTCTTCATAGGTATTTCGATAGCCACTTTTACTATAATAGGCCTTCATTTGTCCTCTTGGCCATTCAGATTCTTCACTATGCAGAATATAGGAATTATAACGGTTGTATTCCTCTTTATCACGAATAATTGCAACTTCAAACTTTCCTCCAATTTCGTTATTCCCTTTTACACCAGTAAGCATATTCTCCCAGTCTGTATTCTCAGAAACAGTCCAAATACCTTCAATTGGATCTAAAACATTTTCATGGTAATATTCCTTAAAATCGTTTTTTTCCAGATTAATAGATGGCCAGAACATATTTTCAATGGCATCAAAGGATATTATATTGGCAGTGATACCATAGCAGCTGTTCGTTTCATCCGGTAGTTTAATATTAATGATATGTAAAGCGTCTCCACCTACTTTGCGGACTTTCCATTTTGCCAGGCGAATGACATCATTATAATCACAATTGATCATAGATGGTACTGCATTATTGATAGTTAATTTTCCCAATTTTAATGATTGAGGAGGTAATGGGTCTAATTCGTGGTAAACGGTTATATTATATTCTGCAGATTTAGCTTCTTTGGGAGATGTTAGTGGTTGGTAATTTACATAAGGGGCACAAGAAATACCCAAAAATAAACTTATTGCCATTGTGATTTTAAATTTCACTCTGTTCTCCATAATTGAAATTTAAGAAATATATAACGCTGATATTACATTTATTTCTTCTTTTCTATGAAGCCGATTTTTTGGAGAAAAATCCTCTTGGACGTTATCTCAATTTAATAACCTGTTGTGCATATTAAATCCTGAAGGGATTTTAATTCTAAACTGAGGGCAACGCCCCAGTACAAAAGCCCACATCTCTTAAGCCCTGCAAGGGTGAAATATAAATGTCTGTTTTACGTTATATTTCCTTCGGTTATGGGAAATATCTGATTCACACGTTTAACCTACGCATCAGTTATTATTAAATAAAGGATTTTCTTTTGCCCTTGCGGGGCAAGATTATGGAGTTGGTTTGTTCATTGGACGTTGTCCAATGTAAGTATGTTTTGCTCTTTCAGAGCTTGAAAATAATAATATGCACAAGGGGTTATATTTTGAATCTAAAACTTCAATGATAAATTGATACGCATTGAATTAGAAGCTGGAGATAATTGAGGTTCAACTGACATATTGAAATTTGTACGTTCAAGATAAATTACATCGAAGAATGAAACCAGTCTATGGAGAATGAGTCCTCCAACAGCAAATTTTGCATATTTATTAAATGAGGCAGACTTTATCCGCATTTCATCAAATATTATACGATTATCAGAATTATCCCATTGCCATTCAAATCCTGCACCCTCTTTATACTTATCATTCACCAATCTTTTACGCTCTTTAGTATCATTGTAAATTTCCAAACTATTATAATGTCCAAGATTTACTACAAATAAATAGTTTTTACTAGTCATATCTACATCTGCATGAAGTTCGGCAAAAGCAGTATAATCACTTTCATACCAAACTGATGTTTTCTTTCCCCCTATATAAATCAACCAAAGTGCGGCTTCCCTGATGAAGAAATTATTTGCTCGTTCTGATGCTCCCAGTGTCTTTTCACCCCATCCTGGCAATATCATCGACTGGAGCTTTGTTTTTGCGTTTCCATTTACTTGTGCGGAGATACATGTTAGGCTGATTAATATAAATAATAAATATTTTTTCATTTTTTTCTTAACAATACTCCCAGTATAAAAAACATGGAAATTACTGCACTTAATTGAGCCAATATATCCCCATATTTTGTATAAAAAGTAACTCTATTGGAGGGCATAATTGCAGCATTAATTACTCCAGTTTGATTCAACGGTAATTTTTTAACGATGTTCCCTGATGGGTTTATAACCATTGATATACCAGTATTCGTACACCTTAAAACCGGTCTGCGATTCTCGACAGCTCTGTAAACTGCCTGTTTTGCATGTTGCTGAGGCTCAGGTGCAGTTTCGTACCAACCATCATTTACAACATAAACCAATACCTGAGCTCCACGCCTTACAAACTCTGCACTTAAGGATGGAATAGTAGATTCAAAACAAATCATGGCTGCAAATTTTGCATTCTGGATATTAAACATTCTGTACTCATCACCATGAGTGAAATTTGCCTGACCCAAATTTAATTCTTTTAATGAGGGAAAAATCCCGGATAATGGAATATGTTCTGCCATAGGCACCAACTTTAATTTATTATATATTTTTGAAACTGAATCTGCGGAAATTAAAACTACAGAGTTAAAGAATTTTCTTTCCTCCTTTTCTCCAGTATAATTAGGTATTCCCGATAACAATTTTGATCCACCCAATTCAGATTGAATCCATTTTAAATAATATTGATTACCCTGCAGGATATAGGATGATGTAGCAGATTCTGGCCATATAACTATATCAAT
>CAZGBZ010000171.1:0-3758 GCA_964524135.1 uncultured bacterium
CAGACTGTTATGGAACCTGGGGGGGCGATGCACTTCCTGATGATTGTGGTGTGTGTGGTGGCGATGGTTCATCTTGTTTTGATGATGAATCTGAAGATCCATTTACCTACAATCAGTCCACTCTTCAGGCATTTTATTATTTTGAGACGGTTGCTATTAATGGAATGGAGGTTGATAGTAACGATTGGGTAGGTGCATTTAATGGTGATATTTGTGTAGGTGCCCGGGAATGGGATACATTACTATGCGGCAATGGTATCTGTGATGTGCCTGTAATGGGTGATGACGGTTCAGAGGTTACAGTAGGATATATGAACACAGGTGAATATCCCACATTTAAAATATATGATGCATCTGAAAATTTGTATTATGATGCAGTTCCAACTAATTATGAACCCTGGGCAAATTTTGCTCTATACACCATCCCCAGTTTGAATGGAGGGGTTTTGGGCTGTACAGATTCAAATGCCTGTAACTTTGATGAAGGTGCCACCATTGATGATGACAGCTGTACATTTGCTGAAGAAAATTTTGATTGTAATGGCAACTGCATAGCTGAAATAGATTGTGCCGGTGAATGCGGCGGCAGCGCTATTGCTGATGAATGTGGAATATGTGGTGGTACTGGAATACCTGATGGCGAATGTGACTGTGAAGGTAACGTTGAAGACTGTGCTGGTGATTGTGGTGGATCGGCTGAAACGGATGCTTGTGGAGATTGCAATGGAGATGGTCCTCCAGCAGGCTATACTTGTGAAGGAACTCCTGAACTATTCGACTATAATCAATCTACCCTTCAAGCATTTTATTATTTTAATTCTGTTACTCTAAATGGAATAACCCTTGAGAATGATGATTGGGTGGGTGCTTTCAATGGGGAAATCTGTGTGGGTTCACGTAAATGGGATACCTCTTTATGTAATAGTGGGGTGTGTGACGTACCTTTAATGGGTTCAGATGATAATGATTGGACAGAGGGTTATATGCAATCTGGTTATATCCCAACTTTTAAAGTGTTTGATGCCTCATCTAATGAATATTTTGAAGCTTTGCCCTCAGAAAATATTGAATGGAATATAAATGACATTTTTGTGCTGGATGCCCTGCAGGGTGGAATTTTAGGATGCACTGATAATGCTTCATGCAATTTTGAATCGGATGCAACCGTTGATGATGGTACCTGTATTCTCCCTGATGAAAACTATGATTGTGATGGAAACTGTGTGGCAGAATTTGATTGTGAGGGTGAGTGTGGCGGTAGTGCTAATATTGATGAATGCGGGGTATGTAATGGTGATGGTGCCGATGATGGGTTTAATTGCGATGGAGAACCTCTTGACTTTGTATTTAATCAATCTAGTTTACAGGCATTCTACTATATTCATGAAACCAGTGATTTAGAGGGCAATCCCCTAACAGCTGAAGATTGGGTGGGTATTTTTAACGGTGAAACTTGTGTGGGTTCCAGACAATGGGATTCGGCTTTATGTAACAGTGGTGTTTGTGATGTACCAGCTATGGGAGATGATGGGTACGATTATTCAGAGGGATATTTATTGCAAGGTGATTATCCCAGTTTTAAGATTTATGATTTTTCTGAAGGAGAATATTTTGATGCTTACCCTTCTGAAAACTTTCCTTTCGAAAATGCAGCTATTTATAATGTAAATGAGTTGGTGCTTGATTTTAACTATAGTATTCCCCTACATCAATATAATAACTTAATGAGCTTTTATGTGTTACCTGAGGATAATTCAGTTGGTAATGTAATGTTGGATATTCAAGAAAGCGTAATAGCAATATCTGGGGAAGCAACTTCTGCTCAGTATTTCTTTGAAGAAGATTATTGGACAGGTACATTAATGAATTTGGATATATCTTCTGGATATTGGCTGAGAGTAGCTGAAGATGATACTCTTGATGGTAGTGGTCATAATTATGATCCCAATCGTATTTATAACCTTAATAGTGGTGCCAATCTTGTATCATTCCCCTCAACAGGTTCTGTAGGAATTTCTGCAGGACTTCCAGATGAAATTGAAGATCATGTTTTAGCAGTATTAGGAGAAGGAATGTCCACAGTTAACTCCAATGGAGTCTGGGAAGGCAGTTTATTAGAATTTAAGGCTCTGCACGGTTATTGGATTATAACTGATGAAGAATTCAGCTTTAGCTATGATTTAGATTCATTGGAGCCCTTATCCAGAAAGGTTAACCCTTATCTGGCAGCTGAAGTTCCTCATGGGTTTGATTATATTCAATCCACTCAACAAGCATTTTATTATGTGGAAGATATTAAGCTAATTAATGGTGAAATTGAAAATGGTGATTGGCTATTTAGTTACTGCGGTAATACGGTAACGGGCGCCAGGCAATGGTTGGGCAGAACGGTAGATATACCAGCTATGGGTGCTGAAGGTGATATTATGACTGCTGGATATTGCGGGACAAATGATGCCCCCCACTTTAAGCTATTGAAATCCAATGGTGAGAAATTAATTTCGCTTCATGCAGAAACACCAACATGGCACCCCAATGGTATTTTCTTTTTAGGTAGTTTGCAAGAAATTGCACCATTACCAAGTGAATTTGAAATGCATGCTGCTTATCCAAACCCATTCAACCCAATGACTCAATTAAGGTTTGAAGTACCAACTGAAGGAAATCTTGAAATTAGTATTTTTGATCTACGGGGGCAAAAAGTAGAAACACTTGTGAAAGATTTTATCCAACCGGGTGAGTACTCCACTAATTGGGATGCCAGTAATGTAGCCAGCGGTGTTTACTTTGTTCATTTTACCGCATCTGGTGTTGGCAGAACGCCCATTTCTCAGATTCAAAAACTAATGTTGGTAAAATAATTTATTTTCGCTAATATAATTTACTAACCACCTACTTTTACAGCCCCTTTTATTAGGGGCAGTTTGTTATAAAGAACTTTCTACACTATCAATTTGTATATTAATTTTATACTATGTATAAACTTTTAATATTTGCCTCTTTACTGTTCATCTCTAATTGCGGCAGAGAAACAAAAGATAAATGGTACTTCCCCAAAAAAGAGTTTAAGCGCACCAAAAACCCCAATTATAAAAATTATTTTCCCCAGACAGAGAAAACAAAACCTGCAGATAAAAAGGATGAAATAATTGAAAAAAATCCATCCTCCGAACCTCTTCCCTCTTTTACATCAATATCAAAAAAAGATGATGTACCTGAAAAAGAAAAATCGGCAGGTATTTTTGATTTTCTATTTGGAGGTACTGATTCTGAAAATGCAGATTATTCCAATGAAGCAATATGTGCGGAAATTTTAGATATAAATAAAATAATTCTAGTGGAGCAAAACCGAAAACTTGAATTACTTACGGATGAGAAGAGACGATTTATCGATCAAATAAATAGTATGGAGAAGAAATTTCAGCGGCAGAAAAATCAGGGGCAGAACAAACAACAATCTCTCGAAGCAGAAATCAATCGTTTAAACAGACTCATTAAAATTTTATCTTCAGAGATAAAATAAAATTGATTGTAACTTTTAATTTATGTCTAAATTTTTTTTATAAATTTAAAGACCGTTGTTTGATTATATATAATGATTCCGGTAATTTAACTTCCATCATAGGGCTAATATTTTTAATCGTAGATAACAAATTAACTAAACTAGTGAACAATATCCGACTATTTGTTCATAACTTTTCATTATTTAATAATTCCGAAATGGTATAATTGGAGGCATAAATGTATTTTAGGCAAAT
>CAZGBZ010000172.1:0-3704 GCA_964524135.1 uncultured bacterium
TCAACGGTACCCTCTGATACAAGTTCCATATTTTCACTTACAAAAGCTATGGCTGTTTTAAATCGAGCAGTTCTTTGATTTGAGGGGACTGCAAGCATATTTTCAATCAATTTATTTACATTATCCGAATAACTACAGGATTCTCCTGCATAGCGGGCTGAATATATCCCCGGTTCTCCATTGAGTGCATCCACCTCTAAACCGGTGTCATCCCCCCAAGATGGAATTTTTGTCTTTGTAAACACGGTTCGGGCTTTGATGAGTGCATTCTCTTCTAAAGTTTCCCCATCTTCAATAATTTCACCAATTTCAGGAAATGCATCAAGTGTGAGCAAATCAATCGGGAATTCTCCTAAAATCGAAGTCATTTCTCTGCATTTATCTCGGTTATGTGTTGCTAATACAATTTTCATATCTATGGGAAAATTAAAGTTATTAACCATTTATTTGGTTGAATTTTTTTAATAATACCCTAATTTTAATTCCAAAAACTAAACCCATAGTAATAATTAACGTAAAATTAACAATTTGATTATATGTAAATTAATGGAATGGGAATAAATTGCATTCAAATATGAAAGTTGCTCTTTTTGGTGGTACCGGTTTTGTTGGAAGTTATATTTTAAAAGAACTTGTGCAGAAGGGTTATACCCCAAACGTACTAGTACGAAGCGGGTCTTTATCAAAAATAAATTCATCCTGTGAAGTTGTCAAAGGAGATATCCAAAATAAAAATGCAATTAAAGAAACTATGCATGGAGCAGAGGCAGTTTTCTACACTATTGGAATAATACGTGAGTTCCCCAAAAAGGGGGTTACTTTTAAAGAATTACATCTTAATGGACTTAAGCATTGCATAGAGATAGCGCGGAAAATAGGTTTAAAGCGGTTTATTCTTATGAGCGCTAATGGAGTAAAGCCGGATGGGACAGCATATCAGCAAACCAAATGGCAGGCAGATGAAGCGCTGAAAGAATCAGGACTGAATTGGACAATATTTCGACCTTCCCTCATATTTGGTGACTCTGGTGTAGAAGGGAGACCTGAGTTTTGCACCCAAATCCGAGATGATATGCTGAGTTTGCCATTTCCAGCTCCATTATTTTTTAATGGGCTTTTGCCTTTTAATTCAGGATAGTTTTCTATGTCACCTATTCATGTAAAAAATGTAGCAGAGTTCTTTGTAAAATCCATTAATTTGAAAGCTTGTGAAAATAACATTTTTGATTTGGGAGGACCGAAAAAATTCACATGGAAAGAGATTATTCACCAAATTGCACTGGCAAGTGGGAAGCGTACCTGGAAAATACCTGTACCAGTTGCTCCTATAAAAATAGCAGCATCAATTTTGGACAGATTTAAATGGTTTCCTGTTACTCAAGATCAGCTCACCATGTTAATGGAAGGGAATACTGTCAGCGCAAACTATTTTGATGATTTTTCAATTAATCCCAGAAAATTTAATTTGGAAAATTTGGATTACTTAAAGTGAGCTTGAAATAAATAAATTATAGTTTTACATCTATGGCAATTCGCATTCTAAAAACTAAAATCACTACTTTCTATTCAAAAATCACTATTCGCCTCCACCGCTTCATTTGCCAATTCATCTGCCCGTTCATTTTCGGGATGACCAGAATGTCCTTTAACCCATTTCCATTCAATAGTATGGCGTTTGACTTCTTCGTCTAATTGCTGCCAGCACTCTTTGTTTTTCACGAGTTTTTTGTTAGAAGTTTTCCAGCCTTTCTTTATCCAATTATGTATCCATTCAGTAATACCATTTTTCACATAATTAGAGTCTGTGGTTAGGATAATAGTACAGGGGCGGGTAAGGGATTTTAAGGCTTCAATAACAGCGGTTAATTCCATAATGTTATTGGTGGTTTCAGGGGAGAAACCATTTAGTTCTTTTACATGATCTCCATATTTTAAGATAGCTCCCCAACCACCTGGACCAGGATTCCCTTTGCAAGCTCCATCCGTAAAGATTTGTACAATATTTGAATTATTTGTCATGAGAAAATCTACATCCAATAGAAGTTACAGAAAAAAGAAAACCATAAGAGTGGTTAATAAATAGGGGTAAGAAATTACTTTGGGTTAGGCAATAAATTATTTTCTGCCACAATAATGCCCGTTTCATCAGCGAATAAGTAATGCCCTGGATGGAAAGTAACACCTGCAAAGTTTACAGGTAGATTTAATTGACCTTTGCCCTCTTTTACCGTTTTTCGGGGTATGGATGTGAGTGCCATAACCACTAACGACTTGGTAGCGATAATTTCAACATCCCGCAAGCAGCCATTGATTAAAATTGCGGACCAATTATTCTTAATCGCCACCGCAGCCAGTTGATCACCCAATAAAGAACACCGCAGTGAAGCTTGTCCATCCACAACTAATACCCCTCCATTTCCTGGTAATTTAACTTGTTCTGCCACCAACGAATTATCTTCAAAACAGCTTACGGTTGTAATTTTCCCGTACCCTTGTTTGAGTCCTCCATAATGGGTAAAAAAAGGTTCAACAATTTTTATCTGTTTATCGAATTGATCAGAAAGGTCGGGTGTGGAAACAATTACATCCATTAATATTAACTCCTTATAAGATCATAGAATTTAGAGTAGGTATAACTATTTATGCTGAGTAATAAAAAGGCCAGCAGAACATTTTGTTAAACTGGCCTTGGAAACAAAAAGAAAATTACTGAAAAAACTCTTACTGCCAAGTTTTAATCAAATTGATTCATAGTGTTATCTTTACCAGATGCTTTAAGTGCGGCTTCTCCAGCAAAATATTCTTTATGGTCATCTCCCATATCTGATCCAGCCATATTTTGGTGTTTAACACATGCGATTCCTTCTCTAATCTCTTTCCGTTGAACGCCCTGAACATAGCCAAGCATTCCTTTATCACCAAAATACTCTTTGGCTAGGTTGTCTGTAGATAAAGCAACAGTATGGTAAGTAGGCAAGGTAATTAAGTGATGGAAAATACCCGCTTCTCTTGCAGCGTCAGCTTGGAAAGTGCGAATTTTTTCATCAGCCTCTCTACCAAGATCAGTATCATCATATTTTTCATCCATGAGGGCTTTTCTTTCGTAGGCTGAAGTATCAACTCCATCTTCTTTCATTTTGTCGAAAACTTGCTGACGGAAGTTTAAAGTCCAGTTAAATGATGGACTATTGTTATAAACCAGTTTTGCATTGGGAACAACTTTCCTTACTTCATCCATCATAGCCCCGATTTGCCCGATGTGAGGTTTTTCAGTTTCAATCCAAATAAGATCCGCACCATTTTGTAAACCGGTTATGGAATCAAGAATACACCTTGCTACACCAGTCCCTTTTTTGAATCGGTATAGATTACTGGGTAAGCGTTTAGGTCGAACTAATTTGCCATGATGATTAATTACCACATCTCCATGATTCATATTATCAGTAGTTACTTCATCAACATCTAAGAAAGAATTATATTGATCACCTAAATCCCCCACTTCATGGGTTACGGCTATTTGTTTTGTTAAACCTGCGCCCAATGAATCAGTTCTTGCAACGATGACCCCATCATCAACCCCAAGTTCTAAGAATGCATAACGGACCGCATTGATTTTGGCTAAGAAGTCAGCCTGAGGTACGGTTACTTTTCCATCTTGATGACCACATTGCTTCTCATCAGAATCTTGATTTTCAATTTGGATA
>CAZGBZ010000173.1:0-3703 GCA_964524135.1 uncultured bacterium
GGCTACCTGTTCGAGTCCTTCCGCTCAAGCTGGCTGCCTGGCTACGATCTCGTTCAGGACAACCACAGCAAATCCACCCGTTCGACCCTGCGTGGGCTGCACTACCAGCTCGAGAATCCGCAGGGGAAACTGGTGCGGGTCATCAAAGGCAGTGTCTATGACGTTGCCGTCGATATCCGCCGCTCGTCGCCAACTTTCGGGCAGTGGATTGCGCGGGTTCTGAGTGCGGAAAACAGGGAGATCTTCTGGGTACCACCGGGGTTCGCCCACGGTTTTCTCGTGCTGAGCGAGGAAGCGGAGTTCGTCTACAAGTGCACTGACTACTACGCCCCCGGCGATGAGTACGGCATCCGCTGGGACGACCCCGAGCTCGGCATAGACTGGCCAGCCGAAGCATTGCCGCCGTTGCTTTCAGAAAAGGACATGGCAGCGCCTGCCCTGAAAGTTGCCAGTGTCTATGACTGATGCAATAAGCGGCCTGGCGCATGCATCAGACAGGCACCCATCAGACAGGCACGCATCAGATACAATGTATCCATCAGACCTAAGACCACACTTATGAAAATCCTGGTTACCGGCGGCGCCGGATTTATTGGTTCAGCCCTCGTGCGTTTCCTTATCGGTGAGACAGATCACGAGGTCCTGAACCTCGACAAGCTGACCTATGCCGGCAACCTGGAGTCTCTCTCGCCCGTTGCTGACGACCCCCGATACAGCTTTGAGAAGATGGATATCTGCGACGCTGAAAGCGTGTCTGCCATCGTCAGTGACTTCCGGCCTGACCGGATCATGCACCTTGCCGCAGAATCCCATGTTGACCGTTCTGTCGATGCGCCGGGCGAGTTCATTCAGACCAACATCATCGGCACGTTCAACCTGCTCAATGCGGCCCGGACCATTTTCGAGGATGGCAATGACGGCTTCCTGTTTCACCATGTATCGACAGATGAGGTCTTCGGCAGTCTCGGCAGTGATGGCTTTTTCACGGAAGAAACATCCTACGCGCCAAGTTCACCCTACTCGGCCAGCAAGGCTTCATCGGACCACCTGGTCAGGGCCTGGGGAGAAACCTACGGCCTGCCGGTGGTGGTAACCAACTGTTCCAACAACTACGGCCACTACCAGTTCCCTGAAAAGCTCATTCCGCTCATGATCCAGAGCGCCATCGAGCAGAAACCGCTGCCCGTTTACGGGGACGGAACCAATGTCAGGGACTGGCTGCACGTTGACGACCATGCGCGGGCACTCTACCTGGTCGCAACCGAGGGTGTGCCCGGCGAAACCTACAATATCGGCGGCAACAATGAAAAGACCAATCTCGAAGTGGTCAACGGCATCTGCGATGTTCTGACTGAACTGCGACCGCCGGGCCAGAACGTCAGCTACCACGACCTGGTCACCCATGTAACGGACCGACCGGGGCATGACTTCCGCTACGCCATTGATACCTCGAAAATAAACCGGGAACTCGGCTGGCAGCCGGCTGAGACTTTCGAGACGGGTCTCAGGAAGACCGTCGAGTGGTATCTCGAAAACCGGGCGTGGTGCCAAGCCGTTTCCGGCGGCTATCAACAGGAAAGACTGGGGCTGAAGCCCGTCAACTGATATCGGCGGCGAGTGAGACCCGTGCCGGCTCATCGACGCAGACCGGCTCGCCGTCATAAGCGTCATGGTCGATACCGAAGCTGATGGGCTCACCGGCGTTCACCCGCCCCGCAGCGGCAGCGTCAAGCTGAAACCGCAGGAAGTGCACCGCTGACGTCTTATCGTCGTTGGCCCGCTCGAGGTCTTCATCGGCAATGGCGAAGGTCTTTCCCCCGTCCCCCACCTGTACCCAGACCCGGTTTTCAATATCAAGCAGTTCGGCCAGGCGAACCCTGCGCTCTTCCACATCCGGGTACTGGATCAGCATGCTGCATTTCCAGTTGTCACCGTCGGGGATCAGTGGATTGTAGGCGTCCAGTTCGTCCTGGATGCCGGCCGCCTCGAATACTTTCTCGATGCGCAGCATTTCCTGTATCTGGTACCGGATGGTCAGTTCGTTCTCGAAGACCAGCAGCACATGGGCGCCGATCTGAACACGGCGGTTCTCCTTGTGAGACAGGACTTCAGCGCGGAACGCCTCACGGTTCTCGGCGTATTCTTCGAGGCTCCATAAATCTTTTCTTTCCAGCATGGTTCAGATTCCGTATGCCTGGCGGAGCAATGACATAGGGTGTTCGGGCTTGTCCACCTTGTCCGTCAGGTTGGCGATATGGACCGCCGCCATCGGGCAGTCCGATGAAAAGTGATCCGGCTCTTTTTGATCCACCTGGCGAACCACGGGCCGCGCGATCTTGAGTGATTTGTCCCGGGTTTCCTTTTTCACGGCATAGGTGCCGTCATGGCCCGAGCATCGTTCGATGGCATGGACCTCGGTATCCGGCACGAGGTTAAGAACATCGCGGGTCTTGATGCCGATGTTCTGTACCCGCAGGTGGCACGCCACCTGGTAGCTGATATCACCGAGCCCCAGCTTGAAGTCGGTTTTCAGTTCACCTTCACGGTGTCGCAGGTAGAGGTACTCAAAGGGGTCGTAGAATGCCTCCTGGACCTTCTTCACATCGGCATCGTCGGGATACATCAGCGGCAGTTCCTGCTTGTACATCAGCACGCAGGAAGGGACGGGGGCGATCAGGTCATAGCCCTCGTCGACCAGCTTTGCCAGGACCGGGATGTTCTGCTGTTTCAGCGCATCGACGGCATCAAGGTCTCCCAGGTCCAGCTTCGGCATGCCGCAGCAGGCTTCTTTGGGCACCAGGTCGATCTGTATGCCGTTGTGTTCAAACACCCTGACAAAGTCTTCGCCAAGATGCGGGTTGTTGTAGTTGCCGTAACAGGTCGCATAGAGGGCGACTTTACCGGTGGTTTCACCGGCGGCTTTCGGCTCCAGCTGCCGGCTGCTGAACTGGCGTCTCAGTGTCTTTGAATGGTATTCCGGCAGCGGTGCTTCACTGTGGATGTCGAGCGTGCTTTCGAGGGCGTTACGGAACAGCCCGTTCTTATTAAAGGCATTGGCGGTGACATCGACCACGGGAATGCTCATCAGCTTGCCGACGGTATCGGTACTGGTCATCACCTTGTCCCGCAGCGGTGCACCTTCGGCTCTGAAACGCTGGGCCTTGGCCCGCAGCATCAGGTGGGGGAAGTCGATGTTCCATTCGTGGGGGGGCACGTAGGGGCACTTGGTCATGTAGCAGAGGTCGCACATGTAGCACTGGTCGACGACCTTGTAGTAGTCATCCTTGTCGACGCCGTCCACTTCCAGGGTGTCGCTTTCATCGACCAGGTCGAAGAGCGTCGGGAAGGAATCGCACAGGCTGACGCAGCGGCGGCAGCCATGGCAGATATCGTAGACGCGCTCGAGTTCTGAGAAAAGGCTGTCCTTGTTCCAGAAGTCGTCGGATTGCCAGTCGATTGGGTGACGGGTTGGTGCTTCGAGGCTGCCCTCACGCATGTACTTTCTCCTTTTGCTGCCAAAGAGCAATCCTGCACTTTGCAGCAGTCGCGCGCCTTGCGCGCTCGCGACCAGTCAATTCGCCTTCAGCGATTGACTCGCGGTCCCGGCCATCCATGGCCGGGTCACATTTCTCAAGCGTCGAGGGTGTCGAGGGCTTTCTGGAACCGGTTGGCGTGGCTGCGTTCAGCCTTGGCCAGGGTTTCG
>CAZGBZ010000174.1:0-3679 GCA_964524135.1 uncultured bacterium
CTACTTCAGTTCCATCTGCATTATGAACATGGATAAATCCACTATTATCACCAAAAATGATCTCATCATCTCCATCTCCATCTAAATCTATTACCAAAGGACTTGCCTTTACTTCAGAAGTAGAAATGGGAAAGCCGGCCTGGCTTAGGGATACGTTTATCGAGGTAGACACTTCTTTAGTATATTGATCCAAATTTCCATTACTATTTATATAATCAGCAGTTAATGTGAGGGTGAGATTAAAATCACCAAACGATACAGATTCATCCAGCATGATTGAAAAACTATAATTAGCAATATCACCTAAAGCCATATCTCCTAAATTTAAATAAGCGTCATTGGTTATGGCACCACCCTCATCTATTTCTAAGGACGCCACCACATTTAAAGCATCCACTTCAAAAGAATTATTTGAAAAAGTGAAATTTAATGTAAAGCCCTCTTCTGGATTACACACACCATCATTATCAATTTCGTTATCTAGGGTAATTTCAGGGTTTGCTGACATAATTAGAGAATTATATAAATTATCAAGCATGGCATTTATTTGATTATTTGCATTTGAAATAAAAGCCGGACCAGTACTGAATCCAGCTTCTTTATAATGTACAGTCATGGTATGATCTATATATGCAGAACTAGGGAATGAACTTTCAGTATTAAGAGTGTTAAAAATGGGATAGCCAGAATCATCAATAATCATGGGGGTAGCGTTGGTGCCCATATTTCCCCAATCCTCACAAGAATATGGCTGGTTAAGATCAGATAAACCTACAAATATCTTAACATTTTCATGATCCTCCCATTCTTCTGCTAAATCATCAAAATATGGTAATAATGACACGCAAGGTCCACACCAGGTTGCAGATAAATCAATTAACATTACAAAATATTGGCCACCATTCAAATCCCCATTATATTCGGCAAAACTAAAAACACCATCATTATCCAGGTCTAATTCTTCTGCATAACAAATAGGAAGCTCATTATTTTGATGCGCTAAACTAAGAGTCTCGCCAACCACATAAGCAAAAATATTAGAAATAAAAACTGCCATTATTATATATATATGTGCCATATTCTCCTCCTTAATTTAATTTTAAACACTCGGGGATATCGTTTGATAATTTTGTTCCCCCGATTCCAGCAAAAATGATTTCAGTCATACAGACTTCATCAGTTGATTCACTATAACTGATTTCTGTGAGAATCCCAGTACCCACTGGAATTATTTTTCCCTGCATTGAAAATGCCAATACTCTTGATGCACTGTTGGATGCTTCAAAACCATTTTCATTTAACAATCCTCCTTTAGCATCAGAAATTCCTACTCCTGGTAAATCGCATTGAAATCCTGCAACCGGTTCATTATTTACCATATAGATCTCAAAGGATTTATTAGACGGATCATGGTTCCGTAATTGAAGGCAAACTGCTGCATTACATGGTTCATTTTCAACTACCAAATCGTCTGTTGATGGCTTTGGCTCAGATTTCACTGCTTGGACAGGCTGAGCAGATTGGTCTGAAGTATTTTCTGCTTTCTCATTACTTTTATTTTGAGCCTGACATGCAAATGCGAATATCAATGCAAGTACAATACTAAATCTCATTTTTAACATTTCCTTTCGAAAATATAATATTTATACTAAAATCTATCTTTAAAAATACATAATTTTTCATATAAATTTTGTAATTACCTTAAAAACATAAAAAATGCCCCATTTTAATCAAATAGGGCATTTTGATTAATTTCATAAAATTTATTTTATCCCTGAGAATTCAATATAGCATTTACAAGGGTAACAACATCCAAAATATCAAGGGCTCCATCCTGATTCATATCGCCAGGGGCTGAATATCCACCGCTTAAAACTGCATTCACAAGTCCCACAACATCTAGAATATCTAGTACTCCATCGCCATTATAATCCCCTAAAATATAGGCCTCTTCTGTTCGAGTGGTAATAAATAAAGCTGAGCCATCCTCAAGTGTTGCGGCAGCTTCTGGGTAGGTATTATTAAAGGTATATTCTAGGCCTATATCTCCCAGATGATTTTCTATACCAACAGTTGAATAACATCCATGAGTGGGAGTATAACTTGAATAGTCACCATTAGATGTATTATTAAAATCTTCATATTGAATTTTAATTTCGCTGTCACCTGTTCCCGTTGGTGTACTATATTCTTTATTATACAAAATAATTTCAAATGTTTCTCTACTGTTATCAGGATGGGTTCGCATATAATCCCATTGGATTACCACCATTTCATCCGTCTCATAATGATAGACATTTCCGTTGGACCCAGTTTTAAGGTCATCCCAAAATGCTGCCACCATGGGAGATGGACCTCCCGCCCCAGGAATTTGATAATTTCTAAAGGAATACATTTCAAAGGTTCCAAAAGAAAGCCAACCATTTGTGTTTACCACAATCTGTTCATAATCTTCACCGTAGAAGGTAAAGATAAATGGTAGATCTACAACCACGGAACCATTTTGATAGCTGCCAGTCCCATTTCCCCCATCGGAGATAGATAACTGATCACCCAACCCTTCTGCAATTTCAATCCAATCATATACTGGAGCAAACTCATAATCCGTATCACCAGAATCATAAATGTAATACCCATGAGGATCGGGTCCTAAAGGGTCAGACTCCCTCACTTCACCTACGGTGATATTAATGCCCTCAATCCTTGAGAATCCATCGCTGCTTGTGAGTAATAGTTCCATAGGCAATACGGACCCATTTATAATATTCTGTCCAAAATTAAGGTCGAATCCATCTAAAGTGATATAATCACCTGCAGGTAAATTGCTTATTAATGATAATCCGGAATTTACCGTGACATAATTCTCATAGGGGAGAATTTCAGCCATAATATCAGTGGCAGATATTGAGCCATCATTCTCCAGAATAATAGAAAATTCAGTATGGGAACCAGGATTGGTGTCACCGCTATAATCTGTTATGATAAGATGTGCTCCTGATATATTTACCGGAACATGATTTACCCAGTTATTTCCTTTATTATCACTGATAGTAATTTGGAATGTCATATCTTCCATATCAAAAGCAGTACCATGAATATATACAGGGATATGTCTGGTTATGGACGAGCCAGCAGGGATAGATCCAAAATTTGCAATACCCTCAGAGATAGTAACTTGATCTGATGGAGAGCTAAGCTCAACTTTCACATCTTCTGCTATTAAGGTTCCATAATTGTGCAATTCAATTTCAAATTCAGTTTCTTCACCCGAATTTGCATGAATAATATTTGGAATTATTGATATTGTAGCGCCAAAAGATTCAGGTATTTCAATAATACTTTCATAAGGGCGATAGTTTGGTTTCATTGCCATTATAGACATGGTTCCGGATGCTACTGCCTCCCAGTTTAAGGTTATATCCCCATCTTCATCTGTGAAACCGGTAGAAAATATTACATCATCACCCATGAGCAGGGTAACACGGGCGCCCTCAACCAAATCACCATTATCATCGGTTATGGTTAAATCAATTGTGGTCGTTCCTAAGGCTAATTCACTTGGATGCATAAAATTAAAATTTGTAGGTACTGCTGACCACAGATGCAAAGCAGGGTCCCCGATTAAATTACTCCATTTACTAAAGGTTTCAGCGGCGTTGACAGCACTATTTGGACTAGG
>CAZGBZ010000175.1:0-3595 GCA_964524135.1 uncultured bacterium
TGGTCATGCCGATGGTAATAAAGGGATAAGCAAATGCCATAATTTTAAAATATAAAACAGACAGTCTTATAATTTCAGGTGAATCAGTGAAGACTGGAAGAATGCTATCACTGAAGAATAAGAATAATACACTGAAACTAAGTGAAATAGCTACTGCACGAGATAATCCATATTTTATCATTGTTCGAATTAAATCAAATCGTTTTGCGCCATAAAACATTCCCACTAAAGTAACCAGTGATGTGGCAACAGAAATGATTGGCAGAAAAAATAAATGCTCAATTCTCCCTGCTGTTTGATAGGCAGCAACGGCATCTGAAGAGCCTAATATCCAGTTGAATAATAAAATTCCCATTGACATAATGATCATGCTGAGAGAGGCAGGCATTCCCATGCGAAAAATATCTTTAATTATTTTCATGTTGAATGAAAAATCTTTCAGATTAAACGTAATATAACTGTGCTGTTTAAATAACAAAGCGTAAATAAAAACCAAAGTGACCAATGCCTGACTAATAACGGTAGCAATGGCAGCGCCGGCAATTTGGTAATAGTGAATAAAAATGGGGTCTAGTATTATATTTAATACAGTACCAGCACCCAATACTTTCATAGGAAACATCATATCTCCTTCACCGGATAAAATGGATCTGAAGAAAACGGAGAGTATCATGAAAATAGAACCTCCAATCATGATAAAAAAATAATCGAGAGCAACTGCAACCGTTTCTACATCTGCACCTTGTACACCAATGAATTTGTGACCATATAAAAATCCAAATGCAATAATAATTGCCCCAATAATAAGCCCCAGCAAAATGGTGTGTTCCGCTGCATTATCTGCATTCTTTTTGTCTTTTGCTCCAATATATTGAGCAATTACAGTTGTGGCTCCAGAACCCAAACCAAATGTAATTCCCATGAGAATAAATAAAAACGGAAATACATACCCCAATGCGGCCAAGGCAGTACCCCCCACCCATTTGCCAATGAAAGCCGTATCAACCAGCATATAAATTGCCTGAACTGCCATACCAAACATCATGGGCAGCGATAATTTCCATAATGCTTTAATGGGGTTGTCTATAAATTCTTCTAATCGACTTTCTTTCGGTTGTGTTTCCATTATTTTATATTTATTTTATCACCAACTTGTGGTTGTGTAAAGGGTAATAATTTCCCCGTAATTTTTGCTGTGGCAATACTATCTTGTACAGTTAATATTTTAAGATAGTACATAAATTCTGAATTTATACTTTTACTAAATTCGCTAAATTTTTGATTTTGATAATCATTAACAATATTTTGATAATTTTCTTCTAATGAATCAATTTCAATTTTATACCAATTTAGCAGATTTGATTTTCCCCCATAATCAAGAGAATCCAAATCAGATTCTGTATAATATTTTTCAATTGATTCGGGATGTTGAGTGAAAAAGTTATAAATGGTTTTGTAATCAGAAGTGTAATTCTTTAATGTTGCTTCTATATTATTTTCTTTAAAAATATATTCTCTTGATAAACAGATTAATTGAGTACCCCTAATCAAGTCAGGCTTATTTAATTTAATGGTCACCAAATCTGTATCTAAGACACTGTTAATTATTCCTATATACTCCCCAAAGCTAAAATCTTTTATATTATTTATTAAGGACTTAAAGATGGATTCTTTTATATCATCATCTTCAATATGACTAACATCATAACTTTCATTACTTTCAGAGACCCACATTAGATTTCTATCACCATTATCTTTGATATAATCTTTAGACCCTACATATTTAAAGCTAACAACAGTTGTATTTTCATGGGTATCACCCATTAGAATCTTAGTTTTCAGAGATGGAATTGCCTCTATCACATCAATATTTAGAACCCAATCTATTTGTGTATTATTTTTTTTATTAAAATAATCTATGATTTCATAATAAAGCGGTTTGATTGGTTCTTGATATATTTTCTTTGCCAGGCTATCCTCTAGACTGAAAAAATATATTAGATATTCCCATGAAAGCAATTTATTGAGCATATTTTTTTCATCATCTGTTTCAGCAAAATTAATATCAAGATCATGATGGATAAACTCCTGGCGCAGTTTCGAGTAAACATAACCCTGAATTTCTGTTAATCTGAAATTTGTAATAGGATATATAGAATCAACATAAGTGCTTACTTCATCAAAATCAGGTGTCATTTTATAATTATCAATATATTGCTGGGTTGATTTAATATTCACCAGAAAACTATCATACACCTTCGAATGATCCGGTGGTACTTCTTCGAAATAATTAAATGTGTAGCCAAAAAATAAGGCTGCCGCAATAAAAATAATATTAATGGGAATGCCAAATTTCTCGACTTTAGTCCATTCATCCTTCCCTGGTGCACCATGGAAATAAGCTAAAATAATGACAGAAGGAACTATGCATATAAGTCCGAAAAGTGCGAGAGATGTATAATATTCTGAAAATTCATATTTAACCACCAGCCAGTCTATGAAAAAAAGCAGGGTAGTGGCGCCAATGAAATACGACCCTAAAATTTGAGGCACTCTTCTCTCTAATAGTTTTTTAATAAACAATTTAATTACATGTATTAATTAATCGAAGGTAGAATTTACGGCTGTGTGACTCTGCGGAATTATGAATATTCAATATATAATATAGTTTCTTATTTCGGGAGTCTTTTCAAATAGCGCTCATGAAAAAAACTATCTTCTACGCCTTTGTCCAATTCTATATTTTCAAATTGAAGGGTGGTTGAATGATTTTTCTGAATGTTGATAACCTGAATTTTGGTTAAAACTTGATATTCATTAATTAATGAATAGGTGAAAACTTTTTCTTTAAGTAGCTTTCCTGTTTTATCAAAAGATTCTTCCCGTAGTGGGATGAATAAGGTGGAATCAACCCAGGTAATATGCCGGCTGTACTCTGTGCGAATATGCTCTTTTGGTTTGGATTCAAGCAAATGGTAGCCCATTTCTTGAATAGTATCATTTCCTATAATATTAAAATTGAATTCATCTAATTGGCGGGTGGACATATCCTCATAACTCATATCTGAACCCATAAAACTGTCAGACCTCTTTTTGGCAGATATACGCCTAATTTTTTTAAATGCCGGCAGCCACATGCGCATTTCATCATCTTTTTCATCATGCTCAATTTTCAAAAATGAAACCCCCTTATCATCCGCCGGCGAAAGAAACCAGATTATCTGTTTGGCTCCATCGTCTTTGGTAATTGACCGTAGAGAAGATGATCTGGTTTTCCCTTTTTTATTGGTTAAAGTCATTATCATATCCACCTTCGAATCCTTTGGAGTAATCCTTTCCTCCATTTTTTGTACCAATTCATCTCCAGTTAATCCGAATGCCTGACTCATTATTAATATGGTAATTAATTTATTCATGTTATGCGTTTCCAAGTTTAATTAAGTTTTGCTTATTAATTTCCATGAGGGATGCCAATATTGTGAGAGTACCTAATGAGGTGGAAATCATAGCAAAAACCATGAGCCCCCCCATGTGAACCAGTGGTATAAGTGAAGATGCGAGGAGTGCCCCAAATCCCATATTAGAAAACACATCC
>CAZGBZ010000176.1:0-3549 GCA_964524135.1 uncultured bacterium
AGGCGATTTAAATGGTGACGGAATATTAAATGTACTGGATGTGGTTATGCTGGTAAATATTATATTAAATGGCTAAGCTCTTCCCTCTATTATTTCTCTTATCGGAAATTTATTTAAGAAAGACTTCCTATATATCTCATCACCAATCATATCACCTAGCTTCTGTATGATTTTCACAGCATTTGCATAGTAATCTTTCTCTCTTCCAACATCCCCCAATCCACCAGGCCATGTACTGTCTTTCTGAAAAATCCATTCCATTTACAACTTTTTCTATTTCATGAATATCTATCTGCTTAGGCGGGTCAGTATGGGAATTTATATAATATAAAATGCAGTCCATAAGAGTATCTGTTCTATCCGCATCGGTCAGTTTTTTTAATATACGTTCATAGTTCTTTTTCAGGGACACCAGCTTATCAGGATGGCCGAAGATTATATGTGTACACATAATTTCCAGCATGATTTCGGCAGAGGGCTTGCGAAGCTCCCCGTCCCGGAAAATCTCCAGACTATCTTCAAAGCAATGTATTGCCTGATCATAATCCTCTTTAAGAATACCTATATTTGCCTTAAAATGTTTTATTCTCCCCATAATAAGTGGTTCGTTAAACTTTTTGCATATTACTTCTGAACGATGAATGTAGTCTTGAGCATCTTCCAATAAACCAATATCAAGAAAACAGCGGGCCAGTGTTAAAAGAACCCTACCCTGAAGATAATCGTTATCATACTTAGTAAATTTACCCAGTGCTTTCTGGTAAACCTTAATAGCACTAACATACTGGAACTTATTTTTATATGAATTTCCTAACTGTGCCAGGGAACTGCCAAGCAGATTATCTTTTTCCAATCTTTCTTTCAGGTATATTGATTTTTCAAGGACTTCAATGCCTTTATCCGGCTCTTTTAGGTTGTTGTAGCACATTGAGAGGTTGTTAAATGTTTTGGACTCTGCAAGTTGATCCTCATATTTTACATAAATATGTAACGCTTTCTGAAAATATTTTAATGCCTTTTTATATCGATAGGAATGTATATACAACAATCCCATTGATTCGAGAAGTTTGGCTCGGCCCTGTTCATTATCTAATTTATCGCACTTATCCAAAGCTTCATCAATAATCTCCTCTGCTTGTTCTGTATGCCCCATTTTGTATTTGGTTATGGCTAGTTGAGCATAGGATTCAATGAAGTTATTATCATATTCAATTGCCTTTTTAAATAAGTCTCTTGCTTCTGAATATTCTTCAGTGTTTCGGACAATTTCAATATGATACAAGCCTTCATGGTAAAGTTTATAGGCTTTTGGATTGGCAGACATACCCTTTGACATTTTCTCCAGGATGAATTCAGGCACCTGAACTTCTAATATTTCCAGTACCCTTTTTACAATAGTTCCCCGAAGTACATTCAAATTAGCTGTGAGTTCAGAAAGTTCTTCCTTCCAGATTGTTTTCCCAGTCTTCAAACTCATCATTCGTATGGAAAGATGAATCCGATCATTTTCAATCCGGCAGACACCATCAATAATATTATCAACTTCTAATTTCCGGCCAATGTCAGGGGGTGCAATATCTGAGTCTTTATACTTAATGACATCCTGGATATCTGAGATATAGACCTGACTGATACGGTTAAATTCTGAGATGAGGTCATTACAGAGGCCATATCCGTAATAGGGATCCCCCAGACTTTCAAAGACCAGAATACCAATAGATTTGGTATCGTAATCCTGAATGTTTGCTGCATCAATAAAATTCACACCGGTTTCAATCAGTGCTTCTGCCAACTCTGCCGATGACTCCTGCTCCCATTCCTTTTTACTGGGGTAAAGTTTGTGGAGAGTCTGTGGAGTATGAATATTTTTAAGTTTTACATGTTCAATTTGCCGAGAATGGTAATCTGAAGGGGAGTTTACATTCTGCAAAACTGCATCACTGATAAATACACTATTGGGTTGGGCAATGCTTTCAATCCGGCTGGCAATATTGATATCATTACCAAAGAGATCACCTTCTTCCCGTATGGCATTACCCGTATGAACTCCCAGGCGGATATGAATCCGTTCATCCTTCCTGGAAAGGGAGTTTCTCTGTTTTAAATTATCCTGGATTTTTAAACCGGCTTTGCAGGCATTATCCGAACTTGCAAATTCAGCAAAGACTGAATCGCCAATATACTTTACAACACGGCCGTCATTTGAAATGACTGCTTTGTCAATGATTTTGTTATGCTCCTTCAACATCCTGTGAGCCAGGGATTCATCACGTTCGACCATCTTGCTGTAGCCTACAATATCGGAGAAAAAGAATGAATATTGCTGATTCTGCATATACTAAAACTACCAATAATTTAAATATTAGTAGAAACAGAAAACCTCCGGTATGGAGGCTTTCTTTTATGACAAAAAGCTTATCATGTATTTGACTATTTGGGCTATGGGGTTTGTCCCATCGGAAATATATTTCACAAAAACCCTCTGAATTTTCAGGGGGTTTTTCTTTTCATACACCAACCTTAACTGATACACATATCCCACACAAATCAATCCTAACATTACCTAAAATCATCATATTGATAGACTATCACCCATTATAGATATACATATGTCTGTTACATCCCCGAAACAGACATACACATACAAACCTCAATTTCAAAAAACATACTGAATGGAATTATCTATGTCAGCAACTTATAGAATATCATAATAAAATCTTGAGTTTATAATAATTCAATAAGATTACTAAATTCGTAGTAATTATTAAAGTAATTCCACTTTTTCTTCTCTGAAATCAGTTATTTTAGGTGATAGAGTGTTAGTGGGTTTCATACACTTATCACTTATTAAATAACAATTCCTCTGATGCTATAACCACCTAATTACATATTTTAATATGTTATGAGGGATATAGCCCGTTTTATATATTGTGTATACCTTTAATTACTGATATATACACATACATCGCAAATACAATCTTTTTCTGATACAACAATAACTGAATACATAAATAAGTATAAGATAATTTCTGAAACGTGTGAATTATTTTACTTTTATTTAAAATACTCAAAGTTTTTTTCAGAAAGTTAAAATAAATGTCACGTTTGGGGATTTTGCTAACTAATTATAATTGAATACAATTTAATTGATTACAATTTAACTGAATACAATAAGTTGTTTACAATTAAAGTAATGAAATAGAAATCATCTCCATTACATTCCGATGATTTCATATTTAATAGCTTTCTGATAAATAACTAAACAACTATAACAACTTCTTTAACTATTTATTAAAGAACTAAGAAAAAGAAAATATATAAAAGAAAAAGATACAGGAGATTAAAGATATGTTTAGAACCAAAGAAGATTTTATTATTGCATATGGTTGGAGTAAATCATCAAGATTACTTTATCTGATTGAATTAATGCAACAAGGTAAAACCAAAGATGAGATTAGAGAATTACTCGTAGAACACAAACCTAAACCTATGATGAAACCAAAATCATTTGAGGTATTGTGGAATAATTACGAAAGTATATCTCATATG
>CAZGBZ010000177.1:0-3525 GCA_964524135.1 uncultured bacterium
GGGCGTAAATCCCAGCCTCACCATTACCGCCATGGCAGAATATGCTATGAGCCGGATGCCGAAATGTGAGAAGAATTAAGATTGAATTATGAATTTCGAATACTGAACACCGAAAGTTGCGGTATACATTCCAACCATTGATATCACCAGCACCCAGAACCAAGTTGATTTACGATTAATGATAAACGATTTTCAATTTGGGATGTTTTTTTACCCAGACCCAAGTACCAAGCCCCCAAATAGCAACAGCTAACAATTAACAACTAACAACTAAATTCATTTAAATTAACTCACTTATGAGCGTACGCATTTCAAATAATACAATGGAGGTGTTTAATCCGGCAACAGGTGAAGATATTACCCAGATCTCCATGACGACTCTCCAGGAGTTGGATTCAATCCTTCAAACGGCAAAAGTCGGTGCAGAAAATTATAATTACAGTAGTTTTTTCCGTCGTCAAAAACTAATGACACAGTTACAGAAGGGTATTGTAAGACGAACGGATGAATTTGTCGATACCATTTGTTCAGAAACAGGTAAAAAACCGGATGAAGGATTAATGGAGGTGTTCATTTCCCTGGAACATATTAAACAATCTTCTCATCATCTTTATGAAGCACTGGGGAAAAGAAGCCGACGGAGTGGCATTTTGAAAACACGGAAAGCCTGGGTGGAATATGAACCCATGGGTGTTGCGGGAATTATTTCACCTTGGAATTATCCCCTTATTTTGGCTGTATCACCGTTGGTAGAGGCATTGCTGGCAGGGAATACAGTAGTATTAAAACCATCTGAGAATACTCCCCTCACTACACAGTTATTAAAAACAGTCTGGGATGAGTCCACAAATAGACCTGAGTTATTCCAACCCGTTTATGGTGCCGGAGAAATTGGGAATGGATTGGTGACCTCTCCATTAACCGATGTGATCTGTTTTACCGGTAGTACAGCAATTGGTCGAAAAATTGCGGAAGCCTGTGCGCCTCTATTTAAACCAGTCATTCTTGAACTTGGTGGTAAAGACCCCATGATCATTTTAGATGATGCCGATATAGACCGAACGGTAGAAGCTGCTATTTGGGGTGGGCTCAGTAATGCGGGACAAACCTGCATTTCAGTAGAGAGGATTTTTGCCCATGAGAAGGTTTATTCTGAAGTAGTTGAAAAATTAAAGAGTGAAATTCAGACTTTATCCTCAGGGAAGGGAGATACTCCAATTGGCGCTATTTCTGTGGACGTAAGTTTAGAGAAGATTAAAGAACAGGTTAGTGATGCAAAACTTAATTCAGAGGTATTTGAAGGAAATGCTGATGAAGGTCGTTTTATTTCCCCTTGTTTGGTAGTAAATCCACCATTTGAGGCTAAAATACTGCAAGAGGAGACCTTTGGGCCTGTGATGACCATTCATCCCTTTCAATCCGATATTGATGCAATAGAATTAGCAAATAAGACAGGCTATGGACTGAGCGCATCTGTTTTTGGCAAAAGTAAAAAACGAATCAATTATATTTCCCGTCGAATTAATGCAGGGGTAGTATCAATCAATGATGTATTGACCCATTATGGAATTGCAGACCTCCCATTTGGGGGGAAGGGGCTCAGTGGAATGGGAAAGGTACATGGCAAAGAGGGCTTACGTGCATTCAGCCTTCAGAAAAGTTATATGGATAATCGGATTTCTTTCAAACCGGAATTTTGGTGGTATAAAAGGAGTAGAAAGTTTGCTCAGGTACTACGCAAGTGGATTAAGTGGCAGTATTCCTAATAGTAGGTTAAAGTGGTAGGAGTGCCAGTTGATCAGTCTGGTGCTTATCTTTACGATCGTAGTTTTCTTCACGGATCAGGGTTCCATCGCTGTCATAATGTCTCCAAGTACCAATTCGGTGCATTTTGTCATATTGCCCGGAAAGGCGCATTTGTCCATTATCCCAATAGTATATAATTTTTCCGTGGACCAGCCCGTTCTTATAGCGTTTAACTAATTTTAACCGCCCTGTCCTTTGGTTGATTATTCTATGATATCCGTTCTTTTTCAGTCTTTTCTGCATTTCTTCTCAGTTTTGAATATTTGTTAACTCTTCTTTCACAACGATAAAAAATTACCCCTCCCTCGATGACTGATAGGTGACCTGCGTCACAAAATTCAATATACCACCGTCGATAAGTACCAATTTTACTTAAAAGATGAGCCAGATCACGAAATTGGAGCTGTTTTTTTATGGAACAAATTTCTTCATTCCTAAAAAATCTCATATTAGTATTACTGAAATTACTGGTAAATTTCTTAATCAACCCGTTCATTTATTTAAGGAATTACAAAATGCAAAAAAACCTGACCATAGTTCTCATGATGGTAATGTACTCTTGTGGAGGAGATGAATCTACAAGTCCATCAAATGACGCCCAATATCATTCAGATGATGAGGCATTCTTAAGTCAATTAATTGATGTCAGTGGAATTGAAAGAGATTCTCTTACTAATCGGATTACCGTTGAATCGGTAGAAATCTCTGGTAATAACTACGATCGGATAATTGAAATAGACCTTTCAGGGCTGGAATTGGATAATCTTCCTGCGAGTATTAGTGACTTACAATATTTAGAAGAGTTGAATCTTTCAAATAATTTATTTTCAGATTTACCAGAAGAGTTATGTGAAGTTTATGGAAACGGAGTTGTATTGAATATTGAAAATAATCTCCTCTGTGACCCAACAACAATTACCCATTGTATATTAGATCAAATTAAGGTTGATTTTGAAAAGCAAAGTTGTACCAAAGTGAAATATGATCAAGAAATGGATTTTCTTCTGCAATTTATTAGAGATAATAATTTAGATTCTATTTCAACAAATATTTTTGATGATATTGATTGGTCTTGGTCAGAAGCTGATAGCATGTTAAATGATGATGGTAAACAGATAGACAGAATTATTGATATAAAATGGATAGCTTATGGAATTACAAGTTTACCTGGAACCATCCAGCATTTAGAATTTTTACAACAAATGGAATTGGAAGATAATAATCTATCTACTCTTCCTGCAGAATTGAAATATTTAACAAGACTGAAAGATTTACAAATTCATGACAATAAATTAATTGCGTTACCCGAATTTATTGGGAATTTGGATAGTCTTGTATCATTGGATATCCATAATAATCAATTAACGGAATTACCTCTTTCTATAGGTAGTTTAACAAAATTGGCAACTCTTAATATTGGGAATAATAAGATCACTTCATTGCCAGATACTTTATGCAACCTTTATTCAAATGGATTAGATATAAATATTGAATGTAATGAATTGGACCAAACCAGTGTACCAAGTTGTTTGATCAATGAACTTGGAAGCCAAGGGGAGCATCCCAACTGTAGTGGTAATTAGGTATTCATCCATCCTAAAATAATTGGTTCAACACCACTAATAACAAACTCAACTGCAATGACCATGAGGATGAGCCCCATAATTCGCTGAGTAATTCGCAGTCCGATTGTCCCGAAGCGTTGAGTTAAATTGTCAG
>CAZGBZ010000178.1:0-3522 GCA_964524135.1 uncultured bacterium
AGGCAAATTTGAATATTATAAAGATCATGAGTTTCGTGTATATTTTGGATTATGTATCATCTTCTCAATATTATTTTTTATAAATATTGTCGGCACTAATAAGTATCAAACAGATTTATTATCTTTTAGACATTCTGTTTTTGCTGCAGTTTCAATATTAACCACAACAGGTTTTAGTACTGAAAATTTTAATGAATGGCCTGAAATGTCAAAAATGTTATTGTTTTTCTTATTTTTTATTGGGGGTTCAGCTGGATCTACCACAGGTGGAATGAAAATTATTAGATCTATATTAGTTGTAAAATATTTATTTTATGAAGTTCGTAAAATGCTTCATCCCAAGGGTGTTTTCAATATTACAATTGGCGAAAATACTATTGACGACAACGTAGTACGGGCAACCCTGGGATTTTACTTATTTTATATATTCATATTTGTTTTTACTGCCATGGTTCTCTCGATGACAGGCTTGGATGTCACCACAGCTTTGTCTGCATCAGCTTCTGCTATTGGTAATATTGGCCCCGGGTTAGGGTCTATTGGTCCTACAGATAATTGGGGGCATCTAACTGATTTTGCAAAATGGCTCACAAGTTTCTGTATGCTGCTTGGCAGATTGGAAATTTTTACCGTTGTTGTATTATTTAGTCGTAGCTTTTGGAAATAATGGATTTAATATTAGTTAAGATTGAAAGCGATATATGTACTTTGACTATCAATAGACCTGAACAGTACAATGCTCTCAATTTAGATGTTTTGAAAGAGATGGATTCAAAACTTAATTGGATATTGGAAGAAACTAATGCAAGAGTAGTTATAATTACAGGAAATGGAGAAAAAGCATTTATAGCAGGAGCAGATATTCAGGCTATGAATAAAATGGATGAAAAAGATGCTGAATTATTTTCAAAATATGGACAGGATTTAACTTTGAAAATAGAAGAATTCAAAATTCCTATAATTGCGGCTGTTAATGGTTTTGCATTGGGTGGAGGTTGTGAGTTTGCTATGGCTTGTCATATCCGGTATGCATCTGAAAATGCCGTATTTGGCCAACCGGAAGTAGGATTAGGATTAATTGCAGGATTCGGTGGCACTCAAAGGCTGCCACGGCTTGTTGGGAAAGGATTAGCAATGGAGTTACTCCTGAGCGGAAAAAATATTAATGCTCAAGATGCATATAGAATTGGTTTGGTTAATAAAGTGTTCTCATTAAATGAACTGATACCTGCTACAGAAAAATTGGCATTATCAATTCTGAAAAATGCCCCTATTGCAGTGACAGCCACAATCAATGCTCTTAATTACGGTGCTAATACTGACTTGAGAGATGGGCTTGTGAATGAACAGAGGGAATTTGCAAAACTTTTTAATTCCAAAGACACAAAAGAGGGTTTATTGGCTTTCGTGGAAAAGAGATATCCTAAATTCACCGGAAATTAAAACGTATCACCACAAATCATTATTTCTATTTTTGAATTAAACTATGACAACACAGCTTATTAGAAATTTTTGCATTATTGCCCATATTGATCATGGGAAATCAACTTTGGCAGACCGCCTGCTAGAAATGACCCATACCTTGACGGATAAACAAATGCAATCTCAAGTATTGGACGATATGGATTTAGAACGTGAAAGAGGAATCACTATTAAGTCACATCCCATCCAAATGGAATATACCCATTCTGATAGTATTAAGTATAAATTAAACTTAATTGATACGCCTGGACATGTAGATTTTACCTATGAAGTATCCAGAAGTTTGGCTGCATGTGAAGGCGCTCTTTTATTGGTAGATGCTTCTCAGGGGGTAGAGGCACAAACAGTGAGCAATGCTTATTTAGCCGCTGACGCTGATCTCGTTGTTGTTCCTATTATAAATAAAATAGATGCACCCAACGCTGACTTGGAAAGCGCTATTTCCCAAACAGTAGATTTACTTGGTTGTGATGAAAATGAAATTCTTTCAATAAGTGCTAAAGAGGGATTCGGCATTGACAAGGTGCTCACTGCTATTATTGAAAGAATTCCCCAGCCGGAAATTCCTGGCGAAAAAGGAACTCGCGCTCTAATATTTGATTCTAAATTTGATCAGTTTAGGGGTGTTGTTCCTTATGTGCGTATTTTTGATGGATATATAGAAAAGGGGATGACAACGAAATATTTTGCTAAATCTGGTGGACATGAAATTACAGAAGTAGGTGTTTTGAAAATGAAAAAGATTCCTGTTAAGCGTCTGTCTGCTGGGGATGTAGGATATATTGTCACAAATATAAAAAATGTTTCAGAAGTGAGTGTGGGTGACACACTCACGGTTAAAAGTGACCCTGCAACTAAGCCCCTCCCTGGATACCAACCAGTTAAACCAATGGTATTTAGTGGGATGTACCCAATTGATTCTAAAGATTATGAAGATTTAAGGACAAGTTTAGAAAAGTTACAATTAAATGATGCTGCCCTAACTTTTGAACCTAATACTTCCACCGCACTTGGATTTGGATTCAGGTGTGGTTTTTTAGGTCCATTACACATGGAAATTGTACAGGAGAGATTAGAGAGAGAATTTAATATGAACTTAATTACAACTTGTCCCAATGTTAATTATCAGGTTCAAACAAAAAATGGAACGCTTCTTGAGATTAATAATCCGTCTGATATGCCTGAACCAGGTGATATTGACAATATTAATGAGCCATTTATTAAAGCTGAGATTATTGCTCCAACTGAGTATATTGGCAGTATTATGAAACTTTGTATGGGGAGGAGAGGTGTGTATCGATCAACAAATTATTTATCAACAGATAAAGTTCAACTTATTTTTGATATGCCCTTAGGCGAAATAATATATGATTTTTTTGAAAAATTAAAATCAGTGAGCCGCGGCTATGCTTCATTTGACTATGAAATCACAGACAATCAAAATGGTGATCTGGTAAAATTAGATGTACGTATTACTGGAGAAGTTGTTGATGCTTTAAGTATAATTGTCCATAAAGATAATGCCTACAAACAAGGTTCCTCATTATGTAAAAAACTAAAGGAAGAAATTCATAGACAACAATTTGAAATTCCTATTCAAGCATCCGTGGGAAGTAAAATTATAGCCAGGGAAACAGTAAAAGCTTTTCGTAAAAATGTCACAGCAAAATGCTATGGCGGGGATATAACCCGGAAAAGAAAATTATTGGAAAAGCAAAAATCAGGTAAAAAAAGAATGAAACAAGTTGGATTGGTTGAATTGCCTCAAGAAGCATTCCTGGCTGTTTTAAAAATTGATAATGACTGATAAATTTGTTACTATTTCCTATTTAGATGTTACCAAGAATATCTATTATTCTCTGATTTTTATTCTTCCAATGTTATTTTTATACGAGGGAATGTGCTGGATTCAATTTTTTGATAAATCAGCAGAAATCAGGAACGGGGCGGACGTATTAATTCGTCATCTAATATTGGGAATTGGGAATAATTCTGAACTGATTTATGGATTAATATTATTAATAATATTTTTTGGACTTA
>CAZGBZ010000179.1:0-3520 GCA_964524135.1 uncultured bacterium
TAATAAAGTGGTCTCCGGAGCGTAAAACACCTTTTAGAACCATATTATTAGATTCGGATCCACTGGCGGTAAAAATGATTTCGTCTGGCTGGGCGTTAATTGCATTGGCAATTTGGCGGCGGGATTTTTCAACAACAGCTTTGGCAGCCTGGCCTTCTCTATGAATGCTGGATGGATTTCCATAGATGTGTTCATTCAGGTCAGTGAGAAATTCACCAATCCGCGAATCTAATGGAGTGGTGGCAGATATGTCACAATATATTCTTTTAATGCTCATAATCGAATGGTAAAATTAATTCGAATATATGGTATGGTAAAACAGGAATTATCGACGAGGTTATGCAGGCAGGTTAATTTCCATTCCCTGTCGGGCAGCCATTGTGTTTGGAAATACAGCCTGTGCATCTTTCTCAATTACCCGTACAGCATCATCGTTATTTGCGGGACTATGATGATATAAAACCAATTGTTTAACATTAGCCTGTTCTGCTACAGTCGCACATTGCTGCCAGCTGCTATGTCCCCAGCCTTTGTGTGCAGGAAGTTGTTCGTCTGTAAATTGTGCATCCATTATAAGCACATCTGCATCACGGGCTATTTCAATGACGTTGGGATTTAAATGGTCATCCGGGTGTTCCAAATCTGTACTGTAAACAATAACTTTGTCCTCCAAATCAATTCGGTAGCTATTAGCGCCATTTGGATGACCATGTTTACAGGCTGATATTTTTACTGAATCTGAAATATTCAATCCATTTTCGGGGAAAGTGTTTAAATTGAATTTCGCCTGGTACATGGGTATTTCCACAGGCCAGAAAGTATAATTATGAAGATGCCCAAATATTTCATCCATACTGAGTTTGTCCTGTTTCCCATAAATATGACAGCTGAAATCTTTAGAGAAAAACGGGGTAAATCCCAAATAACCAATAATATGATCCCAGTGAAAATGGCTGATGAATACATGAGCCGTCTTTGGCGGATTCTTCTCTTGCAAAAGCGCATTACCTAAAGGCACAAATCCCGTCCCCATATCAAGCACAATCAGATCATTATCTGCCGTACGGATTTCTACGCAGGAAGTATGTCCTCCTACTTCAATTTTATCTCTGTCAGGAGTAGGAAATGACCCCCTAACTCCCCAAAATTTTATTGTATGTTCGGCCATGATGATATAAATTCAGCTGATAATTTACCGGGTTTTCAGTATGCATCCCAAGAAATGAGTAGCTTGGATTTTGGTATTCCGATTTGGAACTGGGGGATTGGGGGTGAGGGGTAAGAGGTAAGATTTGTAGAATTGTAAAACCAATACATAGGTAACGCTTTAATCTCAATATTTATCCATTGTATCTGCCAACAACAAGCTGGAAAGCATGTTGCACTGTACATCAACTTTTCCAAGTTGTTGAGCCAAATTTACGAGAAAAATTATTTGATTTTAGTGTTAAAATTAATCTCTATCATTTCAATATTTATCCATCGAAATTAAATGTAGATGGACGATTGACAAGCTTTGCAACTCTGAAACTCTGTAACTTTGCAACTCAGCAACCCATGAACTTAACATCAAACAAACTCTGGCAGGATAGAATATATCTTCTTTTAGCAGGTATATTTGTTGCTTCCCTTATTTCATCAAACCTTATTTTTCAAAAGTTTTTCTTTTGGACGCCTCTTGAATTCCTGGCACATCCTGAAGCAGTAGGGGTAATTGCCTGGCTTTCCAGTTTTACTTTTGAATTATCAGTAGGTATTCTGCCTTATCCAATAACCTTCTTGGTTACCGATTTAATATCTGAAATTTATGGCAGGGAAAAAGCAAACAGAGTGGTGTTAGTAGGGTTTATCTCCAGTATTTTTATAATGGGGGTTGTAATGGTGGGGGATATGGCATCTGCTACCCAATGGTCACCAGTGGATGATAATACCTTTAGCCGGGTATTTGGTTTGTTTGGACCGGCGGTGTTTGCCTCTATGACTGCCTATATTACTGCCCAATTTATTGACATTCGCATTTTTCATTTTTGGAAACGCAAAACAAAAAACCGTCATTTATGGCTGAGGAATAACGGCTCAACCATATTTTCACAATTGATTGACACCCTGTCTGTTCTCTTACTCCTCTGCACATTTGGTGTTATTGAGTGGGTTCGATTTTACCCCTTATTGATTAATGGGTTTCTTTTTAAGGTATTAGTGGCATTGATTGATACTCCCTTTTTCTATTTGTTTTCAAATCTTTTGCGAAAATTATTCAATTTAAAGTTAGGTGAAGAGGTAGAAATGTAGTGTAAAACAGGCTATTTCTGTGACCGTGCTCACAAAATGGATGTAACAGTATGTAATAAGAGCGAATAGTGTTTCTTTTAATGATTTAACCTTGTTTACATTTCTAGGTGAAAAAGTTAGAAGAATTTTATTGGTTTTCCGAATTATCAGTGAAAAAATTGATTCAAAAGAGCCAATAATTAGAAAATAAAAACGAAAAATAATAACGAACAATACATGGAGGAAATAATGAAATCTTGTAAATGTTTAATGGGTGTAATGCTAAGTGCAGTATTACTATTTGGAACTGCCTTTGCTGCAAACACTCTACTTAAAGTTAATGATGAACTAAATGGATATGCCCTGAAAGGCTATATTAGTTCTGTTGAGCAGAGTTTAAACTCCACGAGGAGCATTGGACCCGCTGCTGATGAAAATAATAATAGGGGCTGTACAGACTGTGAATTTGACTTCACAAATTACGGCTCTGAATGCTGTGATAGTGCCTGGGATGAGTTTGGTATTGACTGTATGACTCTTGAAGCTAATTATAACTGGGATTGCTCTGGTTGTCTTTGCCCTGGTGATGGTGAAGCAGTTTGTGGAGATGGATTCTGTTCAGGTGATGAAACTTATGAAACATGCCCAGATGATTGTAACGCACCTGGTGAATGTGATGCTGGTCAAATACTTGATTGTGATGGTAGCGATGAATGCTGGCCCGAAAGCTGGATTGGTGATGGTTTTGCCGATTGCCAAGATCAAGCCTATGGCGCTGACCTGACATGTTATGACTGTGATGGTGGTGACTGCCCAGATTCTGACCCAGGATGCGGTGGAACTGCTGAATGTGGTGATGGATACTGCAATGGTGATGAAACCGAAGCATCATGTCCAGAAGACTGTGCATCAAGTGGTTCATGTGATGACTGTGAATTTGATTTTACACCTTACGGCTCTGAATGCTGTGATACAGCCTGGGATGAGTTTGGTATTAACTGCGCTGACTTGGAAGCCAATTATAGCTGGGATTGCTCTGGTTGTAACTGCCCAGGTGATGGCGACCCTGTATGTGGCGATGGTTCATGTAATGGTGATGAAACCTATGAAACATGCCCAGAAGATTGTAATGCACCTGGTGAATGTGATGATGGTTTTGTAATTGACTGTGCAGATGATGACTGCTGTCCAGAATCTTGGATTGGTGATGGTTTTGAAGACTGTGAAGATCAGCAGTGGGGCTGTGACC
>CAZGBZ010000180.1:0-1794 GCA_964524135.1 uncultured bacterium
ATTTTCCCATTTACTTTTGCACCGATACAATGAATGCCGACCTGGGTATGAACCTGAAATGCAAAATCGATTGGGGTGGAATTTGCCGGTAAGGGTGTTACATCACCAGCAGGAGTGAAAACAAATATTTCATCTTTGAATAAATCTACTTTTAATAGCTTGAGGAATTCATCAGGATTTGAATCTTCTGCCTGAAGTACTTCAACAAGTTCACGCAGCCAGCGCATATGTTTATCAATATTTGTATCATCAGCCTTAATTGCCCCCTTCTCTTTATATACCCAATGGGCAGCAACACCAATTTCCGCTGTTTGATCCATTTCATTGGTTCTTATTTGAACTTCTACCATTTTTCCCTGATGTCCAAACACTGTGGTATGGATTGACTGATATCCATTACTTTTTGGCGTTGCAATATAATCTTTAAATCTCTCCTGGAGGGGAGTAAATAATTGATGAATAATACCCAAAATAGCATAACATTCTTCTACTTTATCAGCGATAATTCGAATGGCAAATAAATCAAATAACTCTTCAAATTTTTTATTTTGCTTGTGCATCTTGCCTGAAATAGAAAAATAATGCTTTGCCCTGCCAAAGATTTGAGCATGGATATTAAATTTTCCTAATTCATCCTTGATTGGATTTGAAAATTTCTCAATGTACTTTTCTCTTTGTTTCCTGGAGGCTTTGGTTTTCTTTTGCAGGAGTTTGTACTCTTCTGGCTCCAGAGTTTTAAGAATGAGGTCTTCTAATTCAATTTTTAATTTATTCATTCCCAACCTATGCGCCAATGGAGCATATACATCTCGAGTTTCAATCGCAATTCGTCTTTGTTTTATAAGGGGAAGGTACTTAATTGTACTCATATTATGCAGCCGGTCAGCAAATTTTATAATAATTACTCTTAAATCTTTAGCAACCGATAAAAACATTTTCATAAAATTTTCAGCTTGCTTTTCACGTCTACTGGAAAACTTTATACCAGATAATTTGGATACTCCATCTACCAGCTCAGCAATTTCTTCTCCAAATTTATCAACCATATCATTTCGGGACATCTCTGTATCTTCTATAACATCATGCATAAGCCCAGCCGCAATGGTTCTGGTATCCATTTTCCATTCTGAGAGTATGATTCCTACAGATGCACAATGGGTGAAGTAAGGTTCACCGGAGCGTCTCTTTTGCCCCTCATGTGCGTTTTTACTAAAGGAGAAAGCTTCCCAAATAAAATTAACTGCTTCTTTATCTGGTTCAGAGTCGGGATAAAGATTACTTATTATTTGTCGGAATTCTTTTGGATATTCATTTCCGTTATGGGGAAGTATTTTATTCAGTTTGTCCAGCAGCATAATTAAACTGGGATGTCATCGGGAATATAATCTGTTTGCATCCTGCTTAAATTTTCAAATTTTGCATATCGACCAATAAATGAAATATCAACTGACCCGGTAGGACCATTCCTGTGTTTAGCCACAATAATTTCACCTAATCCCTTATCTTCCTCATCTCTGCTATACACAAATTTTCTATAGATGAACAGAATGACGTCTGCATCCTGTTCAATTGCACCACTTTCCCTGAGATCTGACATGATGGGGCGATGGTCTGTTCTATTCTCCACAGCCCGAGACAACTGTGAGAGTGCCAAAACAGGTACATTTAAATCTTTGGCTAATGCTTTTAGTGATCGGGAAATAAAAGATATTTCTTGCTGCCTGCTTTCAACATTTCCCCCTGAATTTAGGAGCTGAATATAATCAACAATTATTAGTTCTACATTTTGTTCTG
>CAZGBZ010000180.1:1804-3495 GCA_964524135.1 uncultured bacterium
ACCCTGCAGTATCATCAATAAAAATATTGGCATCGGATAACGGACCTGCAGCCTGTGATAGCTTTTTCCATTCATTTTTAGGCAATCGCCCTGTTCTTACCAAATGGCTATCAACTCGAGCTTCTGCAGTAATTAGTCGCTCAACTAACTGAGTATTTGACATTTCTAAACTAAATAAGCCAACTTTATGTCCAAATTCTAATGCAGCATTTCTTGCGATAGAAAGAGCAAGAGCCGTTTTCCCCATTGATGGACGACCAGCACAAATAATCAGGTCAGATTTCTGCAATCCAGACAGGAGATCGTCCAAATCAAAAAAACCGGTGGGAACACCCGTTAGTGTACCTTTTTTACGGCTCCCCCAATTATCCAAAACCTCATGAAGAACAGGTTCAAGGGGAATGAATCCCCCGCGTTCTGCATCTTGGGATAAATCAAAAAGTATTTGTTCTGCATGATCGAGAATAATGGTAGCATCTTCCGTACTATCATAAGCCTGGGTACTCATTTGTCCTGCAGAACTTATAATGGAGCGAAGGACTTCTTTCTCCTTCACAATTTTCGCATAATATTCCACATTTGAAGCAGTGGGAGTATCCGTTGATAATCCAGTAATAAAATAAGCTCCGCCTACATCCTCCAATTTCCCGGATTTTTTCAGCTGATCTGTAACACTAATGGAATCAATAGCTTCATTTTTCTCAAATAGCTCTGCCATTGCATTGTAAATGTGAGCATGGGCTGATTTAAAAAAACTTTTATTAGTGAGGGTGTGAAATACTTTTGGAACTGCTTCAGGATCGATTAGCATACAACCCAATACAGCTTGTTCTGCTTCTACAGATTGGGGAGGTAATCTTCCAGCCTGGCTTTTAGCTGCCATTTTTTAATTTTGTACTAAATACTTGTCCCGGATCATCTGAAAATCTTCCCAGGCAGGTATTTTGAAATTTGGATTCCGCAGTAAAGCTGCAGGATGATAGGTAACCACAAGATCTATTCCCTCGTATTTGTAGGTTTGATTTCTAAGGTTTTTTAAGGGCTCTTTTGTGCGCAGAATTGTGCAAGCTGCAATCCTTCCCAAAGCCACAATTAACTTGGGATTAATTATGGATAATTGGGTTTTCAAATAAGGTTCACATAAATCTACTTCTTTGGGTAGTGGATCACGATTTTTAGGTGGGCGGCATTTAATTACATTACAAATATAAACATCCTCTCTGGAAAGTTTGATAGCTGCAAGGATTTTATCCAATAATTTTCCCGCACGCCCAACAAAAGGTTCGCCTTTTAAATCTTCTTTTTCTCCGGGAGCCTCACCTACAAAGACAATATCTGCATTTGGATTCCCTACTCCAAATACAAAGTTTGTTCGGGTATGCCCCAATTCGCATTTCAGACATTTGCAAATTGAAGCATTAAAAGATTCCAAGCTATCCAAATTTTGAACCGGATCACTTGTAATTTGTGCTTCCAAAAATAATTGGTTTCCGTAAAGGTTCCTGGTTTGGTCTAAATATCTGAAAATTAATTCAGAGCTATGACTCATCTGATTCTGGGTCATCCTCATCAGGTATGCGCCATTCTAATTCCCCATTCAAATGCTCTTCCAATGCCATTACCATTGGTTTTTCTACATCTTCAACAATAATTTCCTTTTCGGCAAATTGAATTGAATCTTCAACATCTTC
>CAZGBZ010000181.1:0-3488 GCA_964524135.1 uncultured bacterium
AACCCAGTTAGCATATAAATAATCCAACGCTGATTCTAATGAATGTTTGTTATGGGCAATAAATTACGAAATGGCAACCTGGCAGCAACCACTATTTGCTTTCTCTTCGTATTACAGAGGACTGTTAATCCGTCATCGGAAAACACTGATTCACAAGCACTTTTTTAACAGAATAGTATATATTTAGTACATATTTGAACACTTCTAGAGGAACAACAACACGCCTTTTAAGCTATTGGTCGTGCGTTCGAGCCGCACCGGAGTCACAAAGCCCTTTTCTGAGAAGAAAGGGGCTTTTTTATAGGCATATGAGTGTGGTTGAGATATTGTAAATAACGTCAATGGTGATAGAATTTTGTCACCTATGTGTCCCAATTAAATTAATTTCTAATTACGTGATCTTAATCAAAAATTAGTGTAAATCGCATACTGTAATATTTCTATGTAAGATATAAGAGTTTTAACTCTGCCTGCATCTTACTCCTCAATTTCCTGCAATTGGCTTTGATAAAAAACTCCCCCGGTAACGGGGGAGTTTTTATTTACTGAAAAAAATTAAAATTGATCTTACAAATTATCCCTGAATATAATTACCACTTTTAATGCTGAGTAATAAAACAGTGAGAGAATTCAGAGCGGAAGCATATTCCATTCGCAGCATTTTCCGTTTTTGTTTTAAGGCAGCTTTCTGAAATTTATCTTTAAAACCATCTAATTTCATGAGAGTGAATTCTTTTTCTAATTCATGCCAGGTTTCATATATCTTTTTAGAATGTACCTGTGCTTCCTGTATTTTTTTATTATATAGATCTTCCATGCGTTTTGGTAAGATTGAATATTGAAGCTGTACTGTTTCTTTCAGTCCCTGAAACCGGGCTTTTAGAATTTTATATTCTTCAACTTTCCGTAAATCGGTGGTTAAGCCAAACCATGAGAGGAACTTAATTGTCCATTTCCCAGGGTCAAAGTCATACCAGCGAATCCCATTGCGGTAATCCCACTGAAATTTATGGTGGAAATTATGAAATCCTTCACCAAAGGTAAAGAAAGCAACCCACCAGGAATCTCGCGCTGTACTTTTTGGTTCAAATGGGCGTTTGCCGGAAAAGTGACAAAGAGAATTGATGAAGAAAGTAAAATGGTGAACCAATGTAACCCGGAGAAATCCACCCCAGAGTAATCCACCTAATGGTCTGCCGTAAAAAGCCCCTATTGCCATGGGTAAAATAAAAGAAAGTCCTATTGCAATGGGCCAATAATATTTATGTTGAAACATGACAATCCGATTTTTTTCAAGATCATGTACACCTCTGATTTCAGCAGGTCTTGCTTCTACAACCCAGCCAATATGGGCGCGAAAGAATCCCTTGGTAATACTATAAGGATCTTCATTTGTATCTAGTTTATTATGGTGGGTGCGATGGTCCGAACTCCATTTAAGTATAGTATTCTGCAATGCCGCAGACCCGCAGAGCATAGCAATAAATTGAATAGCAGGATGAACCTTAAAGCTCCGGTGAGCAAAAAGCCGATGGTAACCAAAGGTTATTCCCATTCCTGCAATCCACCATCCGGCGAGCATCAATATGGGTTCCTGCCATATCACACCATTGAAGTATGTATAAGCCAGTGTTCCAAAAATCCCAATAATAGGGATAAGCGTCAGCACCAATACCATTGACCAATTATATTTCTTTTTCATAAATATTCTCCGAAAAAACAGTACTAAATTTACAAATTAATTCTTATTACAAACCTTAATTCATCCAAAACTGAGGTAACAATATGTATCAAGTAGATTAAGTTTTTTTATCTATATTAATGATCAATTAAAGAATGTTTTAAAAATTATGAACTTTTAATGATTTTCTCTGTAGGGAGCTCCCTACAGAATAATCAGGCAATTACCTATACCCTCATGAATTCAAATCTCACTATATTTCCTTGTCTCGTCACCTAGTAAACTCCTCCTCAAGATAGTTACTGGTGGTCAGACTTAGTTATTGTGCATATTATGTTAACCCTGTTGGTACAGCTTAATTTATTCTGGGACTAACTTTGTAAGCATAATATCAGACAAGCCGGGGGTGATCAATCCCCGGTTTGTTTTTGTGTGCAATTATGAGAAAAACCGTTGCTTTTTAGTTTCGGTTTATTTTTTAAGTAGAGATATTCTGCAAGAGAATAAAATCTACGATGTTATACATAGAATTATTTTATAGGTATAAGGTGGTAATTTATAATATGAGCAAACAACAAAATAAAATAGAACGCTGGCTGGATCGTCATAATCATACTATGGAATTTATCCGTACATTGGTTGCCATTACAGTTTTGTTACTGCAGGTTGTCATTCTTATACGATTATTTGGGGAATAAAAAAGTGTACTTCCTCAATTTGATCTAAATATAGTACCATAACATGATCGATTTTTTTAATAGTAATTCCCTTTTTAATCCTAATTCAAATCAATCTTGGAAGTTAATTGCAAAAATAGGGACGGTTCTAATTGGCATTGGGTTACTCATTTTTATTCTGAAAGAATTAATTATTGGAGTTCTATCAGCAGTTTTTATAGGGTTGGGTGTATATTGCTTTTTTGCTGCATTTAATGTATGGAATTCCAATAGATTTCGATAATCTTAATGTTGTTAACATTTTAAGGAGGGTGATGAAAGGGCAATAGCCCTTTACCCTTTCAATCACGGTTTGGAGGAATTAGCGAATCTGTGAAATTTCAGTATCGTTGGTTTTTTCTTCTACAGATACCGAATCTGCTACATTGATTATAACTTCCTCAGATAAAAGGGTAGAATAATCTGAACCCTTCCATTGGAAGCTGCTATCAGAACCCAGGCATCGCCGAAAATAGCCAAATGCTTCTGAGAAGGATAGCAAATCCGTATCCATTTTCTCTAATACACAGGAATTCATGAATGTAAGTTCTATTTCTAACTCTACCTCATCCAATGTTTCAGTTTCAGAGGTATCATCAAATATAATATCCAATGGTTGATCTTCAATTTGAACGGGAGTAATTTCTTCAATTACCACGTCTTCACTTTTTGAGGATTCAATTGAAAAGCTATTATAATATGCCAATCCAATAATAAGGGCACAACCAAGTGCAATAGTCATTTTTTCTTTCATGGGTTTTCCTTTCGTTTTGATTTTGAGATACTTCTAATAAATTGGTACTAGCTTTAATTGTTCCATAAATTATCCTACTCACTCACTAAAGATTGTTAAAATGACCTGCATCCAAAAAGAAATTACCATTAGCAGCAAGCCCCGTGGATTTCACTCCATCACTGATGAAGTGGTTTTCCAATTACCTGATATTGGAGAATTACAGAAGGGCATTTGCCAGATTTTTATCAAACATACATCAGCCTCTCTTACTATTAATGAGGATGCTGATCCCACTGTTAAATTAGATTTTGAATCTCACTTTAATGAGTTGGTCCCAGAAAACCAATCCTACTAT
>CAZGBZ010000182.1:0-3415 GCA_964524135.1 uncultured bacterium
AAAAACTCTTACTTAACTTTCTTCCAATGAAAAAATCATCATTAAAATAAATATAATGCTCACAGAGATTTGGTATATGATGAATTCGTGATTCAATCACATTTGAATTAAAAGTAGGTAATATGCCAGCGTTACCAAAAATGGTCTTATGGTCTGTAACTACAATTTCACTATTATTGGTATTTAACCATTTGGGTATTTGTGAATCTGTAATAATGTAAATTTTATTAAACCAGGAACAATACTTATAAATCGAACGAATTGAATATAGCAATTCATTATTATTTACAAAACGACACGTTTCATTTGCTTCGGGATTGATATTAAGATTAGTTAAAACCTTCTTTTTTTTCTCTTGCCATTGAGGATCTTGATCATCAACCCATGTGTAAACAATATCAACTGGAAAGTTTGTGTTAATATTTTCTTTTAACAAATTAATCGATGATCTCTTTCAGTTTTTTTTGTGCATACTTAATCCAAAGTTGACGGATATTTTTTAATTTACCATAAATCAGAATTTTTTTACTCCAGGGTTTATTTCCTAAAAAATGAATAAATACAGGGTTGGTTATTTTTAAATGCGTAATTTTTTTCCCTGAAAATGTACGGGCTGAAGTATTATAAATAAATGGAGCATAAGTGAGAATTATATCCTTTTTCTGTTCAAGATAATAATTAATAATTTCCTGATCTCCCCCAAGCTGTTCTCCATTGGTCACACCATTTTTTGCTAATTGAAATAATTCCCTATAAACCTTGTTTGAAATTAATTTATTGTGAAGAATATAAACTCCAGTATTTACTTGATATTTTTTTGTGTTAGAATTAACAGAGTAAAAGCTATTTTTTTCGTTTTGTTGTTTAAAGTGGAGAATAGATTTTTTTGATCGTTGAGCGTCGCTTATTGCAATTATATCACCTTTAATCTTATTAGAAATTAACGGTTTAAAATCACCTTGACAAAGTATATCCGTGTCTAGTGAAAGAACTGTTTTATAATTTGTCATATTAAAGGCGTATAATCCTAAATAGGTTTGTGAAAACCTATGAAATCGAATATTATTTTTATTATTGTTTTTAATTTCAAGAAACTCATCACCCAAATCAATAAATTTGAAATTAGGATAAATTTTTGTTAGAAGATGTTTGTTTCTACCAGTTATTTTTTTTTCCGAATCCATAAAAACATAAAATGGCAGATCAAACCATTTATTATATTCTAAAATACTTTCAACAAGAATAATTAATCCGGGGACATAATTGTTATCGCAAACAGTACATACACAGGTATTATTAGAGAGTGCTTTTTGCTTAGGCGTTTTATTTTTATATGCTTTATAAAATATTTCAGGAATAAATATTCTAAATAAATAATTGTTTGAAATTATTAGTTTGGTCAATAATAATTTATAAAAATTCATAAACAATAGATCGATAATTGTGAAGACAATCTATCTGATTTAAGCATCATTTTTCAAATTCAGATTTATCTCCATAGAAATGAGATAAAAATTTACTTATCCGATCATATTTCTCAATTTCAGTATTAGGATAATCATTAATACAAAACATTAAAGGATGAAATTTTTTAATTGCTTTAATTTTACTTTCAATACGATCTATAGTCTGGTTCAACGGAATGAATACATAGTCTCTATTTCTTTTTACAACATTTAGATGGTATCTTTTATAGTTTTTGCGATAAGGTTTTACTAAAAACGGAATATTCTCGCCAATAGCAATTGAATAGAATGCATCGAGTGCAATGACCCAAACATCTGAATTATCTCTAAATTGATGTTTGCAAGTATTTTCAAAACATTCTGGGAATTCCATTTCAAGTTTGATTAAATTGTTTTTATTTAATACCTTAATTCCATGTAGTAAATTAAAATTGACGATGAAACCATATTTTTCATATACTTTTTTTCGCGCATTAAGAATGGCATATTGATGAGGATTTTTTGTTTTTATAGATTTTGAAGTAAGCAATCGTTTTATATTTAATTGATACAATCTTTTGCCAGCAAATAATTTTGGTTTTCCTGTATTTAAATAAAAATCAGTTATACTTGTAGTCCGACCCAAAAAGAAGTCATCATTAAATGAAAGAAAATTATCAGATAATCCTTCAATTTTATGAATATTTGCTTCAATAGCATTTGAATTAAAGCAGGGTAAGTTTTTAGTTTTAAATATTTTTCTATGGTCAACAATTATTATTTTTGAATTATTAATGTTTAACCAAACTGGAATTTGGTTATCTGTAATAATAAATATTTTTCTTATCCAAGGCGCAAATTTTGATACAGATCTGAGTGAGTATTTAAGTTCATCTCTATCAAAAAACCTTGCTTTACCACTAACTTCATCAGTTTTATAAAAATCTGAATATTTTTTTAATGTTTCATTTTTCTTTTGCAACCAATTTTTATCACTACCATCTACCCAAGTATAAACAATATCTACAGGGAAATTAATCATATGTTGAAGACCATCTATTTAATGATTTTATTGACTTCGTCAAGATCATCTAAAAAATCAATTTCCATACATAAGTATTTATTGATATCCACCGGCATGATTTTCATTCCATCTTGGATAGAAAATTCTAGTGCTTTTTCAAAATAATCCTGATTATTACATTTTTCAAGATTTATTTTAAACAGAGATAGATCTGATGCTGTTATTTTATTTATACCCACAGCCTCTCCAAGTGCTGGAGAAGCGGTTTTGGAGACTTCTTTAATATTTCCATCATCAAATACATTATATTTTATTTCCTCTTCTCCTACAGAATTAGTATTTACTGCCATACAGGATTGTGAGCATTGGATTATTTTCGGGAGCAATTTCTTTTCAAAAACTACATCTCCATTTAACCACATTACATCTTCGTTCTCAATTTTATGCAATCCTGCTAAAAGAGATTTAGACGTATTGGTGGTATCATAATAATTATTATATACATACAATAGATTAGGAAATGATTCCATGATTATATCTTTTTTATATCCCACAATCGTCATGATATTATTTATTCCAATATATTCAGATAAATATTTAACTTTTCGATATAAAATTGATTCTCCGTTTTTCAATTTAGTCAGTGGCTTTGGGTCTGAATTACCTAACCTTGATCCCATTCCAGCTGCTAAAATAATTGCCTTCATATATTTCCCTTTAATAATATTTCTGCTAATTGATAATCTTGTTTTGTTGTAATTTTAAAATTATTTTCAGATCCTTCAATGATTGCACATTTAATTCCCATTTCATTTACCAAACGGATATCATCTGTTGTGTCAATTTGAATGGTATTGTGTGCCTTCAAGATAGTTTGATAATGAAAGCCTTGGGGAGTCTGTTCTAAAAATATATTATTTCTGATTGGCATATTGACGATTATATT
>CAZGBZ010000183.1:0-3345 GCA_964524135.1 uncultured bacterium
AAGAAAATGAAATTATTATTATTTCTTCTCCCGAAGATAAACCCCATATTGAAAGGTTAATAGAGAATTTATTTTCCCAAATAATTTATACCCCCCAACCAGAATCGGAATTTTCTCTTATATATAAAGATCCATGGGAATTGGAAAATGTAAATAAAAATGGTAATATATTAATCGCCTCCCTTGATTTCCCTGAAGATTCAACCGGGGATTTTCTCATGAAACGATTTACCCAAAACCATGAAAAAGAGCAGCCACTTTTTATTTTAGAAAATTTATATGCTAATAATCAAATTGTGTGTGGAATTCATACACTTGATGCAATTTCAATGGAAAATGAGATTAAAAATAATGGCGATTGGATATTAAAAGAATTTAGGAACATTGTTGAATCCAGAATGACACATAATATTTTTAAACATGGATTTAATGATTCATTATCAATTACTATTTTAGACTATTTTGGATATACGCTTGATTTGCAGCCTGATTTTAAAATAATTAAGGCAGATTCTTTAAAACCATTTTTATGGATAGGACGCGGCTACCCTTATCGATGGATTACGGTTCATAGAAGTAAAAAGGATAATTATTTAAAAAAATATTCAGCCTGGGATCAGATTAATATTGAATTTGTAGATTTAATGCCAAGTATCAAAATTAGTGAACACTTTAAAAGTACTGAGAACTATCAAACCAGTAAAAATATACTGCATATCATGAGGGGAATTTATGAACATGAAGAGAGTGCTTCAGGAGGTCCTTTTTTTGTATATATATTTGAAACTGAAACTGTTAATGAGGTAATTTTAGTAAGCGGTTTTGTTAATTATCCTGGACATGAGAAAATTCTTTTACTTAAACAGTTAGAAATTATAGCAAATACATTCCAAAAAGGAGAAATTTAAAATATGAATGGAAAAGCAGCTTTTTTAATAGGCAGTGAATCAGATAAAGAAACAGTAGAGACTTCACGAAAGTATTTTGAATATTTTGATATTGAATTAGATCTAAGGGTTATGTCTGCACATAGAAATCCTGAGGATGTGAGTATATTTGCGTCTTTGGCTCGTGAAAATGGGTATCATGTTTTAATTGGGGCTGCTGGTATGGCAGCACATTTAGCAGGAGCATTAAAGGCTCACTCTACATTGCCTGTAATTGGGGTACCCTTAGCAGGTGGAATTGAAGACGGAATGGATGCTCTTCTGTCTACTGTTCAAATGCCAAAAGGTGTACCAGTAGCAACCATGGCTGTAGGAAAGGCCGGAGCAATAAATGCAGCAATATTAACGGCTGAAATACTTTCTTTAAATAGTGTAACACTTTCCGACAAACTAACTGAATTTAAAAGTATCGGAAGTAAATTGTAATTGGCTAGAAAAATATTAATTACTGGTGCCGAGGGACAACTGGGGAAAGCCCTGCAGATTGGATTAAATGATAAATTTAATGTTTTACCCACAACCAGACAACCATCTCAATTGGCTAAGAATAGACGGAATGTCCAAAAATTGGATTTAACTGATAAAGAAAACATTTCAAATGTACTGGAAGCATTTAAGCCTGATATTATAATAAATTGTGCAGCTTATACAGATGTTGATGGTAGTGAATTAAATAAGGAATTGGCTCATCAAGTAAATGTGAAGGGTTTGATGCATTTAATTCAATTATCTGCATTGAAAACGTATTTAATTCAAATTTCTTCAGATTATGTTTTCGATGGTGATAATGGGCCATATTGCGAGGATGAACATACATTTCCTATTAATTATTATGGAAAAACTAAATTGGAAGCCGAAAATATTCTCAGGGGAACAAGACGGAAATGGGCAATATTTCGCCCTAATGTTCTTTACAGTCCAGATTTATTTAGCAAAGGCAATTTCTTTGGATGGGTTTATAAATCCTTATTGAAAAATCAATCTATTTCCGTAGTTAGTGATCAAATCTCAAATCCTACTCTCACTCAGCAATTTGTGAAAGCAATTTTTCAATGTATTATCATGGATTTTGAGGGTATTTTACATATCGGCAGTGATGATTATGTTAGTAGATCTGAGTTTGCCATGAAAATCGCTAAAGTCTTCGAGCTTGACGCTGGACTAATTACAAAAATTGATACAGATTCATTAACTGAAAAAGTGAAATCATACATTGCAAAACGTCCACGACATAGTGGGCTGGCTATCAATAAGATAGAAAAAGAATTAAATATATCTTCATATTCCACTAATTATAATTTGAAATTATTAAAAAGTGCTTTAGCCTAAAAATGAAAATATTAGCTATATCGCCCACTTATAATGAAAAGAAAAATATTTCTGAATTAATTAATCGTATTTTTCAATTACCAATGAAAATTGACCTATTAATTGTTGATGATAATTCTCCAGATGGAACTGCCGATATAGTCAAAGAAAATATGATTGAGAATAAAAGTATTCATATATTGGAACGAGAAAAAAAACTTGGTCTAGGGACAGCATATTGCGAAGGCTTTCAATGGGCATTGGATAGAGAATATAAATTAATAGTCCAAATAGATGCAGATTTATCACATAATCCCGATGATATTTTGCGGATGGTTGAAACATCACAGTCATCTGATCTTGTAATTGGAAGTCGATATATTGGTGGCGTGAATGTTATTAACTGGCCTATGGGTAGGTTATTATTGAGTTACTTTGCGAATTTATATTCAAAAATTCTTATTCGATTTCCAATTAATGACTCAACAGGCGGTTTTAAATGTTTCCATAGAAAAGTGTTAGAGTCTATTGATTTGACAAAAATTAATTCTGAAGGGTATTCTTTTCAAATAGAAATGAATTTTCTTGCATGGGTAAAAGGATTTAAACTTAAAGAAATCCCAATTGTTTTTACTGATCGGACTGTAGGAGAATCAAAAATGAACAGGGGTATTGTTTTAGAGGCTATCTGGATGGTGCCTAAATTACTTATCAAAAAAATATTCAAAATTTATTGAAATTATCTATAATAATAGTAAGCTATAATGTGAGCAGTTATCTTCGCCAATGTTTACAAAGTATCTTTAAATCTAATGAATTTGGGACATTTGAAATTATTGTTGTTGATAACTATTCCCATGACGATTCATGTCAGATGTTAAAAAATGAGTACCCAAAAATTCATTTAATTCGAAATAATGAGAATTTAGGTTTTTCAAAAGCAGTTAATATAGGACTTGAAAAATCAAAGGGAGAGTATATCTGTCTTTTAAATCCAGATACTTTAGTAAGTGATGATACTTTTAAAAAACTGTTAGATTATATTTCCCAAATAGTCTGCTTTTAGGAAACAATCTACTCAGTCCTATTA
>CAZGBZ010000184.1:0-3326 GCA_964524135.1 uncultured bacterium
CGCACTCAACCCTATGCTGGTGATCTGCGACGAGCCCGTCTCGGCACTGGATGTTTCCATCCAGTCCCAGATCCTGAACCTGCTGGTAGATCTACAGAAGGAGTTCAACCTCGCCTACCTGTTCATTGCCCACGATCTGGCCGTTGTGAAGCATATTTCTGATCGCATCGCGATCATGTACCTGGGCAATATCGTTGAAGAATCAACCGGTGACTCGATCTATCACAACCCGAGACATCCCTATACTCGATCCCTGATCTCAGCGATTCCGGTTCCGAACCCTCACAAGCATGTCGAAAGAGAAGTGATCAAGGGGGATGTACCCTCCCCCATCGACCCGCCATCAGGCTGCCGTTTCCACCCCCGATGTCCACAGGTCATGGACAAATGCAAAGTGCAACAACCGCAACTGATCCCCGTGGCAGATCATGAAGTGTCATGCCACCTGAATTTCGAAGAGGAACAACCATCAGAGGATTGACGCATCATGTGATGTGTTATTTTCTTGTTACATACAGACTGAGAAGTAAACTGTGACATGATCCTGCCTGTTCAAAAGGTATTCAGATGATGGGAAGAGTACTTTCTCTCTTAAACTCACTGCTTTTGATGAGCTGCGCTGACGCAGCCACTTACTTCCCGCCGGATGATGATTTTATACGCCGGGCAGAAACCCTGGGTGTCAGCCAGGCTGTGTGGGACCGGGCCGAGTATGCAGCAATGAGTTTCCCGCACGCCTACCGTTTTACCAGCTACTATCGCATCAGCTCAGATAAACCGGGTTCACAGGTACCGCCAGAAACCTGGCAACCGGGAGCCCCTCTGGAGCTGGCGGATATGCAATCGGGCCTGGACATCCCCACCCCGGAGTTCATGTCCTGGGATCCTCTCATGACTCACGCGCAGAACTGGAACGGAAAAAACGACGCCGGGCTGCATGGTGTGATGGCCTACATACAGCTGATCGACAAACGCAAATATGCCCCTGGCGAGGTATACCAGTACCAGGACCCTAACAGTGAGGTCCTGGGGATGGTTGTAGAGAAAGCAACCGGCGAGAATCTTGCGGACTATCTCGAAGAAAAACTCTGGCACCGCATCGGTGCGGAACAGGATGCCCTCAAACAGAATCTCCCAGGCTCGTGAACCTGATTTTATACCAGGTGGTCCTGCCGATACTCAATCAGCTTGAATAGTAACGGCGCGGTAAAACTACCTTGGATCCCTGATCGTCACCGTTCCCTGCGCCACCGCAACGAGCCGGTCTTCATTGAACAGTTCTATCTGGACCACAGCCTGGGTCCGTGACATGTTGATGATCTCGGCGTAGGCATCGACAATACCTTTCGTAACCGGGGCGGTGAGATTGACCTTGAACTCAGTGGTCGCTGCCCACTGGCCTTTTTTCATCACGGGATAGCAGACACATCCCAGCATGTGATCGCAGAATGCTGAAAGCACCCCTCCGTGCATGTTGCCGATGCGTGTCAGGAAATCGTCTCTGACGGTCAGCCTCCCCTGCATGGTACCCGGGCCGACATCCACCATCTGGATATCCAGGTAATCAGCCAGTCCACCCGCACCGCTCGAAGGCTTCTTGAACGCTGCTGCAATCTGCTCGTTGTAGTCAAAGTCCGGCTTGTTACGTGCCATATCTATCACTCCTGTTTTTCGTTCAAGCTGGCGGGATCAGGCAACTGTGTATGGACTCATCGCCCTCAATTTCCCGTGCCAGTGTTCTGATCGCGAGTTCCGCATCACCCAGGTCAAAATCGTGAGTGTGCATGGGGGTGAAATCAACGTCACCGCTCTCGATCAGGTCAATCGCCTGCCGGTAACCGGTCGAGGTGACACCAATCGCACCTTTGATCGTAGCTTCCTTCATGACCAGCAGGTCGGACACAAAGTTATCGACTGCCTTGAACCCTTTCACACCTGCCAGCACGATCTGCCCGCCAACCTTCACCAGCTGAAGCGCATCGGCAACCGGCTGGGTGGCATAAGAGGAAACATCAACGACAATGTCGGCGCCCTTTCCGCCAGTGGCTTCCTTGACCCGGTGAACGACGTTTTCGTTTTCAACGTCGATCGTCAGGCTGGCACCATAGAATTCAGCCAGTTTCAGCTTTTCAGCATCTGCGGCCAGTCCCGTCACAATGATGTCGGTAACGCCGACATGGCGAAGTGCTATAACGCTGGCAAGCCCCCGCTGGCCCGGACCCATGATAACCACCGTGTCTCCGGGCCTGGCATCGGGCATATCCACTGCCCAGCGGAATCCGGCACCCAGTGGATTGAAGATGACCGCTGTCGACGCCGGAATGGTTGAATCGACCTTGTGCACGACGCTGTTACCGTGCAGGAACATGTACTGGGAATAACCACCCCAGAGTCCAGGTGGTTCCGAGAGCGGAATGTAGGAATAGATCCTGCGTTCATCGCACAGGTGGTAGCTGCCACCGAGACATGAACTGCAATGCCTGCAGGAAAGCATGGTTTCAACGGCCACCCGATCACCAATATCCACACCCCAGCGCTTCGCGGCATCGTCCCCGATCCTGACGATGGTACCGAGGGGTTCATGACCGGGGATAACGGGCGTCGGTGTCCTCAGCATGCCCTCGAACTGTTCGTAATCGCTGCCGCAGATACCGCAGGCTTCCAGTTGCAGGAGCGCGGAATTTTCATCGATGTCGGGAATGGCAATATCCATGGGCTCCAGCGCTCTGTTTCCTGTCAGCACCATGGAAAAGCTTTTGCCCGGAAGGTTCATGGCTTTCTTGCACTCACCAGGAACTGGGGGAGGATAAACATGTAGGTGCCCTGCTCAATACCTGCCTCGATCTCAGCAAGCATCTCAGCCAGTTCCTCATCACTCCGCTTGTCGAACTCGCGGATGTAGGTCGTCATGTTCTTCAGCACACCGACAGCCCATCCGCTCAGATCCACGCCAGCAATCATCTTGACGTGAATGTCATCGAATCCGGCTGCTTTCAGTGCGCCGGGAAGCTTCCTGCCAATCAGCGGTTCCCGGAAAGCACCGGACGCATCACTGAAGAACTGATCCGTGCGCTCCTTTCCCCAGGGTTCGACCAGGACAAATCCCCAGTCGCTGTCGACAATCAGGATCTCACCCTTCTTATCCAGGGTGTCGTGGAACGACGCAAGGGTCTCAGACAGGTCGGGCACGTATTCGAGAACGTTCTTACAGAATATCCGGTCGACGCTGCCGACTGCCTCACACAGCGGCGCATCGCCAAGATGAACAAAGGAGAGGTTGGATCTCGTGTTCCTGGCGTTCGCCTTTTCGACGAAGGTATGGTTGA
>CAZGBZ010000185.1:0-3302 GCA_964524135.1 uncultured bacterium
ATATTAGCTGGATGATTCCCTAAATCTCTTGCAAACCCAACCGAAGCACCTAAACCCGCTCCCTTGTCCAATGATTTTGAATCAATACTTCCATACATTGTAATTGAGCTGGCTTTAACTGAATCATCTTTTTTTGTTTTATAGTCATTAAATTCATAAGAACCTAAAACAAGACCTTCCGCAAATGCTTGGGCAAAAAGATTTTTCTTTAATCCAAATGAATCTCCATCTACACTAAAATCTGAATTCTTTGCATCAGTTGAATATCGCGTAATATTTGACGCCACACTTCTTGCCCGGTCAGAAGTATAATTTTTTTGGGAACCCAATCCAATAATTACAACTCTTTTATTAGAATCATTTCCAAAAATATGGAGTTGTTCGTCCTTTTTTCCGGTAAATCCATCCAGGCTCATGGCAGCAGAAAGACGATCACCTAAGGTATTATCAAGTGTACGCTGTTGTGGATTTAACTTTTTATCTTGAAAAATACCCATGAATAATAGGGTATTTTCTGAATCAGGGTAGTCTTTTTTTGTTTTGTTAATATGGGTAAGATTTACCATTTGTTCTCCAAATTGATTTTAGTATATAAAAATTGGTTTAAATTAAAGGGAGGAAATTTATCCTTATTATTTAATTTCATACAAGGCATATAGCAGGAGTTTAAAATGAATTTGTCAGGAATGTTGAAAGAAGGAGCGCTAAAAGATAAAGTAATTCTCATTACAGGTGGTGGAACTGGATTAGGAAAGTCAATGGGGAAATATTTTATGGAGTTAGGGGCTCATTTAATTATAACCAGTCGAAGGCAGGAAGTTTTAGATGAAACTGCCGCTGAATTTAATGAATATCCTGGAGAAGTATTACCTATTTCCGGAGATGTGCGAGATCATAAAGATGTAAAACGGGTAATTGAAACATCATTGGACAAATTTGGTAAAATTGATTGCCTCCTAAATAATGCTGCTGGAAATTTTATCAGTCCAACAGAACGCCTTACTCCAAAAGCCTTTGATGTAATAATTGATATCGTTTTAAGAGGCACCTATAATTATTCATTACTACTTGGCAAGCATTGGATAGACAAAAAACATCCTGGAGTCATGCTGAATATTGTAACAACTTATGCGTGGACGGGGTCATCTTTCGTAGTACCATCAGCAGCTGCTAAGGGTGGAGTGTTAGCGCTCACTCGATCACTTGCCTCCGAATGGGTGAAATATGGAATAAGATGTAATGCCATCGCACCGGGACCATTTCCTACAAAAGGTGCTTGGGATAGATTGTTTCCCAAACCAATTTCTACATTCTTTAATTTTGAAAAGTCACTACCAATGAAACGCTATGGCAATCATCAGGAATTAGCCAACCTGGCAGCCTATATGCTTTCTGATTATTCAGGGTATATGAATGGGGAAGTGGTAACTTTGGACGGCGGTGAATGGGTTTATAATGCTGGGGAATTCAATAAATTAGAGAAAATTCCAAAGAAAGCATGGGCGCTTATTGAACGGGTTGTACGAGGTAAAAAGAAGTGACTAATCTGTACCTATTTATTGATTTTACAATCAAGTAACCGGTACCTAAATCCCAGTAGCCCTATCTTCAGTTCACCCCTCATCATACAGCGCATAACTGCTCGGCGTTTCCCATAGCTTTACCGATTGCAGCCGGAGCCCCGTTTGGAATACATCTGTAAATTTATCTTTTAATTCGCTGAATATATATGCCGCTACATTTTCTGCGGTAGGTGTAAATGGTACAATTACCGGTTTATGCCCATGCGAGTTTTTGAAAAATTCCAGTAATTCATCATCTTTATCCCAGACCATAAAAGCATGATCCAATTCTTCCTGGATAAATTTCAATGCTACTTTCTTAATATCAGCAAAATCAATGACCATACCTTCTTCAGAGGCTCCTTTCTCTTCGATCAGCGCACCTTCAACACAAATTTCTGCTTTATATCTATGACCATGCAGCCCTTTACAAACCGAACGATGATTGAGTACTCTGTGGCCCATATCCCATTGAATTACTTTCCCTATTTTCATTTTGATGCTTTTATCCAATCCATAATTTCATTGTAAATTTACATAGTTCATTAACTTCAATACGAATATAAAGGATGCAAAATGCAGAAATTACACCATCTATTATTAATTATTTTTACAATTTCATTTCTACCAGGGCAGGATGCTTGGGGTGGGGTGTCAGTTGCAACACCTGATAATCTGGATGCCATCACAAAAAACCCTGCCGGCCTTGGTGTTTCTCGGGGTTCACAATCTGGAATCTATATTCCTTTTGGGTCTGAATTTACAATCCACTTTTCAAATAGAATAGATGGTTTTGGCTATGATTTAAAATATGAATTTATTGATGGGAAATTTCCAGATACGTTTAATCCTTCAGATGGTAATGTTGGAATAGGAATTTCAATTTTTCACAATGCCTTTGTGGGAATTAAATGGAATAAACACAATTTCCTTGATTTTGGATTTCTTTACCGCCCTTTTAATTTTGCATCTATTGGAATAGTTTCCCAGTTTAATGATGATTTAACCCAATATAATCATTCTATTCTGGGTATTGCTTTACGCCCACTTCCCATCTTAAATAATAAACTTACTCTTGGCGTGGATGTTAATTTTACAAATGAAAATACCTCAGATTACTCTCCACACATTTCCTTGCAGCCGTTGGATGGAGTAATTATAAGCGCTCGCTCTAATTCAGATTTTAATGATTTTCAAATTAATTTAGGATTTAATTTTGGAAAAGAATCTGTGTACTCACCAACTACCTACAGCAATACAAATGAAGTTAACGCTGGAATTGGTTTTTATACCTCGGGTCAAAAGCAAAAAAGTATCTTCAATAAAAAAGCAAAGGATTCTCAAAAATTCATTCGGATGAAACTGAGTGGATTATTTATTGAAGAAAATCCAGTTACTCCCCCATTTAACTTTGATTTTAACATATCTCCTTTTTCAAATAAACCAGAAAGGGGAATTCAGTTGCGCACTTGGATTGAAAAAATTGATAATTATACAGATGACCCAGAAATTGATGGATTTATTATAGACATTGGAAATGTAAGAGCCGGATTTGCTAAACGAGGTGAAATATATTCTGCCCTCAGTCGTTTTAAAGAAGCTGGAAAAACAATTATTGTATATGCAGATAAAGGAATATCCAATATAGATTATTATCTCGTTTCCATGGCAGATGAAATTTATTTAAATGAATATACCGGAATTGATTTAAAAGGGCTGAGTATTGAAATTGCATTTCTG
>CAZGBZ010000186.1:0-3291 GCA_964524135.1 uncultured bacterium
CCTTCGACGATTACCACGCTGTCGGCGTCGATGATCGCCGGCAGATTGTAGGGTAACCTAATACCCTTACGCTCGATGGCGGCGGCTACGTCTTCTTGGCTGCACCCGCCGTGGCAACACCATAAGAGTTTGTCGGGGGCGTCGGTAATCGAAAGGGATGGGTTTTTATCGTCGTGCGCAGGACAACTGGCCTGGTACTTTCCCGCGCCCATTCGCTTGGCGTTCTCTAATACGCCCGCAACCTCCTTAGCTGTAACCATAATACCCCCCCATCGCCTGATCCATGTAGGAACGTGGTTGAAAATAGGAAAGGGGAATAACGTGGCGTCCGTTGACCATCTGGCTCGGTACGTCACCGCGCTTAACCGCTTCGTATAACTCTTTAACGCCAACCCCCAAGCGTCGTGCCGCTACCGGCAAGATTAAATGCTCGTCCATAATTACCTCGGTTTGCTGACTAGGCTGCTTGGCTGGAAAGATTGTCCATCCAGGCCATGACCTCGGAAAGACGATGGACACTCTTATTGGAAGCAAGGTGGATACGCTTAGGGAATTTCCCCTCTTTCTCCCAGCGCCAGAGTGTGACCTTGGATACGTCGCCGGCAATACGGCAGGACTCTTTAATCGGGATTAAGCGGTCCTCAATATCAATGGCACAAGCTATGCTGTTGTTCATTTTAAATCTCCATATTGGCATTGCAGTGCAATGCCGTGTTGCGTTATGAAGACTTATCGCATGGGGTGTGTGGGGTTCTTTTATGGCCCTATTTGCGCCCCAATGCCTTCCTAAAAACCCTATTGGAAATAATTGCATCGGGTGAAAAATATTCAAGCCAGCCTTCGGCAAATCGGGTGAACTCTGTTGAACCCTCCTGGGCGTCGGCAACAACTTCTGAGGAGCGGTCGCCTTCGCCTATGTCTATTGATCGAATTTGTTCCGGGATGTTTGCCAACGTCACCTTGCCGCCGAAGTACTCCCAAACGATAGCCATCACCCGTATAAAGGCTCTCACGTTAAACTTAATTTCTGGCCCTCGCCCTGGCGTATCTAGCATCGGTACAGACACTAAGCCGGCCTTTAAAAGTTCCTTCTGAAATTGCTTGCTGTTTTTGCGCTTTCTCATAATGTCCTCACCAGCAAGATAGAATTGAGCGGCGCGTTCAAGCCCGACCGTTAAATCATCGGATTGGCTTTTATTAAATACACCTGCCTCAATTAACTCCGCGATATACTTGTCAGGTGAAATATCATCCAAGGGGTTGGTAAGTTGCTGCAACGCCGTAGGCCCTGGCGTTGATGTGCGTCCGGTCAGCGATGGGAGAAATTCGTCAAACGGCAACACATCTTTAATACTACCCATTACGCGCCTCCCGAGCTTCTTTAATACTAGTGACGTTCATGGGTTCATCGGGGTTCATAATGGCTCCGATCTTATTACTCCAAGCCGTTAAAGCCTCTCGCTTCTCCTCGTCGTATCCGTGGCGGTTATAAATCGCCGCCACGCCGCTAATAACGCCGCCCGTATGATTGAGTATCTTCTCGACAACGTGAGGGGGGATTCTCATTTCTGCCATTCCACTAGCAGCCGTTCGCCGGAGATCGTGGATGGTCCAGCGCTCCATAGGTGGTAAATCATCCTTCTTGCGCTGTTCGGCAATGAGTTTTTCACACCGTCTCTTGGCCTTACTAAAACCAGCAAGTGGTTTATCGCCCGTTGTGGTAAATATGTACTCGCCTAGCTGGGGCGATGATTCCAGCAACTCAATGGCGGGACCGGTGAGGGGGACTAGATGCCGTTCGCCGTTTTTTGCGATCTCTTTAGGTATAGTCCAGGTATCGCCTTTTATGTCCGAGCGTTTAAGCCGTACCGTTTCATTCTTACGCTGCCCGGTGAGGAGTAGAAACTTAAAGTAGGGGCCGAAGGGCCAGCCCATTTTGTCACACGCTAGTAGGAGAGATTTGATTTCATCGTGGTCTAAATATCGGTCTCGTTTATTCTCGGTGTAATTCGGAGCTGCGATTCCCCTGGCGGGATTATCCCCCTCATAATCTTCCTCCCTTGCCATCCACGAATACATTGAGCGGATCACGCCAGCGACACGGTTAGCCATAACAGGGCCGTTATTATTGACAACATGTTTTATGAGGTTGCGAACTTGAGCGCGGGAGATTTCATCGACGGGCGTTTTACCTAATTTAGGTAGAATGTATTTTTTGAACATCCGCTCGGTTTCTTTCCAGGTGCGCGTGTTGGGTTTGCAGTAGTCTTCTATATATATGTCAGCGACCGCCCGGAAGGTTCCAAGCTCTACCCGCTCAGTCTCACGCTTTTCAGCCTCTTGAGCCGCTACCAAATCAACACCGCCCTTGGCTGAGATCTTATGATTGCGGGCTTGGTCCCTGGCTTCCGCTAGGGTGAGTTCGTAAATACTCCCCAAGGTAACGCGGCGCTGCTTACCGCCAACGCGGTAAAAGACAACATAGCTCTTATTGCCCTTATCAGTAACACGGAGTCCAAACCCCGGCAGTAGTTTGTCAAAATATTCCTTGCGACCGGAAACGGGTGGCTTTATACGCTTGATGTATGCATCAGTAAGGGTCTTCTTTTCTGGCATCAGGTGGTCCTCTGGGTAACACGGGGTAACAAAATAGCCGTGTTATGCGTTGGTTTGCTGTGTAACGGTATGTTACCAAAAATAGGAAAAAATACAAGTAAAATAAGGGTTTATTAGAAAAAAATGTTTCAGTTTGAAACGCTTTGAAATGGGTGAATATCTGGTTTGGGACCAGGGGGTCGGAGGTTCGAATCCTCTCTCCCCGACCATTTAGAGACCTTTTTGACCATTAAAGTCCGTTTTAAATTTGGCCAGTAATAGTTTAAACTAGAGCCAACACCGCCTATCTACATAGATGGTGGGGACGTAAAGAAGGGATACCCAATGGAAGCGCGCATTTATCAACCGTCGAAGAATGCTTTGCAATCTGGTCAGGCCAACACCCGTAAATGGGTTGTTGAGTACGAACCGGAAGAAGCCAAGCGCAATGATGAGCTTATGGGCTGGGTCGGCTCGGGTGACATGCGCGGTCAACTCAAATTAGAGTTTGAGAGCAAAGAAGGCGCGATTGCCTATGCCGAGCGCTACGGAATACCCTATTGCGTGCAGGAGCCGAAAAAGCGCCGCCAGCGACCGAAATCTTATGCGGACAACTTCCGCTATGATAAAGTAAGATAATCCACATCTCATACGGCCCCGTAGCTCAGCTGGATAGAGCACCGGATTTCTAATCCG
>CAZGBZ010000187.1:0-3234 GCA_964524135.1 uncultured bacterium
CGAGTGAATTGAGTAACGGCATTGAGCTGATCTCTATATCGCGCAGCATCCTCATATTTTTGATTGGTGCTGGCAATTTCCATCTGCGTTTCGAGGTAAACCCTGATTTCCTTATTTCGTCCCTTTAAAAACCCCTTTATCTGATTAATCATTTTCCCATATTCATTTTCTGAGACCAATCCCTCACAGGGTCCATCACAACGTTTGATATGGTAATCCAGACAAATCTTGATCTTCCCTGCCTGAATGGTATTGTCATCAATATAATACGTGCAGGTACGCAGGGGAAATATTTTTTGAATTACCCGCAGAATTTCTCTTAAATATCCTGCATCGGTATAGGGTCCAAAATAATTATGGTCATCTTTAGTGAGATTTTTCTGGCGGATTATTTCAACTCGAGGGTACGGCTCATTGGTGATGCGGATATAGGGAAAAGTTTTATCGTCTTTAAGGAAGACATTATATCGGGGTTTATGTTCTTTTATGAGGTTTGCCTCAGTGAGCAAAGCTTCTACCTCAGAACGAACCACCAGCCATTCCAGATCAGCAATATTTTTTACCATTACCAAAGTTTTCGGGTCTTTACCTGCAGGGGAGTTAAAATAAGAGCGTACCCTATTTTTCAATACTTTAGCCTTACCAATATAAATGATCTCTCCCTTAGCATCCCGGAAGAAATAGACTCCCGGTGATTTGGGGATTTGGCTGAGTTTCTGCTGAATATCCATTGGGGTAATTTAGGAAAGAGATTTAGTAAACCATTCAATGGTTCTGCTTTATCATAAAACCATTAAAATGGTTTATAACTGTTAATTACAAACAACCCACGACTTAAATCATGGGCTTATAGAAAATAGAGAATATAGAAACAGTTTTAACGGTTTTTTAATAATTTTTCAGCTACTTCTTTTCACATAATTCTACCAAAACACCACCGGTTGACTTGGGATGGATAAAGGCAATTTTTAATTCTTCAGCACCTATTCGAGGACTCTTATCTATTAGCTTAACCTCGTTTTCAATTAGATAGTCCAAAGCCCGCTGAAGATTGTCAACAATAAGGGCAATATGGTGCATCCCCTCCGATCTTTTTTCAAGAAAATTGGCAATGGGTGAATCGGGGGAAGTTGCTTTGAGAAATTCCAATTTATCATTACCCGCATGATAAATGTCCGTGATAACTTTTTGGTTGTCAACCTTTTCTCTCCAGTGAAGGTCTAAACCTAAGAGTTCTCCAAATATTTCAGAAATGCTGTTCAAATCTTTTACAGCGATACCAACATGTTCTATGCCTAAAATTTTAAATGGCAGCTTTGGCATGGACTAATCTCTTTGCTGATAAATCATATTCAAAAGCAGCGGTAATTTCAACATCATAAAATTCGCCAATATTTAGTTTTTCATCTACCCTCACAAAATTATCAACTTCCGGTGCATCCCGATAAGATCTCCCAATGGAGGTACCATCATCACTATGTAAATCGATGAGTACTCTCTCCATATTCCCAATTCTGGATTGATTTTTTTTCAAATTGATTTCCTGTTGCAGGAGCATAATGGCATCCATACGTTCTGTTTTGACTTCTGTAGGGACATCATCTTTAATGGATGCCCCATGGGTGCCTTCTTCTTCTGAATACGTAAATACTCCCAAGCGATCAAACTCGATATCTTCTACAAAATCATATAATTCTTTAAAATGAGAATCTCTTTCTCCCGGGAACCCTACAATGATACTGGTGCGAAGAGAAATATCAGGATTCACCTTCCGTAAATCATCAATCCGTTTTCGAATACCATCTGCCATAAGTCCCCGTCGCATATCTTTCAGCATTTTATCAGAGCCGTGTTGCACGGGCATATCAATATAGGGTACGAGTTTTTCCAACTGCCCAAAGCGTTGAATCATTTCTCTATGTAAATGGGCTGGATGGGCATAATGGAGGCGAATCCATTCCAGTCCATTCACTTTATCCAGTTCATCCATAAGTTCATGGAGCGATGATCGCGGAGTTAGATCCCAGCCATAAGAGGTAGAGTCCTGAGCAATGACCAATAATTCTTTCACACCTGAATTAGCCAGACGTTGGGCTTCCTGCACATTCCAGGCAATGGGCTGACTTTTCTGCAAACCCCGCATAATAGGGATGGAACAAAAACTGCAGCCATTGTCACAACCTTCAGCAATTTTCAGATAGGCATAGTGATTGGGAGTTAATAAGGAGCGAAAATAATCAGGGTCATCTTTGGTATAGGCTTTTCCTGTTAGGTAGCTGAGAACTGCGGCATGGTCATCGGTACCAAAGAATGCATCAACTTCAGGAAGTTCATCTTTTAAATCGGAGCCATATCTTTCTGAAAAACACCCCATGACAATTAAATTTTCTACCTGGTTGGACTTCCGCAATTCTTCTGCTTCTAAAATTACATCCACCGATTCCTCTCTGGCAGTGTCTAAAAATCCGCAGGTATTCACAATGAGTATATCCGCATCATTAGATTTTTGTACAATTTCGTAGTTTTCCTGCTTGAGTCCACCCAGTAATATTTCTGAATCCACCAGGTTTTTTGCACATCCCAGGCTAATCATACAAATTCTATTTTGTTTTGAATTATTCATTTACCATTTCTTTTTCATTGGAAATCAATCCGTTAATATAGCTTTCCCTATCAAATGGAACCAGGTCATCAGCCTGCTCCCCTACTCCCAAAAAATAGACTGGAAGATTCAACTCTTTCATTATCTGAATTGCAATTCCGCCCCGAGCGGTGCCATCCATTTTTGTCAGGATTACCCCAGTTAATGGAATATATTTAGCAAATTCTCGTGCCTGTTGAAGTCCATTTTGACCGGTGTTCGCATCAATGGTAATGAGGACATCAATCTCATCAGTTAATTTCAAAACAACCCTGTGGATTTTCTCTAACTCTTTCATGAGATTGGCTGATGTGTGCAGCCTTCCAGAGGTATCTACAATGATTCTATCCAATTTTTTTGTGATCCCGCTGGAAACACCATCGTAGGCAACAGAAGCAGGATCAGCAGATTTATCATTTGCTGTAAGCTGCAAGTTAAGCCGCTTTGCCCAAATTCGTATCTGCTCAACAGCAGCGGCTCGATATGTATCTGCAGCAACCAGAGAAACTGACTCTCCAGAACTGGAATAATACCCCCCTAATTTAGCGGCTGAAGTAGTTTTTCCGGTACCATTTATTCCAACCAATAGAATT
>CAZGBZ010000188.1:0-3234 GCA_964524135.1 uncultured bacterium
CATTGAGATATTTATAACCACACCAGGTCGCAAAATCCACATCCCAATCATGCAGTTTCAGATGAAGGTTCCCGGCAGCGTGGGCTAAATCAAATCCCACTAAACAGTCTTGCTCATGAGCCTTCTTGGTAATGGCTTCCATATCAAAGGCTTGCCCGGAATAATAATTCACACCGCCCATGAGCACCGTTGCGATTTCATCACCATGATGCTCAAAACAGTCCAATAACCATTCGGTAGTGATGGTTTCTCCCTGATCTGGATTGAGTATCATCAAATCATCAACAGGGTGACAGCCATGTATTTTCAACTGAGATTGAACAGCATAACGGTCGGAGGGAAATGCTTTGTTCTCAATAAGTATTTTTTTTCGTTTACCTGTGGGTCGGTAAAAGGAGGTCATGAGCAAATGCAAGTTAACGGTGAGGGAGTTCATCACCACCACTTCTTTATCCAGTGCCCCTACCAACTCAGCAGAGTAATGTGTGAGCAATTCATGATAGGGTAACCAGGGTCGTTTCCCTTGGATATGCCCATCAACTCCCAGCTTTTTCCAGGTGTTTAATTCTTCCTGAATATATTGCTCGGCAGTATCAGGCTGTAATCCCAATGAATTGCCGCAAAAATAAATAAATGGTTCCCCAGTTTCTGTTTCTGGAAAATGAAATCTCCCTCTGAAGTGAGCCAACGGATCATTTTGATCCTGCTCCAAGGCAAAGTCCAAATCGGTGGACTTAACTTCCAATGAATTCACTTTCGTTCAAGCCTAACCATTCCAGGGCAGTACCAGCCAATAATCTCTGTTTTGTGGAATCGGACAATTCCATAGATTCAATCAGTTTTCCGGGGTGATGTTCGCCCAATGGGAAGGGGTAATCGGAGCCCATGGCAATTCGTTCTGCTCCCATGGTCTGGATGAGGAAATTCATAGCATTCTCATCATGCACCAGCGAATCTACGTAGAAATTTTTCATGTAAGTTGATGGCAATGCTGAATTATCCACCGCACACAAATCGGGACGCACATTAAAGCCATGGTCAATGCGGCCAATTGTAAAGGGAAAAGCACCGCCGCCATGGGCAAAGGCAATTTTAAGCGCAGGATACTTGTCTAAAATTCCGCCAAAAATAATTGAGCAAATAGCACGGGAGGTTTCCGCCGGCATACCCACCAGCCACGGCAGCCAGTATTTCTGCATATCAGCCTGCCCCATCATTTCCCAAGGGTGTACAAATATGGAACAGCCAATCTTTTCTGCATGCTCAAATACAGGGTGGAATCTGTCTTCAGAGAGGTTTTCGCCATTTACATTGGAGCCGATTTCTATTCCGGGTAAATTCAAATCATTTACAATGCGATCCATTTCAACAATTGCTAAATCTGTATTTTGCATTGGAATAGTACCCAATCCAATAAATTTTGCGGATTCTGTTATACAAATTTCTGCAATATGGTTATTGAGAAATTGTGAGAGTTTTATACATTCATCATCCTTTGCCCAATAGGAGAACAGTACAGGAATAGTAGATAGCACCTGCACATCTACATGTGTTTCTTTGCAATCTTTGGTTCTGGCAGGGTGGCTCCAGCAATTGCAGTCCACCTTTCGAAAAGCTGCACCATCTTTATTAAGCATGGCAGACTGGTCATCAACGGGATCCATCCGCAGAAATCTGGGATCAGAAAATGATTCGGTAAGCTCATTCAGGTTTTCGGGCAGGATATGGGTGTGGATATCTATCTTGAACATGCTAAGGTTTTTCTAAATAGGCAGAGCAAGATTTACAGGTACGGGCATCGTCATTTTTCCAAAATCCCTCAAAAATTGGAGGGAGTTGTTTTACAATATTTTTTAATTGCAGATGCTCCTCATAAAGCAATGCATTACAATCATCGCAGTACCATTGGAAGGTATCCAGCTCACCTTTTCGGCGTTTCCGCTCTACCACTAAGCCTACGGTATTTTCAAAGCGCTGGGGAGAGTGAGGCACCTTTGGAGGAAGCAGGAAAATCTCACCTTCATTTATTTTAATATCTTCCGGTTTCCCATCTTTCATAATGCGCAGTATCATACCGCCTTCCAACTGATAGAAAAATTCCTCACCTTCATCAATATGGAAATCCTTCCGTGTATTGGGACCACCCACTACCATGATAATAAGTTCTGTATCTTCATATACCACCTTATTACCTACGGGTGGTTTGAGGAGGTGACGATTTTCGTCAATCCAGTTTTTGAAGTTAATTGGGGGTAGCATAAAATTCCTCTATTGATGATGGGGAAAATGGAGAAAGGAGTAAGGTAAAAGGGAAAAGCATATTATAAGAAATTCTGCTTCCTTGTTTGAATGAGTTTGTATAGCATGGATGAAATTTTCTTCGATTGTTCTGTCAATTCCTCCATTTGTGTTTGTGAGATTAAATTCATTTCGCAAGCAATGTATAATTGAGTTCTTAATTCACCACATGAGCCTTTGGCAATAAACAAAAATTGAATATACTCTTTATTTGTTTGTCGTTCAATCCCTTCAGAAATATTAGATGGAATGGAAATTGAATATTTAAATAGTTGGTTTAATAATGGATTATATTTATCAAAATTGAATATTATTTTTAGGTTTTTAATTAAATTCATACTTTCTCGCCAAACCAACAAATCTTCAAATGATTCATTTTTACTCAAGAACTGAATCTCCCTTTTCCCTTCTCCATGTTCCGTTCTCCATTAGAGGGTAGCAATACATTTCAATTCTATAGCGATTGGTGTGGGTAGAGAGTTTATTTCCACGGTGGTGCGGCAAGGTAGATTATCCTTGAAATACTCTGCATAAATTTTATTGTATATTTTGAAATCATCTTTCATGTTGGTGAGGAAAACGGTAACATCAACCAATTGATCCCAAGATGAGCCTGCATCTTCTAGTATGGCTTTCACATTGGCAAACACAGAATGACACTGAACTTCAATATCGTAAGAAATAATTTTTCCATTATCATCTAAAATTACACCGGGGATTTCCTTCTTCCCTCGCTCTCTTGGTCCTACACCAGATAAGAAAATTAAATCACCCACCCTTCGGGCATGGGGATATAGTCCCACTGGTTCAGGTGCCTTTTTACTGTTGAATTTATTTGCATTCATATCTTTACACACACATTATTTGTTTCGGTAAAAAACTGCAGGGATATAAACCCGCCCTCTCTGCCCACACCTGAACTTTTCATGCCACCAA
>CAZGBZ010000189.1:0-3224 GCA_964524135.1 uncultured bacterium
ATATTCAGCATCGCCACCCCAATGACCATTACATTCCTGTGAACAATCATTTTCTGGATCATTATCACAGGTACCACAATTATCTTCTACAGAATCACCATTGGGTACTCCGGCACAATCTGCACATGATAAATTATCACCTCCACAAACCCCACATTCATCTACAATATTACCATTACAATCACAGTCGCCAAAAGGCAAATCATCACAGCCGCATTCATAAATAGCGCCGGGACCATCGCATATACCACATTCATCCAATTCGGTGGATCCGCCACAATCACCAGCACAATCTAATTCAACTACACAGTTGCCATCACAGTCATAATTATTTTCAGCAAAAACACAAGAGCCATCATCTTCAGTAGCATTGGGATTATAATTACATGCATCCTGGTTCATGCAGCCTAATAAAGAACTATAAGCGAAAAGACTATCTATAAGGTTAAAGCCAGGAATTGACCATTCCGCTTCTTCGGAGGCGATGGCATCATAGTATATATTTTCGGACGTATCATAAATTTTAAAAGAGGGAATGTCTCCATTATTACAGTATCCAGCAGTATTGTCTGAACCGTCATTTCCCATTGCTACTACATCACATACACCATTATTACAACCTGATGTATCCCATTGGCGGGCACCCACACAAATATCATCATTAAATGCACCTACCCAATCATCAGATTCTATTGCGATTCCATTTAGTGTAACTTCAGCAAAGAAATAGGCTGCTTGCAGGGTAGATTGATTAAAAGTAAATGGACTGGTAAAATCAATTTGGTTTCCGTCAGCATCTGACACAATAATACCACTTAATCCATTGGGAGTGCCGGTTACATTAATTACAACCAATGTCCCACTTCCTGCAGGAATGGTTGAACCAGACAAAGAAAAACCTAAAACTGTAGTTGGGCTAGTGGACATGAAAAAACCATTTGCTTCGGCTTCACCACCGGAAGCGCTATTTACGGTAACATCGTCAACATTAAATTGAAATCCACCAATATCAGTATCACTGGAAAAGTTTACATTCCAAGTACCGTCTTCATTAGGTTCAAGGCTGAGACTATTGGCAGAAATGATACCAATAGAGAGTAACAATAATGTCACTGCCATTATATTTTTTAGTCTCAATTTCAAATTATTTCCCATCTTTTTTGTTTCCCTATCTAAAATGTTTCTTAAATATACCCCACCTTGGAAAACCTCTCGAGTGCCATCTGTCACAAAATTATTTGACCTGAACCACCTTAGTCTGCAGTGAAAATTGAACAGTGAAATCATCATAAATCATTCTGTCGCCTAAATCTTCAAAAAAGGTACCGGATTTATAGTGGATATTAAAAAGGGTACGATTAATGTCAATGGTACCTTTTGTGAAAAATATGGATTGATCTTGGTTGATTTCGAGGGGGAAGTTAATTTCATGGGTAATTCCCCGAATAGTTAAGTCAGCAACAATTTGGTCTATTTTTTCATAATTATCTCCTACAAATTGAAGATGATTTTTAATTTCTAAAATTGAATGTGGAAAGGAATCTACAAAGAAGAAATCATCATTCATTAAATGCTGTTCAAGTTTTTCCTTCCATTCCGGTGATTCAATATCAGTATTTTGAATACTGCTCATATCAAAAATGAATTTTCCGCCAATAATGGAATCTTCCTGCATAATTACCCAGCCATCTGCCAATTTCAAGGTACCGGAATGCTCACCAGTTACTTTTCTGCCGGTCCAATTAATTACACTGTAATCCACATTAACATACAGGGTATCACCTGCTGTAATTAATGTCACTAAAGTGGTACAGATAATTATACTATTTAATAATATATTGTTTATAATGATTTTTCCTCCGTAATTGAACACGAAATTTAACTAAATTAGAGAAGAAAAGGAAGGAAAACTTATTTACAGTTTGTAATATTTTGAGTGCCCGTTAATTCTTCAAGGCAATCGGGGTAGGGAGGACAAAGGTTATTTTTTTCAAGGTTGAACCAATAATTTCCAGCATCATTAATATTTAGATTACAAATGGAAGCAGGTATTTTTCCAGATAAACTATTACTCTGAAGACGCAGTTTTACCAAGCCATCCAGATTAGCAATTTCGTCAGGAATAATTCCGCTTAATCCACAATCATACTCATAAAAATGATAGGGTGAAGGTACTTCCTGACAAATCCAATGAATTAACCGTCCGTTTTCCCAAAGTTGCCACCCTAATTCCAATATTTCCACTTCTCCGTTAAAATTTACATCCATATCCATTTCAAGGGTATTGCCACTATTTTTAATGAATTGCTGTAAGGCTTCCCTATCGCCGGGGTCGCAGTGTTCTATATTAATATTATGATACCAATTGAATCCGTCACAATCTCCAAACAAGGATGAAAGCGAGACAATAAGAGGTAGTAGCAAGTGGAGTTTTTTCATATAATAATTTAGGTGTTTACTTTAATTAGGAGGTAGAAGAATTTCATGGGATTAGACCCATTATTGGGGTTATTCAATAAAGCAAGGTTCCATCAAAGTTCCAGCGGATGATTCCTGAGTTGGCTTTTCCATATTCAAACACCTGTTCAGATTTTACCTGACCATTGTCATAGTACCATTTTTCGGTGCCATGTTTTTGTCCATATTCATAATTTACCTCAAACATTAATTTCCCATTTTGGTGAAACTTTTTCCAATTTCCATGAGGTTGGTCATTGCTATAATTGGAAATTGAAAAAAGTGTCCCATCTTCTAACCAGACTTTGCTTATTCCATCTAACTTCCTATTTGTAAATTCGGCTTCATATTCTAGGTTACCATTTGAAAAATATGATCGTTCAACTTTTTTTTGTAGTGCAAGATTTGGATCATTTCCAGGCTTGAAGTGGGTACATCCGCCCATTATTAAAATTAGAAACAGAATCAATTTTTGTGAGTAGAAAAAAATGTATTGAAAATTTTGTGATGCAGGTCTCATTTTATTTTGTAAGAAAAAATTTGTGATGGGTGACCAGAATTGATTTCAAAGAGTAATATATATTTCTCATAGTGCGGAACAATTAATTTAAAGGAAAAGACATGGATAAGAATGAAAAAGTAGAATTGATGAAAATGACCATCTGGTTTAATTTATTTATAGGAATTTACAATTTATATGTTTTTAATGAAATGAATTCTTTATTTCATTTGGAACTAGGATCTGTAAATATTGGTGTTTGGGTTTT
>CAZGBZ010000190.1:0-3194 GCA_964524135.1 uncultured bacterium
ACTATGGTGTTCTCAAAGAAACACACCAGTTTGGTATAAGTCTTAATTTCTGATAATTAATCAGAAATGACTAATCACCTTTACAAACTCTTTTTCCTTACCCTTAGTTTAACGCTTATTTTTCCTGCAAAACAGGAACCGATCAATACTTCAATAAATTCAAAAGTTCTCTCTCGTCAAAATTTAAACCTTCACCCCTCAAAATCTTTCCCCCAACTATCAAATGATATTTTGGATGCTGATATAATTTGGAGTGAAGATTTTGAAAGTGGGGCTGAAAACTGGCTAATTGGTGATGGTTGGGAATTGACTCAGGCAAGTTATCACAGTCCTGACAACAGTATCCTGTCTCCAAATGACGATAGCAATTTAGATGGATATTTTATGCTATTTTCACCAAAAATAGCTTTACCTCAAATAGGGTTGAATGAATGGCTTTATTTCACATTTTGGTTAAATGCTGATATCCCTGATTATAATGGAGATAATGATGAAATAATTGATGATTATTACCAATTAGATATACAGGTACCATCAGATAATTCAGCTTGGCATATCTCTGATTTTGAATCTATTTCAGATAATTCATTTTGGTGTGGAGAGGATGATATTTCAGGATATCAAGATGGTTGGATTCAGTTTTTAGATATCCCCGCATTGGATATCCCGGGAGAAGGTGCCACATTAAAAGTACAGATGAAGTGGGCGATTGAAAATACAGAAGGTGCATCACAATCGATTGTATCAGAAGGATGGATAGATGGCTGGGATGCCGCCAATGTACGGATTTCCGTTGATGGAGGATTGACATGGGACGTACTGATTGGAGATGATCCATACGATTTCTATAGTGGATATGGGTGGGTTTTTAATGGTGAAATAGCTGGAGAGAATGGAGTTTATTCGTTGGCTTCTGGATGGAGTGGGGATGAGGATTGGCATCTAGTAGAATTTGAATTGGATAGCTACGCTGGAAAAGAGGTGATAATCCGTTTTGCATTTGGATCGGATCCGGCCTATTCTACTATTGACAATGAACAATTAAAGGGATTTTTTATTGATGATATTTTAATTGAAGATGTTTCTGGTAATAGTATAGCTTTATATGAAGCTGAAAATGAAAATTCAAACCTTATAAATTCAATTGGCTACGCGTGGCATGACCTATTTTATGATTATTATTCTGAATTTTGTATTGATGGAGATTTAGCAATTTTGGAGGGTTATACTACACAGGAATTATGTGAGGATAGCAATTATTTTTGGTATTCTCGACCTGGTTCAATCGGCTGGGAAGAATATCTACCAGGGGACCCTTTTTGTGAAAACTGTAATTATTTTTTAGATTTAACTGATTATTCAGGGAAAGATGTTATTTTTAGATTTTGGTCACGCTATGATGACGACCATAATGGTGGTCAGGGGGATGGGCTATATATAGACGACTTAACTATTTATAGAGAATCAATTCAAATATATGCTCAGCCTCAACTATTTAGTGCCGAAGTAGGAGAAGATGAAATCAGATTGACTTGGTATGATATGAATCAGTCTGGAGATACAACATTAATATTTGACAATGGTGATGAGGAGTTGTTTACTGGAATATCTTTATCTGATTGTAGTGATTGTAAAGCATTTGCTGGAACCTTATTTCCCGCTTGGCTGGGTGAGACAAATGTAGAATCAATTTCAATATATAATATAAATGAAGAATCAGTTGATGTAACTGTGAATGCTTATGGTTTGATAAATAATGATCCGGCACAATCAATTAACATTTCATTATTAGTAGCTGGTGGATGGAATACCTTTGATGTTGATTGGGATTTTTCATCAATTTTTCTAATTGCAAATTCTTTTACAGATGAAATTGCGGCAGCATTTGATCCTTCAACAAATATGGCAGGGTTATGGTATTTATCTAATGATGTTGGTTCATGGGAATATGTAAATGTTAATGGAGATCAAATTGCTGGTAATTGGGGAACCCGAGCTCAAGTGAGTTATGATGGGTTAAATGTCACTTATAATTTATATAGAGATGGAAATTTAATTCAAGAAGGTCTCACAGAAAGTAATTTTTCGGACTCCAATTTTGAATATAATACGGAGTACTATTATGATTTGGGGGTCGTATTTTCGGATGGCATTGAAATTGTTACTTCTGATAGCATTGTAATTACAACGCCTTTACCGCCTATCCCAGAGGGCGTAATAGAGTTATCACATGATGATGATAGTTTTGAGAACGAATTTAATGCTGGTGGGAGTAATTTTAGTGCCGTAATGTTTAGCCCAGAATCTGAAAACCAATTTCTTTATATGATAAAATGGTATCAGAGCGAAAATGGAGGCGCATTTTATATCAATATTTGGGAAGATGATAACGGCAAGCCTGCAGATACCACAATCTTTTCAGCATTACAGGCATCGGGAAATGAAATTGGCTGGAACCAAAAATTGCTAAATAGTGAAAATATTTCTTTTTCTAATAATTTTTGGATTGGGATTAAAGAATTTAGCTCTTCTCAACCATTTGGTTTAGATACAACACTTATATCGGAATATTCTTTTCAACGAGAAGGTGAGAATGGAGAGTGGTTGCCAATTGAAGGGAATTTAGCAATTCGGGCATATCTCTCCAGCGAGTCATTGAGCATTACAAACTCTGAAATTCCATTTAATTATGGGATAAAAGATATATTCCCCAACCCCTTTAATCCATCTGCAAATATTCAATTTGAGATTTCAGAATATTCCCAAGTAAAATTATCCATTTTCGATATTAATGGACATTTAGTTAAAATATTAATAAATGAAAATATGAATTCCGGTCAATATCATACAAAGTGGAATAGTTCAGATGACTATGGAAATAAAGTTTCCTCAGGTATTTACTTTGCGGTATTAGAGTCAAATAAAAGGCTTATTCAGACCCAAAAATTAGTATTATTAAAGTAGTCTATATCCATAAGAAAAATTATTTTCAAATAATGTAAATAAAGTCTTGCAGGGGGATTTTAAAAGCTTCTAATTTTCCTCGCTGTGCAAGAACAGCATAGTGGTATTTAAGCCAATTGTTTTTTGAAATTGAGAGTGTGCGTAAGAGTCAGTCGAAACTTTGAGTGAGATTAATAAACGATTAAACAAACATACAATGGAGAGTTTGATCCTGGCTCAGGACGAACGCT
>CAZGBZ010000191.1:0-3175 GCA_964524135.1 uncultured bacterium
AACGCTTTCAGTTCAAATCCACCCATGGTGGGGATATCTCCGGCATTCAGCGGCCGTACCGGCGAAGCCAAAAACACTCTCACCAACATTCTGGACACCAAGGAATTCACCCTTTCTGTAGTTTCCTATGATATGGTGGAGCAAATGAATATCTGTGCTGCTGAATATCCGATGGATGTGGATGAGTTTGAAAAGTCTGGATTAACCCATCATCCTTCTAAAGTTATTTCTATTCCTGGCGTAGCAGAGTCTCCACTCATAATGGAATGCCAATTTACGGAGCATATCCAGTTTAGTGATCAGCCGGCAGGAGGTAATTTATTGTTAGGTGAAATAATATATTTTCATGCTAATGAAGATGTGTTTGACGAATCGGGAAAAATTGATCCCCATAAGGTTGATCAGGTAGCAAGGATGGGATACGACTGGTACAGTAGAGCCAAAGAGGGATTATTTGAATTGCCAGCCCCACGGTTTATTCCCATTGGAGTGGATAGACTGCCACAAATAGTAAGAGATCATCCATCTTTTACCGGAAAGTTATTGGCTCGTTTGGCTTCCGTTGAAAAAATACCAAAGCAGGATATCATTGAAGATTTAAGCGAAACCTATTCCCGCTTATCAACAGAAGATATGCTGAAAATTTGTGCTGTGTTAGCAGAAGAAGGAAGAATTTTAGAAGCATGGCAAGTCCTGTATCTGGCAGAAGTAATTTGATGCAGTTTGGTAGTGTCCGATATAAAAATATTAATTTGGCAAATCAGAATTTATATACCCTTCCTTGTAGGGGAATCTGGCAAAGCCGAGGGGTGGGTTTGATTTGTATATCGTTAGTAGAAAGTGCAATAATTTAAATGGTTTGTTGGTCTGCAAAATATCGTACACACCCCTTCCACCAGCTGGCGGATGCCCCTCTCAAGAGGGGAATAAATGTGTTTTAATGTATTTTAATAGATTTAAAACCTAATGCAATCCATAATGTGGCAGCCCTCTGAGGAACAAATCAATAATTCTCAGATGATGGACTTTATGCAGTTCATCAATAAAAAGTATGGACTTTCCTTTAAAAATTATTCCCAATTGTATGATTGGTCTATTGAAAAGGCAGAAGATTTCTGGGGAGCTTTCTGGGAGTATTCACAAATCATTCATCACTCTCCCTATTCTCAAGTGGTGGATGATATCACAAAAATGCCCGGTGCCAAATGGTTTGAAGGGGCGACTTTAAACTTTGCCGAAAATCTCCTTCAATATAGGGACAATAAAATTGCAATACTATTTCAGACGGAAGATGGCACTCAATCTTCTCTAACCTACAAGGCATTGCATGATCAAGTATCCCGTTTAGCTCATTCCATGCGGGAAATGGGAATTCAAAATAATGATCGAGTGGTTGGATTCATGCCAAATATTCCTGAGACGGTTATTGCCATGTTGGCCACCTCTAGCATGGGTGCCATTTGGTCGTCATGTTCTCCTGATTTTGGCATTAAAGGGGTTTTGGATAGGTTTAAACAAATACAACCCAAACTTATTTTCACTGCAGATGGCTACCGGTATAATGGAAAAATAATTGAATGTCTTTTAAAGGTGAAAAAAATTCTGGGGGAATTGCCCTGTATTGAAAAAACAGTGGTTATCCCTTTTATTGGTGATGCAGATTCATCAATAATACCAAATTCTATCTTATGGAATGATTTTCTTCACAAAGATTCTGGAGAAATTGCATTTGAGCCATTACCCTTTGACCATCCAATATATATCATGTATTCTTCGGGAACAACCGGGCTGCCTAAGTCCATTTTGCATTCTGCCGGAGGTACACTCATTCAGCATTTGAAAGAGCTGCAGCTTCACACGGATCTCCGCCGAGATGACAGAATATTCTACTTCACTACTTGTGGCTGGATGATGTGGAACTGGTTGGTATCATCCTTAGCTGTAGGAGCCACTGTTGTACTGTATGATGGCAGTCCATTTTTCCCGGATGGTACAGCTTTGCTTAAAATGGCAGAGGAATTAGAAATTACAGTTTTTGGAACCAGTGCTAAATATATAGGCTCTTTGGAATCAGAAGGTGTTAAACCAAAAGCTATCTCAGCATTTCCTAAATTGCGGACGATCCTTTCTACCGGGTCACCTCTGGTTGAAGAGAACTTTGATTTTGTTTATCACTATTGGAAAAATGATGTGCAATTGTCATCCATCTCTGGAGGAACTGATATTATTTCCTGCTTTGCCTTGGGAAATCCCCTATTGCCAGTGAGACGGGGAGAGCTCCAATGCAGAGGATTGGGAATGAAAGTGGAATCTTATAACGAAAGTGGTAATTCAGTTACTAATGAAAAAGGTGAGCTGGTCTGCACACAAGCCTCCCCTTCTATGCCCATTTATTTTTGGAACGACACCGATAGAGAAAAATATCAATCTGCCTACTTTGACAAATATCCGAATATTTGGCATCATGGTGATTATCTGGAAATTAATGATTTTGGCGGGGTGAAAATTTATGGACGATCGGACACTACCTTAAATCCGGGAGGGGTTCGAATCGGCACCGCAGAAATTTACCAAACGGTAGAACGATTTAGTGAAGTTGAAGATTCCTTGGTAATTGGTCAATCCTGGGCAAACGATGAGCGGATCATTCTTTTTTTGAAAATGAAAGATGAAATTGAGTTGTCAGAAAAACTGAAATCAAATATTAAAAAACTGATCAGGGAATCCTGTACACCTCGCCATGTTCCAGCTAAAATTATTGCTGTGGAGGAGATACCTTATACTATAAATGGTAAGAAGGTAGAGTTGGCTGTCAAGCAGATTATTCAAAACCAATATGTTAAAAATATAGACTCGTTGGTGAATCCAAAATCATTAGAATATTATAGGGAAATTATTGAGTTAGAATTATAATTATTTTACCATAAAGTAATATTTATTTTTGATAGTTAAAATGAAACCATATAAATTAAATATGTTATCAAGGCATTTAATATTAATTTTTTAAATAATATTCAACCAAGAATTTCATAATCCCATTAGGGAATTGTGTTTAAACGATTGCCTTTAACAAAGTCAATTCTAACAAAAAAATCAAAATCAATTATTAAATTACTCAGCTATTGGAAAAAGGAGCAAATATGATCCGAAGAATACTTGCAGTCGCATTAATTTT
>CAZGBZ010000192.1:0-3142 GCA_964524135.1 uncultured bacterium
CCACAGCGCAACCCGCAGGTGCTCGCCAAGGAACTGGCGACGCTGGACCGCCTGACGGGTGGTCGTGTGGAACTGGGGCTCGGTGTTGGCTGGTTGAAGGAAGAATTCGAGGCGCTGGGCGTACCGTGGGAGCGGCGTGGTGCGCGAAATGATGAGTACATTGCGGCAATGCGTAAACTCTGGGAAGGGCCCCATGCCGAGTTTCACGGCGAATTCGTGGATTTCGATCCGGTAACCTGCAGCCCGAGACCGGTCAATGGCTCGATACCGATCATTGTCGGTGGCGATACCGAAGCGGCGATCAACCGGGCGGTAACCATTGCAGATGGCTACTTTCCGGGCGAAGGAGATGTGGATCGGCTGGCTGAAAAGCTCAATCGTCTGCACAGCGCTGCAGAAGCTGCAGGCCGGGACCCGTCGAGTATCGAGATCAACGCGATGTTTGGCACACAAATGGCAGATCCGGCAGCGGGTATCGAGGAACTTTCAGCCATTGGCGTCGATCGCATCATGATTCCCGCTTTCTTTTTTGCAGGACCGGGAGGCATTGATCGGCTCCGGGAACTTGGTGAGACAATTACCGCCGCAGGATGAGGATAAACGCCAGCTTGCGGGCGTTTTTCGGGGCAGCAGAAAAAAAGCGTCCGGCATCTCATCACTGAAATACCGAACGCAGGTTGGGGTAGGTTAATGGTAAACCGCTCGCTAAATGCTCTCTCTGTGTGTGCACTGTCTGTGCACACACTCTCTCGCTGTGCACACACTGTCTCTTCACACACTCTCTCTGCACACACTCTCTCTGCACGCGATTACTGGACATGCCAAGACAGTACTGTTTGTTCAACAGTTTATGCGCGACTATAGGTAAGCATGACTCATGCCAGAATAAAAATATCCATATTTATCAATGAGTTATATTTTTTCTGGAATTTTTCTGTTAAAAATCTCGACGTTCCATATGAATATCCCTGTTTGCGGGTGCTTCGGCATAGCCGTCGGCTGAAATTGTGGCTGGCTGACACTGAAAAGTGGGTGGTACAAAGTTGGTTTTTTTATAAAAAACTATAGTTTACAACTGGTTACATCGATTTGGATGGCTTCCCGTAAGTGTGAAATATATCGACACACCGTTGTCAGTGCCTGGCCGGGATTGCCCGGTGAACAGAAAAAGATGCCGGTGATGAGTTTCAAACCAGCGCCGGCAGGAATACAGCCAGCCAGGCAAACAACAGGGCACCACCGACAAGCAGGTGGCTGCGGATTATCCGGTTTAGCTGAAGTACGCGTTCCGAATCTGCATCCGATTTCCAGATACTGCTCATCATGATATCGAGGCCGATAACAATAACAATGAGGGGCGCGGTGGCTGGTAGAATGCCGCCGAAAAACAGGTTCCAGGTATCAGAGTAATCCGGACCCCTGGCGAGAGGCATGAGTAGTGCAAATAGCAGGGCAATTCCGTGCAGGCCATTTCTGAGGGGCCCCATTTCCTTAATGATCGTCAGCATCGGTTCAGTCCGGTACAGGTTGGTGGTTCAAAGTGAAGCGCATCATTATCGCACTTAAAGCCTCCGGGCGACCATCAGGCGATCGATGTCGACGGGATAGCCACCGGGGTGTTGAGTTCCAGGATAGGAGCCGGCTACCTGTTCAGCCGTGATGCCAGGCCACCCAGTGCGCGAACCAGCCAGCGGGGCTGAAGTTGTGCCACGGTAACAGCCAGCTTATTTGCCTGGCCGGGAATCCTGATGACGTCCCGTTGCATCAAAGCATCGTAGCCTTCCCTCGCGACCTCTTCCGGTGATGAAATCGCGAACGGGGGCAGTGCGCCCGCGATTCTCAGGTCCATCATGCCAGTATCCGTGATGCCCGGGCAGAGGGCTGTCACGGAAACCCCCGTGCCTTTCAGATTCTCGGAGAGTGATTCAGTCAGTGAGAGTATGAACGACTTGGTGGCAGCATACAGGTCCATGCCCGGTATCGGGTGAAAGGCAGCGATTGACGCAACATTCAGAATCCTGCCGCCTCGGCGCTGCATCATGCCCGGCAGGAAACGATGGGTCAGTCGGGTAGCGGCGGTCATGTTGAGGGCGATTGTCTGCAGGACCTGTGACTCCGTCATCTCCTCGAACGGCTGCTCGATCATCATGGCAGCATTGTTCACGAGGAGGTCCACGTCGATCTGCTCGGTTTCAATAAACTCGCAGAGCGAGTCCACGTTTTCGTCGATGGCGAGGTCAGTCGGGTAAACCTGTACATTGACAGAGCCCAGTTCATCCATCAGCGCTTCGAGCCGGTCTGCGCGCCTGGCGGTGAGTACCAGGTCGAATCCTTCTTCAGCGAATTTCCTGGCGAACGCCTCGCCAATGCCTGAAGAGGCACCGGTAATGAGGACGGTACCTCGTTTCACTTATCTTTCTCTGTACTTGTCTTTCTGTGTACTAGTCGTTCTGTGTACTAGTCGTTATCTGTGTTGGTGCCGCCGGTCATCATGCGCTGCAACATAATTTTGATTATAGGTTGAGTGGTGATATTTGCAACTTTGACAGAAGTTGTAGAAACTCCATTGTTCAGTGCACAAAAGCCGACCTCATGCGCGAATTCAAAAAATATCCCAATCGCAGACTCTACGATATTGAAGAAAGCAAGTACGTTACCGTGGAGGATATCAGGCAGATCATACTGTCCGGTGAATCCATTTCTGTGCTGGACTCCAAGACTGAGAAAGATCTGACGCGCAGCGTGCTGATGCAGATTATTTCCGAACAGGAAAGCGAGGGGCATGAACCGATCCTGACAAACCGCGTACTCGAACAGTTGATCAGGTTCTACGGTGACGCTATGCAGAGTGTGTTTGGTCGTTATATAGAACAGAGCATCATGACCTTCCTGGAGCAGCAGGAGAGGTACAGGCGTGGCGTTCGCGATCTCACTGCTGCCGATCCCCTGGCACTGATGAAACGGGCGATGGAGCAGAACATGGATTTCTGGAATCGAATGTCAGGCACCATGAGAGACCAGGACAAGTCCTAGAGTTTTCGAGAGATTTTGCAAAGCAGAATCTGGTAAAGACTCCTGGATCCTGAACGAGCAAAGCGAGCTGATGGATCTACTGGATCAGGGCGTGAAAATTGTCGACCGT
>CAZGBZ010000193.1:0-3137 GCA_964524135.1 uncultured bacterium
TCCAGGCTGCTTGCCGAATTAATAATCTGGCAGCTTCTATTTCCATTCCCATATCCGCGATTTTAAATTGAATTGCCTGATTTTTTGCAATTGGCTTCCCAAATTGAATACGTTCATTTGAATAAGATACCGACGCATTAAGTGAGGCCTGTGCAATCCCCAATGCCTGAGAAGCAATGCCTATTCTTCCAGCATCTAATATTACCAACGCAATTGTAAAGCCTTCGCCTTCTTCGCCAATGAGGTTCTCAGCTGGGACTTTTACATTATCAAAATACAATTCACAAGTGTCTGAAGCCCTGATTCCCAATTTATTTTCAGGTTTTCCAGTTTCAAAACCTTCCCATCCTTTTTCTACAATAAAACAAGAGACCCCTTTATAACCCACTCCTTTTTCAGTAACAGCAAACAGAATCACATAGTCAGCGTTAATACCATTTGTAACCCAATTTTTAGTTCCGGATATAATGTAGTGATCTCCTTCTTTTTTTGCTATTGTCCTCATATTAGACGCATCTGAACCAGATTGTGGTTCTGATAAAGAAAATGCACCAAGTTTATTGCCGGAAGCTAATGGTTTTAGATATTTTTCTTTTAAATTTTCACTGCCGAATTTCTCTACTAAATAACACACTAGAGAATTATTAACGGACATGATAACACCAGAAGATGCTTCTACTCGTGATATTTCTTCCATAGCAATGGTATAGGAAATGGAATCCATCCCTCCACCGTCCCATTTTGGATCAACCATCATTCCCATAAAACCAAGTTCACCCATTTGCTTCACACCCTCTCTGGGCCAGATTTTTTTATCATCCCGTTCAACTGCTCCAGGAGCCAATTCATTATCTGCAAATTCCCGGGCTGTTTTTTGAATGAGTATTTGTTCTTCTGTTAACTGAAAATTCATTTATTTATGCATCCTTTGTAAATCCAATATTTGTATTAAACCATTAAAACGGTTTCATCTATATTCGTTCGGTTAGCCCACGACTAAGTCGTGAGTTACAGAATTTACTGAATATCTCAACCATTTTAATGGTTTTCAATTAAATTCTGATTTAGAATTGTATTCATAAAATCCTTTACCTGTTTTTCTTCCCAATTCTCCCTCTTCTACCTTTTTCACTAATAATGGACAGGGACGATATTTTTCATCCCCAAAGTCAGTATGAAGCACATTAATTGTACTGAGGCATACGTCTAATCCGATTAGGTCAGCTAAAGTAAGGGGTCCCATAGGATGCGCCATACCCAATTTCATAATGATATCAATGGCTTCGGGTGTACCTACTCCTTCTTCAAGACAGAATATCGCTTCATTGATCATAGGCATGAGAATTCGATTAGAAACAAACCCAGGAGAGTCATTGCATTCAACAGGAATTTTACCCATTTTTTCTGATAATTCAGAGATACATCGAGTAATTGAATCATCCGTTTCTTTTCCCTTAACTATTTCCACCAATTTCATAACTGGTACCGGATTCATAAAATGCATCCCAATTACTTTTTCTGGGCGCTGTGTGGCTGACGCAATTTTATTTATGGATATTGAAGAAGTATTACTTGCTAAAATGGTTTCACTTTTACAGATAGTGTCCAACTTCTTGAAAATATTTAATTTTATGTCCTGATTTTCAGTGGCAGCTTCAATTACTAAATCACATTCTGCCAAATGGTTATAATTAGTTGAGAGTGAAATTCTATTAATGGCTAAATCCATTTCAGATAGACTGATTTTTTCTTTCTTAACCTGTCGATCCATATTTTTTTTTATTGTACTAAGTCCTCGTTGGACAAATTCATCTTTTATATCCATGAGGATTGTGTCAAAACCTGAAAGTGCACTCGCATGTGCAATACCATTCCCCATGGTTCCAGCTCCAATTATACCGATTGATTTAATTTTCAATTTACAATTCAAACTATTTCAACAATAACAGCTGCGGCTTCTCCACCACCAATACACAAAGTTGCTAATCCCAATTTTTTGTTCTTTTGTTTTAAGGCAGAAATGAGGGTTACCAATATCCGTGCGCCAGAAGCACCTATGGGATGTCCCATGGAAACTGCTCCTCCATATATATTAACTTTTTCATGGGGTATATTATGTTCCCGCATGGCTACCAAAGTAACATTTGAAAATGCTTCATTAATTTCAAATAAATCAATATCATTAGTGGTTAATCCAGCTTTATCTAAAACTTTGGTAATAGCCTTGCACGGTGCTGTTGTAAAATAAAGTGGTTAGTGAGCATAGGAGGATTGTGCGATTATTTTGCATAGTGGTTTAATATCATAAACAGTAGCTGTGTCTGCAGACATCACCACCAACGCTGCGGCACCGTCATTAATACTACTGGCATTAGCGGCAGTAATGGTTCCATCCTTTTCAAATGCAGTTCTCAATTTCGCTATTTTTTCAGGTTTACCCCTTCCCGGTTCTTCATCCGTATCTACAATTACAGAATCCCCTTTTCTCCGGGGAATTTTAACCGAAGTAATTTCGTCAATGAAATATCCTTTTTCAATTGCCTCCACAGACCGCCTATACGATTCTACTGCAAATGCGTCCTGATCTTCCCGGCTGAAATTTTCTTCTATTGCTAGTACCTCTGCACAATTACCCATGTGCATATCACCATAGGGATCCCAAAGCCCATCACCAATTATGGAGTCCACCACTTTTTTATGACCCAATCGCATTCCGTCTCTTGCGTCCATTAAATAATAAGGGGACATACTCATATTCTCCAAACCTCCGGCTACAATGACATCCGCATCTCCACAGCGGATTGCCTGGTCAGCTAACATGACAGATTTTAAACCGGAACCACAGACCTTATTAATGGTCATACATTCTACGGAATTGGGGAGCCCTGCATTTATTGCTGCCTGCCGAGCCGGCGCTTGCCCTTCTCCGGCAGATAATACATTTCCCATTATGACCTCATCCACCTGGTCACCTTGTAATCCTGAACGTTCAACTGCAGACTTTATGACCGCAGCTCCCAATCGAACGGTTGGAACGGTGCTGAGCGCTCCTTGAAAACTTCCAATGGATGTACGGGCAATTGCTGTTATTACTGAATTCTTGGACATGTATTAATCTTTTTTTACCTTTTTAGTTT
>CAZGBZ010000194.1:0-3121 GCA_964524135.1 uncultured bacterium
ACTAGTCTGGGGTACCACAACATTATTGATGCGCACCAGCATACTTTCAACTGATTCTCCCGCTTCAGAACAACCACCTGCCAAATCTCCAGTTGAAATATCGGTTATATCTACAGAGTTACCGGATGAATTCACAGAATACGAAGCACCATCAATGAGCTGAGTTAAACTATAATATTCATTAACCATAGCGGTAATTGTAATGTTTTGTCCAATGGTAGGGGGAGAAGATGGATAGGAGTGTACATATATTCCAGCATAGGAATCAGAAGCATCATCTTGTATATAGAAATTTGAATAGGTTGGGGATTCAGCCATGACTGTACCCGTTGTTCTGACACAGGTACCGGCATAATCTGATTCATAACAATATTCACCTTGGTTAGTAGTATATTGGATATCATAAATGGACATATCGGTTGGGTAAATACAACTGCCGTCATCATCGGTGGCAAAGGGATTGTAATTACAAGCAGAGGCATTTGTACAGCCTTCAGATGCACCACCGGGATACAATACTGTAGCACTGTTAGGCGCTGTCACCTCTACCAGATCAACAAAATAAACTGTTGGGTCGGGACCTGATGTACTGCTATATAGTCGTGCTTGAATAACAAGAGCTTCTCCAGTACCCCAATTTTCCTGATTTGTGGAAAAAGTATGGCAGACTTGATCCCACCCTGTGCCTGCAGTATAATCGGTATTACCATCGGCTGAGCCCTGGTATGAATCTATATCATCGTTCGCGGTCCAACTACCCCAAACCCGTAACGAGGGAGCTGAACTGGGGGTATCATCATAGCCATAAAAACAGGCGGTTATATCTTGACCTGAAGATAAATCGGTTATCCATGCAATAAATGCCTGAGGTGTACCGGAAATGGGGGATTCAGATATAGTTAACATTCGTGATCCATCATGGGGTGAAATCCCGGATGTAGTTCCTACATTTGCAGGGTTTGCCAAACCTCCATAACTTCCTAAAATAGTTCCTGATCCATCTTCCCAGCTATAGGATGTCGTTTCTTGGGTAAAAGTCAATGCCACAAGCAGACTATAAAATAATAGTTTTTTCATTCTTATCTCCAATTATGATTATTTCCTCCGCCAAAGGATAGGCTTTAATTTACAACAAGACCGCTCTTCGATGAAAGTTAGATTTTTAAAAGTGTTATTTTAATCTGTACAATGATGAATAAAATGGAAATACCAATTATTCCTCTACAACCAACCCCAAAAATGCTTTTACTCCTGTTTCAATTTCAGTACTGACTTTCTCATTATCCTGCAAATAACGTTTAGCATTTTCTCTTCCTTGTCCAATTTTTTCCTTATTGAATGAGTACCATGCACCCATTTTATTAACAATATCAGCTTGAACAGCCAGGTCGAGTAAATCACCTTCATAAGAAATTCCCTCTCCATACATGATATCGAATTCTGTATTTTTAAAAGGAGGGGCAACTTTATTTTTTACAACCTTTACACGAGTACGGTTTCCAACTACTTGTTCCCCTTCCTTAATCTGCCCTATGCGTCGGATATCTAATCTAACAGAGGAATAAAATTTTAGTGCATTACCTCCGCTTGTGGTTTCCGGACTACCAAACATCACTCCAATTTTATGGCGTATCTGATTAATAAATATAACAGAAGTTCTGGATTTGGAAACAGTGCCAGTAAGTTTTCGTAATGCCTGAGACATGAGTCTTGCCTGAAGCCCCACATGCGTATCTCCCATATCACCATCTAATTCTGCTTTTGGAACCAATGCTGCAACTGAATCGATAACAATCACATCTAAGGCACCACTTCTAACCAGAGTTTCGGTAATATCCAATGCCTGCTCGCCAGTATCCGGTTGGGAAATCAGCAGATTATCCGTATCAACACCTAATTTTTTAGCATATTCAGGATCCATTGCATGTTCAGCATCGATGAATGCTGCGTAGCCTCCAGCTTTTTGGGCTTCGGCTATTACATGCAGGGTAAGTGTAGTCTTTCCGGAAGACTCAGGACCATAAATTTCTGTGATTCTGCCCCGGGGAATACCCCCTATCCCTAATGCAGCGTCTAGTGATATAGAGCCGGTAGAAATACCCTCAATTTTTACGATAGAATCTTCACCCATTCGCATAATAGATCCCTGACCAAATTGTTTTTCAATTTGCGAGATTGCTAAGTCTAATGTTTTATCTTTCTGTTGAACTTCCATTGAAATTATCCTTTCTTTATCGGTTTAACGGGAACTCGTTTAGTATTCTATATTTTGCCCCCTCTTGGAACAATTGACTTTCAAACAAACAAATAGAATTAACATCTAATTCTATCGGGGAATATACGATGTTCAAAAATGGTAAAACATCAATTTTAACAACTTTCTGTTGAATTTTTGCAATTTTAATATGAGGGGTGAATGTCAATTCAGTATTTTTATCTGATATTTCTCTAAGAGATGATTCAATTTGTGCTTGCAAGGACATTAATTTATCTGCACCGCTTCTTATTCCCAACCAGAGCACTCTTGGAGAATTTGAAGAAGGAAAAATTCCAGTAGAATCTATCGTCATTTTAAACGAGTTTTGGATAATATCCTTTTTTAATGATTCAAGAAGAATTGGTATAGCATTGACTGAAATATTCCCTAAAAACTTCAGGGTTAAATGAATATTTTCCGAGGGAATCCATTTTATTTTTTCAGAATTCCTGGTAAATTTTGATTTTAAAACAGCCAGGAGGGGTTTGATGATAGCGCCAATTGGGATACCAATAAAAACACGTTTTTCATTAATTTTTTTCAATTGCCAATCGTGTAATATTTAAAGCGGCGGTAGTAGTCATTTCCCGGTGGATAATTCTACCGTAATTAAAATTATATTTTTTCACCATTGATTTTTCTGGAGTTACTACTCCAATATAAACCAATCCAACGGACTTTGTATTAGTCCCACCCTCTGGACCTGAAATACCTGTAGTACTGATGCCAATATCAGCTCCGGTTATAGCTCTAACACCCTTTGCCATTTCCAAGGCAACCTCTTCACTTACTGCTCCAAGAGTATTAATAATATCATTGGGTACATTTAACAGAGTGGCTTTCAATCGATTGGTGTAGGCAGTA
>CAZGBZ010000195.1:0-3119 GCA_964524135.1 uncultured bacterium
TGAAAGAAAGATATCCAAATCTGAAGGTTAATCCGGAAATGCTTTCCCAGGGGATTTGGTTAAATGGCAGGGGATTATGGAATGAAAATAAATTAAAAGAGATAACTTCCAGCAGGTCATACACAAATAATGGTGTTTTATTGGCTATCCAAAGTCAGGAGGGAATTCCATTATCTGAATTTTATTCTCACTTGGATTCAGTCAGCCATGTTTCAACAGAAATTGATATACAATTAATAAAAAATATATGGGATGGAATATTCTTTCAATCAGATATCATTGCAGCTGATTCACAACATTTTATTGATCATAAACAGGGAGATATTCATCCTACGGTTGCCATTGATAATGGTGATAATGTATTTATTGGGAGGGGTGCAAAAGTTCGAGCAGGTTCTGTTTTAGATGCCAGTGCAGGGTCAATAATAATTGCTGAGGATGTATTTATTGATATTGGATCTCTCATACAAGGACCTGTGTTTATTGGCTCTGGATGTATAATTAATCCCGGAACAAAATTGAGAGGAAATGTAACTTTAGGTCCCCAATGTAAAATCGGCGGAGAAGTGGAGGATGTAATATTCCAGGGATATAGCAATAAACAACATGATGGATTTCTTGGACATAGCTATATAGGTGAATGGGTAAATCTGGGTGCGAATACCAATAATAGTGATCTGAAAAATAATTATGGATTAATTAAACTAATTATTGGTGAGAAAGAAATTGAAACTGGGATGCAATTCCTAGGTGCAATGATAGCTGATTATTCAAGAACAGGTATTTCAACCATGCTTAACACAGGCACAATTGTAGGGTTGGGAGCTAATATTTTTGGTGAAGGTTTTCAGGGTAAATATATATCCTCATTTCGTTGGGGTAAAAATGATACTACAGAGTTAGTTAAGCTTTTCACCACCATAGAAAAAATGAAACAAAGAAGAGGGAAATCATTAAGTTCTGATGAAAAATTATTTCTCACAAAATTATTTGAAAATAAAAATTAAAAAAATACAAAATACCTTGTACAGTATCCACAGTGAAAATATATTTCCAGCCTTGAATTTTGGAGAAAAATATGGCATTTGAAGGTTTAATATGTCCAGCGTGCTCAAACCCATTGGATGAGACGATGTTGGAAGAAAAAATGATTTGTCCTGAATGTAGTACAAATTTAAAACAAAAAAAGTTTTTGGCATTTCTTGAATTTCTTATGATGCACGGCTTAGTAACCAATATTGACTTTTTTGATCAGACTCTTTATGGAGATGAGATTAAAAAGACAGTAGAGGAAAAAGAACAGCAGGATGAGACTAATCCAGATGATTATGAAGATAAGGCCAGTAATATGGACTATCATGAAGAAACCCCGGATCTTAAAGAGGTAACAACTGATGAAGAAGAGTTTAGACATTGGGAAGGCCTTGAAGAGGATTGGCAGGAATTCAATAGAAAGAATAATCCTGAAATAAATAAAAAGGATGGAGAGGGTGCAAATTAATGGATAAACCAAAGAAAAAGCAACATCAGATTAAAATAGAACTGGACGATAATGTTGGGCAAGGGGAGTATGTAAATCTGGCTATTGTAACCCATTCTCCTGCAGAATTTGTAATGGATTTTATTAGGGTATTACCCGGTATGACAAAGTCAAAAGTGAAATCACGGATCATTATGGCTCCCATGCATGCGAAAACTCTTATGATGGCGTTGCAGGATAATATCAGAAAATATGAAAATAAATTTGGGGAAATTAAGGTTACAAAGGGTGGAGGACCTGTCCCAAATATTAAATTACCAGATGATGTATTACCAAACTAATAAAAAAGCCCCTGAAAGTCAGGGGCTTTTTTATTAGAGGAATACTTTGATAATCCAATAATATATAGCAACGCACGACTTAAGTCGTGCGTTAACCGAAGAGATGTCATTATGAACCGTTTTAACAGTTTATATTATTTAACGGTTTTGCAAAGGATTCAGAAATTTATAGTTGTTTTTGGGATCTTTTTTTATAATAGTCCCATCCTTTTACCAAAAGTAAACCATACACACTACCCAATATACAACCAGCAATTACATCGGCTGGATAGTGCACCCCAATATATATCCTTGAAAACATAACGATTCCAGCAATGGTCCAAAATAATTTACCATAACGAGAATAGATTGCTGAAAATACAGTTGCTAACCCTGCCATATTAGCTGCATGATTTGAGGGAAAGGAATAATTCCGTCCCTTTTGACCTACTAAGTGATTTACCAAATCAATGTCCATACCTGCCCAAGGTCTGGGTCTGAGAACAGTTTTCTTAATAAATAATCCAGACTGATCAACAAAGATAATTGCGAGGGGGATTAAAATTGCCAATTGCCAACGGTTTTTCTTATCATAAATAATAGCAATCAGCCAAGGGATTAACATTAAAGGTATGAAATATTTAGTTTCATCAAACAGGGGCATGATGAAATCAAATATCGGATTTGACAGATTATTATTTATAAATAAAAAACAAGCCCGATCAATAGAAAGAAAAAAATCCAAACTAATTGAATTTATTTAATCAGAAGGTTGAAGTAAACCGCATAACGATTTGCCGACCCATTATTGCACCACCTACCAGTTCTTTATGCAGGTCATTATTTAGATTTAAAGCAGAAAGATTAAAATCAAGATTATCTGTAATATGGTAGGTGTAGAATAAATCAATAATATCATAGGGACCAATGATTCCAGCCCAGATACCATCACTCCATTTAAATTTATCCACGTGACGATAATTTAATATAAAATCACCAATTTTTGATTTACCTTTTATACTGGCATTCCACTTCCATTTGGGTGCATTTATGGGGTCATTTTTCTTTGTCAATTCATTATAAAAATCAGTTGTTCCATACCAAGATAAATTCCCGTCAATGACTATTTTGTCAGTTAAAAAATGGGTTATTCCAAAATCAAGCCCTTGCATCCAGACTTCTCCATAATTCATTGGGCTTAATACCAGGTGATAGGGTGCCGAGGTTACACCAATTGGTAAATCTTCTCCATCTATACTGGTAGCCCCTTCTACGTTTTCAATTTCTCTCAACGCGCCAAATTCAATCCATTCATCTAC
>CAZGBZ010000196.1:0-3093 GCA_964524135.1 uncultured bacterium
CCATGATGACACCAGCGATATCACTCGCGCCGGCGCGAAGAATTCGTTCACAGTTTTCTAGGTCATTCTGTGGAAGGACTACAACGTTGTCTTGCGTGGCTTTCGGGATACCGGCAGTGTTTGCGACCGGTATAGGATTTCCCGGCGGGCCGGGGAACATTATGCCCGGGGCCGTTACCGGATGAAGCGACATCATGAAGTCATCGCCGAGTCCGTGATATCCGCCTTCAAACTTTGCGATCTTATTCCTACCGGTGTTGGCACGTGCCAAGCGGATTGCGCTCAAACAAGACTCGCTAGCAGAACAAGAAAAAATTACTTTTTCGATCGCATCGACACGCTCACAAAGTATCTTCGCAAGTTCATGTTCGTGGGGTACCGGATTTCCAAATGAAAAACCCTTGGGAATAAACCCCTCCAGGGCTTTTCGAATTCTGGAATGATTGTGCCCAGTTATGCTGGCGCTAAAGTTATTGTGAAAATCTAGTAGTTGATGGCCTTCAATTGTATGAAGGTACGCAGATTCACCGCGATCAACATAGATAGCGTGAGGGCCGAACGTCAGACTGTTTCGACTGTATCCGCCAGGGATATACTTGCTACCAGCCTCGCTGACTATTCCAGATTCTTTGAACTTCTCTACGAAGGTCGCGCTGGCCTTTTCTAGTGTCAATTTGCCCATGGTTAGTCCCCTCAAAATTCTTAGCAATAATCGATGTTGTTGACGTGAACAAGGTTAACGGCATGCTACAGGCTGCTACTTCGTGCACTGTCACGTTATCACTAGGATTTGGCAAGAAGAAGTGTATGTGTGCCACAGGGCCACGGCACCTATCGAAAGATAGGAGCCTCCGATTGTCCGATTAGCGGTGTTCAGTCTCCGTTTGGTCAAGGCGCAAGCGAGAATCAGCGGTGCTCCAGGACGAGGATCGGCACGATGGGGGTTTGGCCTATGAGTAATCTAAGCGAATCAACTCCGTTTCAGCTATCGCTCCATAGATGAATGCCAACCGGGTTGCGGAAAGCTGAGTTTTGTTTCCCGACCCGGTTTCAACAGGAATTGGCGCCCGAGACCTGGGCTCTATGGAAACGCGACTATGATTGAGAGTGCGGATAGGTATCGGAGAAGAAGCCGAGGCACAAGGGGAAGGACAAGAAAGTTGCCACTGGCTACAGGCCTTAGTCCGCTGTGCGAAAAACTGGAGCCCGTCGAGAACACCCCGGATGCAGTCCAGTTCAGTGCCCGTAAGCCTGGTAAGTTCTACGAAGTCGAACCTTGTTACGCAGTCCAATCATAGGGTCATTAGGGGGATAGTAAGAATTAACCACATTTTCCTGTCTGTCACCTAGTAGGTTTTTCCCAAGCTACTACTTTTAACGCGAATCTCAGGAAAATATGAGGCTCAAACAAGACTCGATCATCGCTCTCAAGTCTGAATTTTCGGATTTCCCGAGATCGGGTCGAGTTAGATCCCAGCAACGGGCGCCGATGTCAGATTAATTGTATTGAATGCGGGAAGAGACCCTCTGGCGGTGAACGGTTCCTGGCCTGTGACGCCTCATCCAGAACAAGATGTTTCAATGTCTTTTCGATAACTTCAGGTTCTGCACTGCCAATACCAACTTGCCCCGGGTACGGGTGCTTTCGGAGCGGCGATGGGCTTCGGCTGCATCAGCCAGGGGCAGTACCTCGACTGGGGGTAGCGGCAGCGCACCGCTCTCATACAGCTGGCCGAGTTCGGCCAACATGGCGCCATCCGCCCGGTGGTGTAAAAACTGGGTTTTGATGCCGCGGTTCGCAATGTCGTCCATCTCCGGCGGTTCATTATTCATGAACACGACCACCCCATTGTCTTTGGCCAGGCGGATCGCCGTTTCTGCAATGCCGTCTCCTAACAACGTCTCCAGCACCAGGTCGACACCCTCTGGCGATTGATCCCTGATGACGGCGGCGTAATCCTGACTGGTGTAGTCAATCACCACGTCGGCGCCTCGCTCCCGCACATAGTCGACGTTGGCGGCGCTGCAGGTGGCATACACGGTGGCGCCCAGGTGTTTGGCCATGGGAATTGCAACACTGCCCACCCCCCCTGAGCCGGCCTGGATGAACGCGGTCTGACCCGCCGACAGCTCACCGTACTCCTGCAGGGCCTGCCAGGCCGTCAGGCTTACCAGTGGCAGCGCCGCCGCCTGGAAGTAATCCACCCCCTGGGGCATTGGCGCGATAGCACTGGCGTCCACGGGGACGTACTCGGCGTAGGTGCCGTGCTGAATGGCCCAGGTAAACGCCAGGCCCATAACTTTGTCGCCCACCTGCCACTCGCCCTCGACGTCGGGACCCATCTCCACAATATCCCCCGAAAAGTCCCAGCCCGGGACCACGGGAAAGGTGCGGCTGATGTACTCCTGTAATTCACCACCCCGTAAGCGGCGGTCGATAGGGTTCACCGCGGCAGCGGCAACCCGCACCAATACCTGACCCGAACCGGGCTCGGGCCTGGGCAGTTCCCCGGTCTCCAGCACGCTGGCTGGACCATGCTCCCTGTAATACACGGCTTTCATCATCTGTCTGCTCCGACCCGGTTGCCCGTATATTGAACGCAAGATAGCCCATTAAGACAGCTCCATCGTATAAACACAACCTCAACCGGTGGAGCGCCGCAGCTGCTGGTCGACTTGTTACACTAGCGCCCCCGGCCACCTGCATTTGCCGGACAAATCAAACCAGCCGGAGGGGTACAACCCTGCCATGAGCGATGTAAAGATACTGGCCAGCGGGGGCGGTTAGATACCGATTAGCGCAGGAATGTCCACCGTAGCGTGGGAAGTCCACTCAGCGTGTTCATTGATATAACACCCCGTTAGAATACTTCCTCTCAACTCTCGACCGGGTGCTATAGCAGCTTGAACGTCAACAGAACAGGACAGGGCATGATGACAATCGCTGTCATTCTCGGCATGGCCATGCTGACCTGGTACTTCAGTGGCGTTGAAGACAGGCAGCGCAATCCCAACCTGGAGCCACCGTCGTATGTGCATGCCACAACCGTCGAAATCCCGTTGAAAAGAAACCGGGCTGGCCACTACCTGGCC
>CAZGBZ010000197.1:0-3087 GCA_964524135.1 uncultured bacterium
CATCAAGAATTGCCATATTATCATCACCATTACTATCCGCTGCACCGCCAGTTCCGACATCTTGGTCACATATTAATCCATATGTTTCTGCAAATTTGTCTGCATTATTGCAAATGATATAAAAACCACCGGATGTAATTGTACCCGTTAAATATTTTATACTTGATGCGGTTGGATCTGCATTACCGTTTGTCCATCTTTGAATTGTCCAACCTGTTGATAGATCTACATCTGAGTCTCCGTTATTGTAAAGCTCAACATATCGGCCAGCATCAGATGAATTCTGCGGATCTGTCAGTTCTGTCATTAAGATATCTGCAAATGTAAAAGCGGTTAGTGTTAATGTTATAATAAATGCCTGGATGGTATAAAGCATTGTGTCTCCTCCTTAATTATAATTTATTTTACCGCCAAGGGCGGAATTTCCTCACTCATTGAGGCCTTAATTTAAGACAGGAAATCTATTTGTGGCGAGAAAAAAATTACGTTAGAAATGGTTTTATTCCTCTTTTAAGTTTTTTTTCGACGAGATAAAAAAATATTCAGGTGGATTGTATGACCAATATCTCATGATTTGTAGTATCAGCTATATCACAGATTAGAGTAGCCTCTTTTATTTCATTCCTTTAACTAGATTCTTTACCACACTTGGATCAGCCAGTGTAGAAGTATCCCCCATTTTCTTTGTTTTACCTTCAGCAATTTTTCTTAAAATACGGCGCATAATTTTCCCTGATCGAGTTTTTGGTAATGCAGGGGTAAACTGAATTTTATCTGGTGAGGCATGGGGTCCGATCATTTCTCTCACCTTTAATTTGATTTCGCTTAATGTGTCATCATTTCCCTTTATTCCTGCCATGAGAGTCACATAGGCATACACCCCCTGTCCTTTGATATCGTGAGAAAAGCCCACCACAGCGGCTTCCGCTACAGATGGATGAGCACCAATTGCCCCTTCAATTTCAGCAGTGCCCAATCGATGGCCAGATACATTTAACACATCATCCACCCGACCGGTAATCCAGTAATAGCCATCCTTGTCCCGCTTTGCACCGTCGCCAGTAAAATAATATCCTTTAAACATGGAAAAATAGGTTTCATAAAACCGCTCATGGTCTCCATAAATGGTACGCATTTGTCCGGGCCAGGAAGTTTTCAGTGCTAATAATCCCTCAGCGGGATTACCATGGAGTTCATTACCATCCTGGGCAAGTATAACAGGTGTTACACCAAAAAATGGAAAAGTAGCTGAGCCTGGTTTTGTCATAGTCGCAGCGGGTAAGGGTGTGATGAGGATACCCCCTGTTTCAGTCTGCCACCAAGTATCTATAATTGGACAGCGACTCTCACCTACAATATTATGATACCACATCCATTCAGGTTCTTTAATGGGTTCGCCAACGGTTCCCAATACCTTGATTGAAGAACGGTCATGTTTTAGCACAAAATCATTTCCCTCCCGCATAAGTGCCCGAAGGGCAGTGGGTGCAGTATAGAAAATATTTACTCGGTGTTTTTCTACAACATCCCAAAATCGCCCAAAATCAGGATTATTGGGAACTCCTTCAAACATGACGGTTGTGGCACGATTTGCCAAAGGACCGTAAATAATATAAGAGTGACCGGTTATCCAGCCGATGTCAGCCGTACACCAATATATATCCCCAGGTTGGTAATCGAAAACCATTTCATGAGTGAAAGAAGCATACACTAAATATCCACCTGTAGTATGGAGAACCCCTTTTGGTTTACCCGTTGATCCGGAAGTGTAAAGAATGAATAGTGGATCTTCAGCATCCATTTCCACAGGTGGACACACATCATCAGCTGATTCCATAGATTCTTCCCACCACAAATCTCTATTTTCCTGCATGGATATTGCTTCTCCTGTTCTCTTCACCACAAATACTTTTTCAATGGAGGGTGTATTCTCGAGAGCTGTATCGGCATTTGATTTCATAGGGATATTTTGTTTTGTACCTCGAACTCCAGTATCTTGAGTGACGAGAACCTTGCAGGATGAGTCGTTAATTCTATCTCTGAGAGCATCTGGTGAAAATGCCCCAAATACAATGGAATGAACAGCTCCAATACGTGTGCAGGCCAACATGGCAATGGCTAACTCAGGAATCATTTGCATATAAATACAAACACGATCACCCTTTTCAACCCCTATTGATTTTAAAACATTTGCAAACTTTGAGACATGAGTAAGCATTTCTGAATAGGATATTGCAGTATCTTCATGGGGATCATTGCCTTCCCAAATGAGTGCTGTCTGGTTACCATATCCTGCTTTAATATGACGGTCTAAACAGTTATAGGATACATTCAGCCTGCCGCCTTCAAACCATTTAATCTGAGCTTTTGTAAAATCATTATTAGAAACTGTGTCCCATTTCTTCATCCAATCTAACCGTTCAGCTTGTTTTGCCCAGAATTCATCGGGGTCTTTCACAGAATTATCATACAATTCCTTATAGACATTCATATTGGGGATGTGAGCCTTTTCTGCATCTCTATAATTTGGTTTAAAAACTTTGATGTCATTTAATATATCAGTCATTTTTGATTCACCTTTCATTAATTGCGTGCAAAAAATTTATATGATAGTAAATATTTCTTCTACTTTAATTTACTATATAATTGATTGGTGATGTTAATAAAGAAATTATTCCAATGGGCTAAAAGCATTTCTGTCAAAAACAATTTATTATAGACTCATTCAAAGCAGTGTATTTTCAGAATATACGTTCCTTTCTTGTTCTTTTTCTCTTGATAGAAAAATGAACCAAAAAGATCAAGGCTGCACACAATTTGTTAAAACAACCACCCGTTTTCCTAAAAGAAAAAAACTTGTCCCGAAAACCCGGGACTTCAAACAGCTTTTCTTTTTTAACGGAAAACAGATTATTGTTTCTTCACACAAATTGTTTCAGGCCAAAAATAACGCCTTCAAAGAAAAGTAGGGTGCTTATGATCATAATTATTGCAGATTTATTAGGTCCTGTCACTAACTTTTAATTAATTATGATGCTTTATAAACATATTAGACATAATTGAACTAAATTCTCAATCCATAATCCA
>CAZGBZ010000198.1:0-3048 GCA_964524135.1 uncultured bacterium
AGATTGAACTTCCCTTTCAAGATTTCTTCTAAATTCTCGCACATTCTGATTATTATCATCATAAATATCCAGCACATTAGACTGATCATTAATCAAATCCTGATATTTTAATAAATCTTCTTCAATTGATGAGATTTTTTTACCTTGGTCATATATTATGGATTTGAGGTTTTCAACATCATCAGAATTTCCATTAGAATTTCCCTCAACGGAATCGTTTGGACGAGTGCTTGAACATCCTGTTAGAACAATAAGAATGAAGGTACTTATAAAAGCCCATTTTTTACCTGAAAAGGCTGCCATATTTAGGTTCCTTGGTTTACTATAAATTGTAATTAAATAAAAGGGGTTAAATTTACACAACTCAAAGTCATCATACCAATTTCTAATATGTTTTTTAAATATGATGATTGATAATATTTGTTGAAAGTGCAAGAATTAACATGCAGGATAATAAAAATGATCCACCGTAACTGAGAAATGGTGCTGGCAAACCCGTAACTGGAAGCAGTCCGACAGTCATTCCCATATTAACGGCGAGGTGAATAAATAGAATACTGGCAAATCCAATTAGAGTTAAACTTGAAAACCTGTTTGAAATAATTCCAGCATAAACAATTATCCAATAAAGCATAGTAAAAAACACAATTAAAATTATTGAGATGCCTAATAAACCCATTTCCTCACCGATGACTGAAACAATAAAATCAGTATCCCGAACAGGCAGATAACGGAGTTGCGTTTGCGTTCCCTCACCAACTCCCTTTCCCCATAATCCCCCGGAACCAATTGCAATTATGGATTGAATAACCTGATATCCTGCCCCATGAGGATCACGGGTCGGATTGAGCAAAGTTAGTATCCGTTCCTTTTGATGGAAATATAATATATTATTCCAAATGAAAGGAGACAATATTCCACATCCAATATTTATGATAAACTGGGAAACACCGATTGTAATTTTAGGTTGATTGTAGTAAATCACAAAAACCAAGATGCCTATCCAAAGTGAAAAAAAATAAATATTAAACGCTGCTATAATACTCACAAACGGTGCTATCACTGAAAATAAATAGAATGATCTTATACCTGACCAATATAGCATGGGGATTGCAATAAAACCATAAACTATAGCGGTACCAAAATCTGGCTGTTTAAAAACCAATAAAGCAGGGATTAGAGCCATAATCAAAATCAATAATAATAATTTGATTTCATTCATATTCCCTTTTTGATCTGTAAGTACTCTGGCAATTACAAAGACTAATAATAATTTTCCAATTTCCGAAGGCTGAAATGAGATTGGACCAAATATTAGCCACCTTTGCGATCCTCCAATCACAGGCATGAAATAGGTGATTCCAATTAGTATAATTAAAATACCATAGAAGTGAAAGGCATATTCCTGAAAATATTGGATTCGTATCCATTGTGCCATAATAAAAACAATACTACCCAACCCAAACCAGATTATTTGTTTTGTAAAAGTAGAAGAGAAAAAGGTTGAATTAACACTGGTATATTTCAATGTAATAAAACTAATACACATAAGAATGAATACCGGAAATAACATACCCCAACGGAAAACTATTTTATCCGGAGCTCGAAATATTTTATTGAGAAAGTTATTATAAAGTAATGTTTCCCTGAGCATATTTAAAAATTTTATGAGAAATTAATGCCGCTTCAACTGAGCCTTTACCACCATGTTCCACCAATATAGCTAAAGATAAAATTGGGACACCATCCTTCACTATATAACCTGCAAACCAAGAATGATCCTCACCGTGCGGATTTTGTGCTGTTCCTGTTTTACCATGCACATCGCAACCCATTACATTTGCAGCTTTACCGGTTCCGTCTTCATGATTTACCACATTCCAAGTCGCTTGCTGCAAAAAGTCCCAAGTTTTAGACTTTAATGATACGGTAATATTTTCCGAAGGACCTTCTAATAATAAATGAGGGCTTTTAGTATTTCCTCTGGTGGCAATGATATTCATCATTTGAGCCACTTGAAGGGGAGTAACCAGAATATCCCCCTGACCAATAATAAATGTGAGTAAATTCCCTGTTGCCCAGCCATATCTTCCATATTTATTATTCAAATAAGTTTTTCCAGGAACGAGACCTCCTTTTTCACCTAAAAGATCAATTCCGGTAGTTGCACCAAATCCAAAATTCTCTGCCATACCTTTCCAACTATTGAAGGATAGTTTTTGAATTAGGTGATAATAATAAATATTGCAGGATTGAAAGATGGCTTTATCCATATTTACAGTTCCATGACCAGCTTCATTCCAGCAATGAAAATCTCTATCTCCCAGATGATAGACTCCATTGCAGTTAACGGTCCAATTCTTATCCACTTTTCCCTCTTCTTTAGCAAGTGCAGCACCAATTAGTTTAAAGGTGCTCCCTGGGGGATATAGTCCCTGTATTCCCCGATTAATGAGAGGTTTCTCTGGATCTGTATTCCATCCTTCCCATAATTCCAGGGGAACAGGGCCGGCAAAAGAGTTTAAATCATAATCCGGCGCGGACACAAATGCCAATACATCTCCGGTTTTTGGCATCATGCAAATTGCAGCACCTTTTTTTCCTGTAAATAATTCCTCAATTAATGCCTGGAGCTTGCTGTCAATGGCTAAATTTAATGCTTTTCCCGGGACTGGTTGCTGACCAGGATTATCCTGATAAATACCATGATCAATTCCATAAATATCCACCAAACGGAATTCTGTGCCGTCACTTCCACGGAGAATTGATTCATAAATTCGTTCGATTCCACTAAATCCAAAAACATCACCTAATTTATAATCCAATTCTTGAGTGGGTTTGGAACCTTTAAAATCTGTTACCACTCTCAAATATCCAAGTACATGGGTAAGCTTTGCTTTATCTGGGTAGGTTCTTGCGGGAAATTCAGAAAATATGGTTCCAGGTAACGATAATTTGTTTTCTTCAAGATGGGATCGGGTTTCAAAATTAATATGCCGTTTTATGGGAATAGGGCGGAAGCGATGAAATGATTTTTTACCTTTGGCA
>CAZGBZ010000199.1:0-1888 GCA_964524135.1 uncultured bacterium
TGGGATGCTAACTCCTATGCTAGCGGGGTATATTTCGTTAAGATGATGGCAGGCGAGTATATATCCACCCAAAAGCTGATGCTAATAAAATAGCATAGCTAGCTTACCTTTTATTTCATCAGATATCAATCTAAGTTTGTATATTAATGATGGCGATATGATGGCGTAACATCGCTTCTTACCACTAAAAAAGCCCCTGAATTAACAGAGGCTTAATGGTGCGGGGTGGACGAGACTCGAACTCGCAACTTCCGGCGTGACAGGCCGGTGCTCTAACCAGTTGAACTACCACCCCAATTATATTGAAGATTTAAGATAGAATATTTAAGATTTCAAAAAACAACCTATTTAACAGTTGGGCTATTTATCCTCCCGATTACGAAGTAAATGCTGGTGGAGCACCCCAATTTTAATTATTAATTATTTCTGCGTTTACTTTTAATTAACCGCTAACAATTAATCATTGAGAATTAAAAAACTAAGTTTTGTCTTTTGGCTTTACTAAAATGGCTGCAGGAATAATTACACAGTACCCCAAAATCAAGATGATGGGGGACAGCTTCACTGATTGAAAACTTTCAGTTTCGCCAGTAGCCATTATCAAATAACCTGTAATTATAACAAGCAGACCAATTCCAAAAAGCAGGTAATTAATTTTACCAAAAGACCAAGAATGGAATAATGTCTTATTATCTTGATTCCATTGTTTCAAAGCGTATAAAATTAAAGTCTTGTAAAAAAACCAAACAACAATTATTCACGGAAAAATAAAATAATTCTAATCAATTGGAAGTTTTGAATACAGCCCGGTAATTTTTCCTATATGGCTGACGCTAAATTTGAAATTGATTATAAAATTAAAATTGGCGGGGGAATTACCTTGCTGGTTTTAATTGGGGTATTATTTTTTTACTCCATTATTCTTGGATGGGAAATTGACTGTCGAGAACCAGACGACCTCATAACCATCCCAAAAGGAGCATCGGCTCAGTCCGTAGCTCACTTATTGAAGGAAAATTCCTGTTTACAAAATGAATCAATCTTCAAACTTGCACTAACTCTCACCATGAAAAATAAACGTATAATCCCAGGTCGCTATAATGTGAAGGGTATTTCATCAATTGGGCAATTGGTAAAAATGATTACCTCCCAATCTTCAGACAGAGTTAAAGTCACGCTCATTGAAGGTTGGTCGATGGATAGGTATGCAGAAGAGTTAAATAAGAAACTCAAAATAGATACTTATGAATTTTCACGTCTTTGCAAAGATTTTAATTTTATAAATTCCTTGGGGATTGATGCTCCCTCACTGGAAGGGTTTTTAGCACCGGATACATATATCCTATTGAGAACCTATACGGAGGAAAATATAATCCGGATTTTGGTAAATCAATTTAACCATAATATGCAGGGGATAAAAGGTTCATCTCCATCTGTGAAGCTGAATATGCGTGAAATTACTACCCTGGCCTCTATAATACAGGGGGAAGCTATGTATGAAGATGAAATGTCCACCATATCTTCTGTCTATAATAATAGACTTAAAAAAGGGATGCTTCTCCAGGCAGATCCCACTATTCAATATATTCTTCCAGGCAAACCTAGGAGACTGTATAATAAACATTTAAAGGTGGATGATCCCTATAACACCTATAAATATAAGGGTTTACCTCCAGGGCCAATCAATAATCCCGGGTATTCTGCACTATACGCTGCTGCCCATCCCAGCCAGACCTCATATTTATATTTTGTGGCTGATGGAGAAGGAAGACATATTTTCTTTAAAAAAGGACACGAAGAATATGGAAAACGCACTGGAAATGTTATTGTTAATATTAATCAAAAAAATATGCAAAATTATAAAATAATAAACCATTGTGATTTATTA
>CAZGBZ010000199.1:1898-3032 GCA_964524135.1 uncultured bacterium
AATTCCAACGAAGAACATAATCAGGCAAAATTAATATTAAAACAAAATAGACGTAAAAAGAGAAAACTTTGAATTTAGAAGAGTTAAATCCCCAACAACGAAAAGCCGTAGAAATTACGGGTGGTCCCATTCTTATTTTTGCAGGCGCAGGCAGTGGCAAGACTCGCGTTCTCACCCATAAAATCGCCTATTTGGTGAAAGAAATTGGATTGCCACCAGATAATATCCTAGCAGTAACCTTCACCAATAAGGCCGCAGACGAAATGAAACTAAGGGTACAGGAATTATTGAATATGGATGTTTCGTCCATGAGTGTGGGTACCTTTCACTCAATATCTGCCCGAATATTACGCCGGGAAATTCAATTATTGGGTTATAGCAATGATTTTGTCATTTATGATCAGGATGATAGCCGAGCATTGGTAAAAACGGTTATAAAAGATCTTAAATTGGATGAAAAGTCTTTCGTTCCAAAGGCAATGCAGGCACATATTAGCAAAGCAAAAAATCAAATGATTTCCCCTGAACTATTTGCGAACACAGTAGAGGGATTCCTGGATGAAAAAACCAGCGAAATATATTCACAGTATCAAAAAGCATTAAAAGCAAATAATGCTCTTGATTTTGATGATCTGCTCTTGAAACCCATTGAACTGTTCAAAGAACACACCGGACGGCTGGAATTTTACCAGAATAAATATCAGTATGTTTTGGTAGATGAATATCAAGATACCAATAAACCTCAATTTGAGTTTATACAAGCTCTCTCACGGGAGCATAGAGATGTGTGCGTAGTGGGGGATGATGATCAGTCCATTTACAGTTGGCGTGGAGCTGATGTGAATAATATTCTCAATTTTTCAGATACTTTTGGAGAAGCTCATATAATAAAATTAGAACAGAATTATCGATCTACTAAAACCATTTTGGAATGCGCCTGGTCAGTTGTTTCGAAAAATAGTGCCCGGGCTGAAAAGAAATTATGGACGGATAATAAGGAGGGTGAGAAACTATCTGTAATTGAATGCCGGGATGAGAGAGATGAAAGTTGGAAAGTATTAAAAATTATCCAGGATGAAACAGTTCACGGCAGCTTTGGATTTGACGATTTGGTAATTCTATATCGGACCAATG
>CAZGBZ010000200.1:0-1297 GCA_964524135.1 uncultured bacterium
ACTCCTGCACAATCTTGTACACAATCATTAGAACCATCACTATCACAAACACCGCAGTTATCTTCGTACGAATCACCATTAGGAACTCCTGCACAATCGGCACATGAAGTGTTGTCACCACCACATACTCCGCATTCATCAATTGCTACAGAACCACCCCAATCACCAGTACAATCCTGGACACAGTCATTTGAGCCATCGCTATCACATGTTCCACAGTTATCTTCTAAATTATCCCCAAAACATTCCCCGGAGCAGTCCATATCTGAATTGCCACCTCCACAGACACCACAGTCATCAACTTCAGCATCTCCAGCACAATCTCCAAAACAATCCCACTCATTTTCAAAGCAGCTATCATCTAAATCATCGCCATTTGTGACATATCCATCTACGCCATCTACTCCACACAGAACCACTGATGTTTCTGGATTTCCAAGTCCATCACCATCACTATCTGTATAAAAAGTAGTTTCAATGGCATCACCAAAACATTCTCCTGAGCAATCCATTGCATAGTTTATATCATAGCCAGTATTACCTCCAGCACATTCACCACAGTTATCAACAATTGCAATCCCAAAACATTCATTATTACAATCTAAATTTTGGTTAAATGAAACACCTGTATTTCCTAAAGTACATACTCCACAATCATCAATTACAGCTGTACCGCAGGTTGCTCCTTCACAACTAACAGGAGTTTCTACATTACATTCTCCATTACAATCCATATCACCAGCTCCAGGCTCAACTGCTCCACCATTACAAACACCACATAAATCGTAGGGGTCTGTATCAATTGGATCATTGGAGCAATCTGGCCAATTATCACCAGCATCACACCAGCCATCGGCATCGGTATCATCACCATCAGAATCTAATCCGAAGCTGCCATCTGAACAATCATCACAAGAATCACTATCATCATCAGAACAGACATACTCATTATTGTCATCCGAGTCATCTTCATCTAAGGAGCCGTCATTATCATCATCATCATCACCTGCATCGCAGGCACCATCACCATCATAATCAAATCCATCATCGGATGCATTTACAGTACCTGATGTACAATCATCACAGTCATCTTCATCACTATCAGCACATTCATGTTCATTTAGTGGATCACTATCATTTCCATCTATTACTCCATCATTATCATCATCTTCATCACTAATATTACAAGCACCATCATTATCATAATCATCCCCATCATTGGAAACATCAAAACTGCCGGATGTACAATCATCACAGGAATCACCATCATTATCAGAACATTCGAATTCATTTAGTG
>CAZGBZ010000200.1:1397-2822 GCA_964524135.1 uncultured bacterium
GTACAATCATCACAGGAATCACCATCATTATCAGAACATTCGAATTCATTTAGTGAATCGCTATCTTCTCCATCTGTTACTCCGTCATTATCATCATCATCATCATATACATTACAAAGGCTATCATCATCATAATTATCACATGCTGGAACGTTAGCTGCATCTGGAATACCAACATTCATTTCATTACCATTTTCATCACCAAATATAACTTCACTTAATGAAATCTCACTACCACCGTCAATAGCCTCAAATTCTAATGTAATTAGAATTCCTTCTTCTGATGGAAGCGTATTGCCAGTTATACTAGTAGCAATTACCATTCCAGAAGCTGCATTAAAACTCATAATATCAAATGTGTCATATACAGCAGTAAGTGTTACACCATTTACTCTAAATTGATATCCACCAATAGGATTGGAAGCATTATATTCGATTGTGGTAATCATTTGACCCACTTCACCAAAAGCTAATTCTACTTCTCCAAATGGCGAGGAATCGCATGCATCACCTATACTATCTCCATCTGTATCTAATTGACTAGAGTTGCTGGTATCCGGGCAATTATCCACATCTCCATTACTTGCACCTTCATTACAGATACCATCATTATCGGTGTCCATATAATTTTCAGCATTGCCAGTATTGCCCCCCCAACAATCAGCACAGAGACCACTATCAACTGCTGCACCACCCATTGCATTATTACAATCATTTACAAGAGTTAAACTTAAACTTGTATAAAGAGCATTTGCTACCCAGGCAGGTATAGATTGTAAGGATGTACCATCCGCGGCAGTATTAAAGGCAATAATTTCACCAACACCAGCTTTAAAAATCGAAAATTGGGGAGTGTCACCAGGAAGCATCATACCACATGTATTAACGGGACCTGAATCACATGTCCACCCATCCATATCAAATTGTTCTTCTCCCATTACTACAACTTCAGTTTGAGAATCACCATTCCATGCAGCAGCACCTACCAAAATTCCATTATTCCGGGCAATAATCCAATCTGTGTCCTCAACTAATCCTAAACCACCTAAAGTAACATTATTAAAATAGTAGATTCCTTGTTCTGTGGATTGAGCGGGATTATAGATACAAGTAGATCCATCTCCTTCACATACACCACACTCATCTTCTTCAGCTGAGCCATCACAAGCACCAGAACAATCTTCTAAGGTATCCCCATTAGGAATACCAGCACAATCAGCACAAGATGTATTATCACCACCACAAATACCACATTCATCAATTTCTAAAGTTGAACCGCAAGTATTATCACAGCCAGAAGGACCAGCTACGCCACAACCACAACCTACATCTACATTACCAGCACAGTCACAAGCACCTTCAGCTATACCATCACCACCACAAATACCACATTCATCAATTTCTAAAGTTGAACCGCAAGTATTA
>CAZGBZ010000200.1:2922-3031 GCA_964524135.1 uncultured bacterium
TCACAGCCAGAAGGACCAGCTACACCACAACCACAACCTGCATCTACATTACCATCACAATCACAAGCACCATCAGCGATGCCAGAGCCATTACAAACCCCACATTCAT
>CAZGBZ010000201.1:0-3009 GCA_964524135.1 uncultured bacterium
TAATGGGGAATCACCACTGACACCAATGGGTGAGTGGAACTCTCTGTCATTATTGGGCAGGCGGATTTAGAATAGACAGCCAGTCAATAGCTTGGGAATCATTGGGGTGAGATCGCAGCCAGACTTCCAATACTTCCACAGCTTCTGATCGGCGTTCCGCTTTTGCATAAGCCTGAACCAAGGTATAAAGAAAATCCGGGATGTAGGGATACTCATCAAATAAATTCTCGTAATGTTTAATGGCAGCGTCGTAATCCTGGAATTCATTCATATAAATCTGGCCAATATACATTTGTGTTTCCAGAGATATATCCTTGCGCTGCTGCACAGATTTTAGGCGATTTTTCAGTTCATCAGGATTCCCAGCCTGCATATAAATCCGCCCAATTTGTATATCCAGTTCTGCATCGGTAGTGGGAATGACATCGTGAGGGAAATAATTTTCCATTTTGTCCAATATCTCCAACGTATTCGACTTACCATCATCTTCTGCGGAATACAGATTTTGTAAACCAAGCTGGAGAAAACTGGATCTGTAATTCTGTATTAAACGCTGGATATTTTCGTTAAAATATACGTCTGGGTTATCCAGGTTTGTATAACGGTAAATACCCTTTCCTGCATTAATATGATTCCAGTAATCATCCGGATTTACAATCATTTGTGAGGAATCGGGCGCTTCAGTAATATTCTGAACCATTCGGTCATAATTCAGCCTGGGCATGGATGTACTTTTGGGGGATTCTTCAAATGTTACTCGATATACTAATCCCTCCATCTCTAAATAATTATCCAATCCTATTCTATTATTAGGGGCTACCGTTACTGCAAAATATACCGGGCGGTCTTTTATTGCATCTTCAATAATTTGAAGAATCATAATATCCTGTACTCGCAGATAATTACTGAGCTTTGGTCGAATTTGCCAACTAATCTGGTTTTCACCATCTTTAATTTGGGCATCAGCCGGTCCCCATTTACTTAATATCCCAAAATTTGAAACCGAATAACTTGTTCCATATTGTGCTTTGGTATATTGATTATACTGGGCCTTTAATCCGGGCCAGATAGTTGTCCATTTTTTTAAAGCATACGCCGTACCAAAAACAGGGTCCATTTTGGCAATATTTTCATCCTTAAGGTTTAGATTTATTTTGGGCTCCTTATTTTTCAACTGCTCAATGTACCAGGGCGTATTGAGGAGACTAAGGTTCACCACCCGCACATCTTTACGGACTCCTTCTACTTCCTGAATATACCAGTGTGGGTAGGTGTTATTATATCCTTTGGTGAAAATGATTCCATTGGGTTCGCAGGAGTTCTGCATATTATAATCATAATCCCAGGCTACATAATTTCCATCCCGATTATGCTCTTTATAATCAGTTGCCAGCATTTTTATGGGCATGATTGTGAAAATAATTCCGGTTAACCCCACAGATACGAACGCTGCAATTTCAACGCCCTCCAGCCATTCTTTTATTTTTTCCTGAAGAGCCGCAACTCCCATGCCAATCCAGATTGAAAAAGTGAAGAAGCTGCCCACATAGGAGTAATCCCGTTCCCGAGGTTGAGGATCATACTGGTTCAGATACAAAATAATCATAATGCCCGTAGCCAAAAATAAAGAGAGCACCGCCAGGGCCCGCTTCCAATCCCGGCTGAAATGAAAGATCATTCCAAATACACCAAACAGGAGAGGAAATGGCAGAACATACCTCCCCCAGTCAATACCTCTTAATTTTTTAATGACCTCTCCTTTTAAGGTAACTAATTCCCAACTCCGTTCTTCATGATTTTCTTTCCCTACAAACTGCCATGCAAAATAACGGAGATACATTTCTTTAATTTGATAATTCCAGAGAAAATTTAATTTTTCACTGGAAGTAGGATTACTTTTATTATTCGTCCAGCGGCTTGAGTAGGAGCATTCAGCCCGTCCCAATGTGAAGGCAGGACTCAAAATTTCCCAATCGCCATACTGATCCCTGTTCATATACGCCAACGCCCCCTTTATAGTATCAGGATTATTTTCATTTATATTAGGGTGCTGGGTGGCACGAATAAAAATGGTGGTATATGTTGAAAATCCAATGAGAATCAACACCAGGCAGGTAAGAATGGTAGAGAGCTGATTATGGTTTTTCCAGACAGCATAGGCAGTTGCGGCAAAGATAAGCAGCACTATAATAATGGGGATATTTAATCCATAGCTGTTGGCAAGATTGGGGATTCCCTTAATAATTCCCAGGTAAATCACCATAAAAGTAAAAAGGGTGATTCCCATGGTGGCTATAAAAGTACTCACCTTAAATTCATATTTATTAAAATATACAATGAGAGCAATAAAGGGAAGAGCCAGAAGATTCAACAGATGAATACCAATTGCTAATCCAAACATATAGGCGATAATGAGAATATATCGAACATTGCCAGCATGCCCTGAATTTGTACTCCATTTTAAAATAAGCCAAACCACAATACTGGTGAAAAAGGTAGAGATGGAATATACTTCAGCTTCCACAGCATTAAACCAATGGGAGTCCGTAAAGGCAAAAGTAAGCGCTCCAATAATTGCACTGCCGTAGGTGATGAGGAAGTCTGGCCAGGATTTTGCCTCACCTCTCCATTCTTCAATAAGCTGCACAATAATGAGATACAAAAACATTACCGCAAAGGCACTGAAAATTGGAGATAGAAGATTCACCCGAGCGCCCGTATCGGCAAAGGTTGGGAGCTGAGAAAAGAAATTCCCCAAAAGAAGAAAGAAAGGAGTTCCTGGAGGATGGGGTACCCCCATAATTACGGAGGTTGCAATAAATTCACCGCAATCCCAAAAGGATGTGGTAGGAGCCATAGTCATAATGTACACCACCAGTGAAAATACAAATACAATGGCAGCAAATATTTTATTGAGATTGTTCATTTTTTCCTTTAATTAACTGATATTTACGAACTCCAGCATATGCCGATAGTTTTCTTTAAATTGTTTTCTGATATTCTGATGTT
>CAZGBZ010000202.1:0-3008 GCA_964524135.1 uncultured bacterium
TCTCTAACTCTTCCATTTTTTAATGTGTCAACATTGACACCTTTTTTAGGACGTCCTCTTTTTATCTTCTTAGAGTATTCTGTTTCTAAATGGAAAATCTCATTTAGTAATTCAGATGCCTTCTTATTTCTATATCTATTTAATTCAACTAATGCAATTGTTTCATCTTGAAAGTCTTCAACTCTAACATCTACATTTTTTAATCCAATGTTTTTACAAGCATTCCATCTTCTATGACCACTGATGATAGTGTTATCTTTTGTAATAACAATTGGGTCAAGCAAACCATTCTCTTGGATGGATGCTTCTAAATCTTCTGTAATTCCGTTGGAATATATTTTGTTATTGAGGGGGTGGGGTTTTAGATATGATGTATCAATTTGCATAATATATAATATCAAGTTGATACATCATATATGGCAAGATGTTTTATTTGAGCCGTTGACTGGAGTCGAACCAGCGACTTTTTCATTACGAGTGAAATACTCTACCAACTGAGTTACAACGGCTTAATCTTCTTGTATTCTTAGGAACCTGTCGATTTCTATATCTAAATCTTGTTGTCCCATTTCCAACCACTCCATCTGAACTTTAACTAATGTCCTTGTAGATTTTTTAGATCGTGTATTGTATGATTTTCTCCACATAGGTCCAGGTTCGTATGAAGGTTTAGATATAATAACCCAACCGTTCTTATTCCCTCTGTTCTCTAAAAAGTCAATAAAATCTTCTAATAGTTTCTTTGATTTTGGATGAACTTTTGCCATATATGAAATTTATTCCTTTTAGTTTTGTATTATTATATCTTTTAAGTTGATGTTGGATAATGTTTCTTCTGGAATAACATTCTTAGCATATAATCTTACAATATCCCAAGTTGTATGTCCTACCAACTGAGCAACGAGTGGTACATTACCATTCGTTTTCTTTAACATCTCCGTTATATAAAATCTTCTACAAGCGTGAGGTGATAGTTTATCATTTAGTTTTAGGTGTCTTACCATTTTCTTAAACTTTCTACTAACACCCGATAGTGAATATGGAGAATCTAAATCAAAGTAATGAGCGTGTTGTCCTTTCTTATATCCCTTTAATCCACTTGGACTTTTTCTGTAATAATCTTTATGGAATACATATTCTTTATTTATCAACAATCCATCCTTATCTACCATCATTCTTTTTATTTCACCTTGTAATATCTCATTTTGTATTGGCATAGTCCTTGTCTTATTACCCTTACCAACAAATGTCCAATCCCAAGTATCCAAATCCACATCATCCACTTTCATAAATACCACTTCTTCTTTTCTGGCACCGGTAATTAGTAATGTTCTCAATATAGGAATAAACCAACCCCACTCTAAATCACCTTTCATTTCCTCAATAAATTTATATACTGATGTGATTTCCTTTTTTGTAAATGTTGTTGTATCCAACTCAATTTTAGGTAATCGTTTTCCCATACCATTTAAGAATCCAAAATGTAAATCTGCATTTGGTTTGGAAGACATCCAATTATACCAAGCCCTAATTCTTCTATAACTACTATTTATTGTGGAAGGTGTCCAAGGTTGATTATTACCTTTAGCACTACCAAATGTAAATCTGTATTGTAGATAATCATAAACCATATCCTTATCTATGCTGTAGATACTTTTAGATTTTTTATTAGTTTCTAAATATTCTATGAAATCCATTAAAGCAAATTCATCACCAACCATAGTCCTATTAGATAATGTTTTCATCTCGGTTGTATTTCTTTGGATATAAATTTTCACCCAATAATCAACACCATCATCATCATTCGTCAGACCCTTTATCAATCTATCTTGTATCTCAATTACTCGATCATGATACTTTTGTAGTTCTTCTTTCCTAACCAATATATCATAATCCTTAATAGTTCTGTTGATGGAATAATCTTGTTCGTTTTTCCACCTAATTTTATTATCACCTAATTTGTTTTTTTCATAAGGGATGGTATAGCACAATTTGACTTTAGGAATTTTGGTATTCTTATCTAATTGGAAACTCCAAGTTGGATCTGTAAATCTTAAGCGTTTTTTTTCCCTCTTATATTTCTTTTGGAAACTCTCCCAATCCTTTTGATGATGTTTCGTAAATTTCATATACCAAATTTTTAATAACTATATTTAATCACAATCGGAGTCACATAGAAATAACCCACAAATGAATACTAATTCATACATTAAAAAATACACAAGAAACATACATCAAAACAACCATATTATATTTAGAAAATTATTTAGAAATAACTATGATTGTATGTTTTCTCGTTGGTAAATTACATATATGATTAGTGTATGATAAGTATTCGTAATGATTGGGTCGGGGGTTCAACTCCTCTCGGTGGCTCAAAATAAATAATAATAAGGAGATATCATGCAAGCAGCTATTTCAAAAACCAATATCAAAGTATTTCAGAAAGCATATAAAAGTAGTCCTACTAATAAACTTTCTCGGAACGCTCTTACCCGAACCAGTATGTTGGATGTTGCTATGGATTGGGATGCCTTCCGTAAGGTGGATCATACCTATTCCCATACTATTCCCAATGAGATAAAAAAGGTCACCAATCAGAAAGCCAGCGGGAGGTGCTGGGGATTTGCAGGGTTAAACCTCATGCGTTTTGCTATATGTGATAAGTATAAAATAAAGGATTTCGAATTCTCGCAAAATTATTTCATGTTCTGCGATAAGCTGGAAAAATCAAATTACTTTTTAGAAAACATACTGGCAACTTTAGATGAAGCTTATGACAGCAGGCTGATGATGTGGCTGTTATCAGCACCAATAAATGACGGAGGACAATGGGATATGTTCGTCAACCTCATGGAGAAATATGGAGTCATGCCTCAGTCTGCCATGCCGGAAAGTTTTCAGAGCAGTCATTCACGAATGATGAACCGTTTTGTAACTCGGAAGCTGAGAGAGTTTGCAGCCCAACTACGGGAAATGCATGACAAAGGAGCCAAGTTAACCGAACT
>CAZGBZ010000203.1:0-3004 GCA_964524135.1 uncultured bacterium
AATATAATGTGATAGTGGTCACAAAAATTATATAGTTCCCTTCATTCAATACGTATAGGGACGAACATATAGGCAGCTTTCCCAAACTCAATCACACATAAGATTAATATAAACTACTACAAGTAACTTTCTCATCTCGAGCCCCCTACCCTTTTAAATACTAACATCATTTACAATATAAACGGCTGGTATTGTATTTGTAAACCATTCACAGCTGACCAAACGAAAGGAAAATCCATGGAAAATACAACGAAAACACTTCTGGAGAAGATCGTCCAGGAGGAACAAGACAATACTATCCAGTCATACAACTATGATGGGATAGAATTAAGACAGAGTGAGCCTGTAATACTTAGAAATACCCTGCTACTTACAATGTTTAGACCACAGTCATTTCTAATATTCAGATGTGAAAGGGATGCTGAATTGGAGTACGACAGCTATCGTAATTCACTTGAAATACTGTTTAGCAGAGGAATTGAGCATAATGGTAGTAATTATAAGCTACTTGGAGGCTCATCCTCACTAAAAAATGGTAGAATAATGCTGGCAACTGATGATGTCATTCAGACTATCCACTCACAGTTCAATTCCTGCCAGGAAGTACTTTCATATCTGGGAATTTATACCAGTAACAATGTCTTTGGCATATATGACCTGGGTTATACAGTGGCTACACTGGAACAAGCGTACCAAGCCGGAAATGTAATAAATGAAGATGGACAGGGGTTTATCCCCAGTTCACTACTTCGTGAGCTCGGACTTCCAGGTAAACAAATACAGGTAAGACTAATTGGCGATAAATGGCTTTGCAAAGGTACATTACATCCATATGAAGGTGATTCCATACTGATTGACCCGACTATGATAAAGGGGAATGGTAAAATAAAGGATGGCTACCTGGAATTCCTACTTGGAGTACGTGAAGTAGCCAGAGAATTACCATTTAGAAGTAATTGGACACTGCTTCAATTCATGAGTGAGGCTACTATAAGTAGTACCGTTCAACAGCTGAGTAGTGAACTTGACGGCTTAGAGGATGTACTAACTAACAGGGATAAGGCATTATCATTTATTGGTACAATTGATGATGAAGATGACCGATTTAAGTTAGAATCATTCCTCAAAAGTGGACTGGAGCCATCACATCCGTATCTTTTAAGTAAACTAAGGAAACATCTTAAAAAACGGCTGTGTGATTTGGCTCTTGGTAGCAGTATTAACCTAACAGGTTATATGGCTTGTTGTGCTGATATTCCAAAGGGGAAGATATGTTGTATTGATAAAGCCCCAGGGCAATATGTACTTACCAGATATCCAATTCGGGATTATAAGTCATTCCTGATAGTAGAAAATGAATACTGTTTAGTAGATAATGCTAAGTCTGGCTCATTATATATCTGTAATGAGGATATACTCCAAGTAGATGGAGATTATGACGGTGATTATGTAGTACTTATAGATAACAAAGCAGTACTTGAAGAAGTGAAATCACCACAGTTTGGTAATGGCTACCAAAGGCTTGATGAAGGGACTAAAAGTAGAAAGGAAGACCCATTGGAACTACTGCCTTATGTTGGATCTGAGGTTGTTTCGGTGGGTAATAAAGTTGGGTACATCACCTACCTTATTAATTCCTGTATACTAAATGAAAAAGAAGAATATATCCCGGAATTAAGCAAAGGACTGCAAATGGAAGTACAATCATTGAAATGGTCTACAAAGGCAGACAGAGCAATAATTGAAAAGTTATCAAATGATCTGGATGTAGTTGAGACTTACCGGGAATGTAAGTTTAATCCTAAGTCATTTCTGCTATTTGTACCTGATATTGCACCTGAATATGAGGATAAACCACTCTTTATTCCATACAAAGTTGTACAGGATAGATTTCAGGCAATGTACAAGACTAAGGACTTACTTAATTACCGAAATAAACTGCCAATATATGAACATGATACCACTACTTATTATGATGAAATAAGTGGGGTTCAGAGGCTCTATAATTCTTGGATATCCGATATATTGGAAGAGTACAAAGATGGTGATAAAGACCCCACTGAGGCTCTACAAACACCTATTAATTTCCTCAATGTATGGTCAGCATCTAAAGAGGAGAATAGAAGGGATTGGGCATGCACAATATGGAGTGCAACTCATAAGAGAAGTAATGGCTCAAGTATAGGCTCATTTGCCTTCCATTGTTTTACAGATGAGATATTAGACCTATTAAGGGAAAACCGATGTGAAAAGCCTAAATATGCTGTAAGTGAGCCAATCCTTAGTAGAATGAAAACCCTGAGAGCAGTCGGTGGGTATTATGACTGTGAAGGAGTAGATACTTCTGAGAAATTGAGGGTATTTAAAACTAAAGTGAGATCACTGGGTAGAATGGTGAATGTCTATGTTAAACGCAATGAATATGACCAAAATGGTAAGGACTTCTATGTAGATGAACTCAGAATTGGGAGTTTACCCAAAGACCTACAAATGGACTTCAGTCATATTAATATTGGAGATAACTTTGACTGTTTTATCTCTCAGTTTGGAAAGGTGGTATATCTGCATGTTTTGTAATATAATTAAGTGTTTATATAGTTTTACCCTCAGTACCTCCCTCCGGTCATAATCATGGCTTAAAACGGTAATATCAGAGGACATATTACAATCCTGAAAACATTAATCTCCCCTACCTCCAACTCTTAAGTCTATTTACTAAAAAGGACTTAGAAGTAGAATCCTGGAGCACATCACAAGTGGGTACTGGGTATTTATATATTATAGGGAAAATACCCACTTTTTAAGCAGGTCTCTCCTCTATAAAGTAAATTCTTAATCAAAACCACAATACCCACTTACCAATAAATTAACTAATAGAACAAAGGATAATAGTAATGGATACACTGATAATAAATGAAGGTGATAATACCTTCTTAGTCCCAACAGAAATTGTAGGTGAACTTATGGAAGTAACTCTGAATAATGGTAATTATTCCTGTGAGTG
>CAZGBZ010000204.1:0-2990 GCA_964524135.1 uncultured bacterium
CGGTTCTACAGATTCAGAGGGTGTGAAATAGCGGACTTCATCAAACACATCATAGGTGGGCAAGTGGGTTTTGTCCCGGTATGTGAGGACAGAGCCATCCTGAATTACTGCAGCGGTATTATAAAGATTATGCTTCTCTTTACGTATAGACCCAACAATTACAGCAGTAGTTTTAACAGACGCTGCTATGTCATTGAGAGCTTCCTGCGTCATTTGAATGAAAGATTCATCCAATAACAAATCTTGGGGCGGATACCCCGTAAGTACCATTTCCGGAAAGATAATGAGATCACACTGGGAAGTGTACTCTCGAATGACCTCTTTTATTTTTTCAGAGTTAGCATCTAATGCTCCTACAGTGGGATTAATTTGAGCTAAAACAACTTTCATGTTTTATGGATTCAATCGTCCAATTGTCCGCGGGAAGGGAATGGTTTCTCGTAAATGTGGAAGATTACAAATCCATGCTACTGCCCGCTCTATCCCCATTCCGAATCCTGCATGGGGAACGGAACCATAGCGTCTGATGTCTAAAAACCATTCATAATCAGGCTGATTTAACCCCTCTGCATTTATTCGCTCAATAAGTAAGTCAATTTCTGTTTCCCGTTCTGATCCGCCTATGAGTTCTCCAAAACCTTCAGGTGCAATAACATCCACCCCTAAAACTACTTTTTCATTTTCAGGGTCTCTTTTCATATAAAATGGCTTAATAGCTGACGGAAAGCGATGGACCATAACGGGCTGATTAAACTGCTCCCCAATAAATGTTTCTTCTGGGGCGCCAAAATCGTCACCCCATTTAAAATCAATACCTCCCTTGTTGATCAAATCTACACACTCGGTGTAACTAACTCGGGGAAATGGTGCCTTAATCTGCTCTAATTTTGAAAGGTCTCTTTCCAGTATTTCTAACTCATTTTTTCGATTTTCCAGCACTCTCATAATAATGAAGAGAATTAGTTTTTCTGCCCATTCCATATCTTCATCTAATTCACAATATGCTATCTCCGGCTCAACCATCCAAAATTCGGTGAGGTGGCGGCGAGTTTTACTTTTTTCTGCCCTGAATGTAGGACCAAAGTTGTAATGCCGCCCCACTGCCATAGCAACTGCCTCACCATACAATTGCCCGGTTTGTGCTAAAAAGGCTGTGCTGCCAAAGTAATCCGTACCAAATAGGTCGGAGGTACCCTCAGCTGCATTGGGAGTAAATATGGGTGAATCACATAGTGTAAAATCGTTGGAGTCAAAGAAATCCCTCACTGCTTTAATTATTTCATGTCTCACTTTTAAAATAGCATGTTGGCGTTTACTCCGCAACCACAAATGACGGTGATTCATAAGAAAATCGGTGCCATGTTCTTTGGGAGTAATGGGGTATTCACTGCTTAGCTGATGTACAGTTAATTCTGAGACAAGCATTTCAAAACCACCAGGCGCTCTCTCATTTTTTACCACCTCTCCAATTACAGAAAGAGATGATTCCTGAGTGAGACTTTTGAATACATCGTAGGCTTCTTCACCCACATCATTTTTTGCCACAATACATTGGATGATTCCAAAACCATCCCGGAACATTAAAAATCCAATTTTACCAGATCGACGGGAATTATACACCCACCCGTTTAATTGAACTGTTTGACCTTCAAACTCAGAAATTCTATTTATTCGTGCGACTGTCATATACTCCTCTATTTACCATGTATTGGTTATTTCGTTTACAATATCTTCTGTGAGACGACGGACTGAAATACTCAGAGCGCTTTCTCTAGGAGAACCAATTTCATCGCTGTCATCACCATCTATCAAATTATCACCATCATTGTCAAGTCCATCAGAACTGATATCCACACCGGGAGTATATGACCCCCAGCTACTCATTTTCTTTTCAAAAAGCACTTCATCCCGCTTCAGGTCGTACCATATTATGGATGTTTTAATGGTTAGCTTCCACTCTTCCACTTCTTCCATTCCCAAATCTGCTGAAAGGGTTATCGTATAAGGCCTATCTGTAACTGACAAAATCACTACCTCCAACCGGCTGTCGGCTTGTTCAGGAAGAACAATATCCAACACATTTTCATTAACCATTAGCTCATTGAGTTCTTCATTTAATATTTCCGCAGCCGTAAATTCTGCTGATTCATTTACAACCGGCGCCAAGGAGATGCTATTGATATGTACTGGCAATGATCCTCGGATTGAATAAAACAAACATCCCTGAAAAAGTAAAATGGGGATGAGAATATCAACGACCCTCATTATTTACCAATTTTGTATTTTTTTGTATAAGTCATAATAATTTTCAACTTAGAAACGATAATAAAACGTAAATATTTAAAGAGTAAAGTTTGCCAATTACATAATTACGTTTTTCATAATTATATTGTGCTAAAATCTTTCTATCCATTTTTTAAGGTATTTTAGTTTTGTAATTGCCTTTGAATCATACAGACTAAACCCGAATCATGAATCATTAAATTTTTTCTGAATGCCATAATCATTAATTTTGCGATAGAGTGTACGCTCTGAAATATCCAACGCCCGGGCTGTTTTTCTCCGGTTACCTCTGAATTTTTCCAAAGCCCGTTCTATCATTTCCTGTTCCAATTCACTCATAGTAATTTCACCAATGACATCATCCTGAATGGCATGTAGCGTTCCATCTTCCACATGGGAAAGTGTGTCCGGTGTACTTTCTTTTGTTGGGGCAGGTGGAAGATATAACGCTGGATTGGATGGTTGTACTTCATTTACAGATACACCCCTGCTTCCCACCATCAATTGTTTAATTTCGTTCACATCCTGCCGTAGAAATAATAATTGTTTTAGTATGAGTTCCCGTTCAACCTTATCAGCATCCCCATCAACAAAAACGGGTAAATTGGGATTTGTCTGGAATGCATCCAATTTTAACTGCTTGGTCACCATTACATCCGTTATACGCTCACCCCGGTTCATCACCAAGAGGCTTTCCACTACATTTT
>CAZGBZ010000205.1:0-2978 GCA_964524135.1 uncultured bacterium
GCACGATAGCCAGAAAAAATGGGATGGGTATGTGAATACACAAAACCAGGAGAAATAAGGGCACCGTCTTCTTCAAACTCTTCTTCTGCTTCTCCAACCGCTATTGAAATTTGAATAATAGTTGAATCTTCAACAAGGATTTCAACATTTTGCAGAGTGAACAGTTTATCTTCTTCTGGAGAACAGGAGACAATAGAGCCAATATTGGTGATTTTAGTTTTCATTTGATTGCCAATGATTTACGATTATTTATGAATCTATTAATTGACTATTGGAAGTTTTAGTTTACGCTCTTTGGCAATTTGAATGGCTTTTTCATACCCCGCATCAGCATGGCGAGCAACGCCCAAACCAGGATCATTGGTAAGAACTCTATTCAAGCGTTCTTTCATTTCTGGTGTTCCATCGGCAACTATTACGACACCTGCATGAATGGCCAGTCCCATGCCAACACCACCACCATGATGTACGGATGTCCAACTGGTTCCACCAGTGGTACTGAGTAGTGCATTTAAAATGGGCCAATCTGCCACAGCATCAGAGCCATCTTTCATTGCTTCGGTTTCGCGGTTTGGTGATGCCACCGAGCCTGCATCCAAATGATCTCTTCCTATTACGATGGGCGCTTTCAGATCACCGGAAGCAACCATATCGTTAATGGCTTCACCAAAAAGGTTTCTTTCACGGTAGCCCAGCCAGCATATTCTTGAGGGTAAACCCTGAAACTGTACTTTTTCCTGTGCCATAGTTATCCATCTTTTTAAGGCTTCATCCTCAGGAAATAATTCCAGTACTTTAGCATCGGTTTTATAAATATCTTCCGGATCGCCAGATAATGCAACCCAGCGAAAGGGTCCCTTACCTTCACAGAATAAGGGGCGGATAAATGCAGGTACAAATCCGGGAAAGTCGAAAGCATTTTCAACACCACCATTTTCTTTTGCCTGCCCTCTCAAATTATTGCCATAATCAAACGTAATTGACCCCATTTTTTGCAAATCCAACATTGCCTGACAATGAACTGCCATGGAGCGGTAACTCATTTCAATATATTTTTCTGAGTTGACTTTTCGTAACACATTGGCTTCTTCAAAACTGATGCCGTGCGGGTGGTATCCGTTCAGCTCATCATGGGCTGAAGTTTGATCGGTTACAATTTCTGGAGCTATCCCACGTTTAACAAATTCAGGAAAAACATCTGCACAGTTTCCTAATAACCCAATAGATAATGATTCTCCTTTTTCTTTGGCATCAACTGCTAATTTCAACGCCTTATCAAAATCGTTCACGGATGTATCCAAATACCCAGTCTCTAACCGACGCTGAATTCGATGGGGATCAATTTCAACAGTAATATTTACCCCTTCATTCATTGTAACAGCCAATGGTTGAGCGCCACCCATTCCCCCGAGTCCACCAGTAAGAGTAAGGGTTCCTTTAAGGGATCCAGCAAACTTTTGTTTTCCCAATTCAGCCAGGGTTTCGTAGGTACCTTGCAGGATTCCCTGGGTACCGATATATATCCAACTCCCGGCGGTCATTTGCCCATACATCATCAGCCCTTTTTTATCCAACTCTCTGAAGTACTCCCAATTGGCCCAATTGGGGACTAACATAGAATTTGAAATGAGTACTCGTGGTGAGTGGGTATGGGTTCTGAAAACAGCAACCGGTTTCCCGGACTGGATGAGCAAGGTCTCATCATTTTCCAATTTTTTCAAACTTTCCAGAATAGCATCAAACGCTTCCCAATTTCTGGCGGCTTTTCCTAAGCCACCATAGACAATAAGTTCATCAGGATTTTCTGCATTATTGGGATCTAAATTATTTTGAATCATCCGATAGGCAGCTTCCTGATGCCAACCTTTACAACTCAAAGTTGTTCCTGTAGGAGCTTTAACTGGTCTGGCTTTAGCCATATTATATTTCTCCATAATATTGTTAATCAAATGCTGGTTGTCCCAAGGCATCATTAATTGGCTGAAACCAATCCAGATTATTTTTATGTGAATCCCATGAAAAGATACTTACTCCTCGAAACCCATTCAATCTTGCCAGCAATATTTTATCTGCAGCAGATTGTGCATCTTGATTATATGTAGATACCCCAATAACTACCATTTCTAATTCATTCAGAGCTAAATTTGATTTCATAATCTGAACTGAATTATTAAATTCCCGTATTTCCTTATAGTAATTCATAGGTACTACAAAGTCAATTATTCCCTCCTGAACCCACTTATCCCATTCTTGATACCATCGGTATTTTGCGTCAATAATATTAGGTTTCACGGCAGCACTTAATTTGATGTCACGACCTGGTTTATTTATTTCTGTGTACAAATTTCTCACTAATTCTGTAACAGCATCTCTTCTAAATTTGTCCCAGGCAACATACAATGAATCTACAAATTCCTGGTCCCAACCGAAACGTGGAGAAATAATCCCCCTAACAATGTCTCTTGGGTTTATTTCAAAAGTATTTTCAAATACAGCCATACCATTTTTATTATATCCATACACCTCATCTTGAAACCGAATGTAATCCAAGTGGATGCCATCGACATTATATGAATTTATAATTTCGGAAAAAACAGATACCAAATATGGATTCACCTCAGGATGAGTAGGGGACAGATATATTCCTTCCCATTGAGGTGATTGTGGTTCAGAAAGTTTTATTTGCGAATCCATTTTACCATGAATATTCGCTTCTGTCCAGTTTTTATGGGTATGGTATAAGTGATTAGTATTTTCTGGGGGAGTTTTTGATGACCATAAAATATATGAATTCACCCAGGCATGAACTTCAATCCCAAGCGCATGACCCAATGTCACAGCATATTCCAATGGATCAAAATCATCTGCTATTTTTGGATTTTTAGGAACAATATCTGAGTTATAAAATGCATACCCGCGTCCGCGTACCTGTATAAACACAATGTTATATCCAGACTGGTAAGCATAAACCAATGCTG
>CAZGBZ010000206.1:0-2958 GCA_964524135.1 uncultured bacterium
CATTTGGTACACCAGCACAGTCAGCACAACTAGAGTTGTCACCACCACATACACCGCATTCATCATAACCTTCAGAACAATCATCGCCACCTATACTTATTGTAGTACAACCATCAACTTCTGCATCTAATGCATTGCCATTAGCATCTGATATGACCAAGTTTGACAGACAAGCTTCATCTGCACTACCTTCAACCTCAAGTACAACCAGTACTCCAGCACCAGCTGGGATAGTTGCACCTGTTAAACTAAATCCTATTACTGTGGTAGAGCTGGCTGTTATCATAAATCCTGCATCTTCTGCAGCACCACCGCCAGCAGATAATATGGTTACACCTTCAACATCAAACTGGAAACCTGCTATATCGGTATCACTGTCATAATTAATTTCTACTGTGCCACCTGGCATATCTGGACAATCATTTGCATCACATTCCATTGAGCCATCCCAACATTCGTAAGAAGCACCACCACCATTACATTCACCACATTCATCCAACATTGCAGAACCGCCACAATCTCCGGCACAATCTGTTTCAGCAGTACAATTGCCATCACAGTCATAATTTTCCATCGCATATTCACAGCCTTCATTCATAGTTGCATCTGGATTATAATTACAGGCATCCATATCCATACAGCCATAGACTTCTGGGCTACCACCTACAACTATTGTATCACAATTTTCAATGGAAGTATCTAATGCATTTCCATTACTATCTGACAACACCTCATCATATAAACAGGCATCGGCAGCATTGCCATCCACATCTAAAACAATTAAAACGCCTTCGCCAGCAGGGATGGTTGCACCGGTCAAACTGAAACAAATAACTGTGGTCATATTTGCAGAACACATAAAGCCAGCATCCCCAGAAGCACCACCGGAAGCATTGGTTACGGTTACTCCTTCAACTGAAAATTGAAATCCTGCAATTGGAGTATCACTACTATAATTAACTTCTAAAGAACCACCGGGCTGATCTTCACATTCAGAGGAATCACATACTACATTGCCGTTCCAGCATTCATATGAAGCGCCACCACCATTACATTCACCACATTCATCCAACATTGCAGAACCGCCACAATCTCCGGCACAATCTGTTTCAGTAGTACAATTGCCATCACAGTCATAATTTTCCATTGCATATTCACAGCTTCCATCTACAGTTGCATCTGGATTATAATTACAGGCATCCATATCCATACAGCCCACAATATCACCGCCACCAATACTTACACATTCACCCATAGAAATATCAAGAGCAGAACCAGAAGAATCTGAAAAAACTGCATTTTCTACACATGCTTCTCCACTACCGGTAAAGCTTACATTTACAAGTACGCCTTCACCAGCAGGGATAGTTGCACCTGATAAGCTAAATCCAATAACTGTGGTTGCACTGGTGGAAATCATAAATCCAGCCTCTGCTGCAGTTCCACCGGAAGCACCGGTAATGGTTATACCTGAAATATCAAATTGGAATCCTGCCACAGGAGTTTCATTCATTAAATAAATTTCAAGGCTGCCATCTGATACAGCACCAAAGGAAATGGCATTGCCGCCACCACCACCTTCTGTATAGCAATCACCAGTTGAAACATCTAAGGCACTTCCAGATGAATTTGAAATAACTGGACCATCTATGCAAATTTCTGAGTCAAAATCAGTAAAGGAAACGGTTACCAATACACCATTTCCAGAGGGGATTGTAGCACCTGTAAGAGAAAAACCTAAAATAGTTGTACCATTGGCAGACATCATAAATCCGTTATCTTCTGCAGAACCACCTGATGCTCCTGAAATGGTCACACCGGACAGACCAAATTGGAATCCGGCAACGGGTTCGTTATTGTTCATTACAATATCAAGTGTACCAGCATCTAAATCTACATTTTCAATTGATAAATCAACTGCCCACACACTTGCCACACACACCATTAAGGATACTAAATATTTCTTAAACATGATGTTCTACCTCCATATTATTTTTTAATCTATTTAATGTACTCATTTTTAATTTGCAATTAAACTTTCTATCCAAGGTTTTAAAGTGACCAAAATCACAGAATGCTAATCCATGTGGTCTAACTACAACTTTAAATTTCCATTAGAATAATAACGGATTTACTAGGTTTTTTTGTATAATTAAAATGTAACGGTATGTAATAAAAAAACGGGGTGGATAACCAACCCCGTTTTCTATTTCTTCTCTTAATTTGAGGAAATTATTTCAAATACAGCATCTTCCGTGTAATAGCTTTTTCACTGCTTATAAACCGATAGATATACATACCGGACACAATACCATCTCCGGCATTATTTACAGCATTCCATTCTACACTATAGGAGCCGGGTGTATAAGTACCAGAAACAAGTGTGGCAACTTCCTTACCAGTGAGGTCATATACCACAAGAGAAACCTCATCCATTTTTGCCACATCAAATGTAATGGATGTAATGGGATTAAATGGATTTGGAAAATTCTGTGTAATGGAAAATTCAGAAGGGAATGTAGTGCCCAATTGTGAAACACTTAACGGACTTTGATCATCTGAACAGCCATCAGAATCTACAACAGCATCCGCTGCAGTATCAGCACAATCATCTGCATCCCCACATACGCCATCCCCATCGGCATCATTATCTTCATCATAGGGGCAATCGTCATCATCATTACAAATACTATCTCCATCAGCATCATTTTGAGAAGCAGAACCACAATAACATCCGCCCCAGTCAGCACCTAAATAACCTCCAGAACCATCAGAAATTGCATTATATCCAGCGGAGCCGGTATCTTCACCAAAACAAATATCACTATCATCAAAATCTGTAAAAGTAATTTGGGATAAAAGCACATCGGTTCCTACCGAAATAGTTGTGCCGTCTAATGAAAATCCAAAAAGTAATGCTGCTGCTACATTATCTGTATTTGTTGTTACTCCAATATT
>CAZGBZ010000207.1:0-2953 GCA_964524135.1 uncultured bacterium
CTCTGGCAACTGGACCAAAAATACGAGTGCCTTTTGGTTCTTGCTGACCATCAATTAACACTGCTGCATTATCATCAAACCGGATATAGGAACCATCACCCCTTCTTCTCTCTTTTTTTGTCCTCACAACGACAGCATGAGAAATTTCTCCTTTTTTCACGACACCACCAGGAATCGCTTTCTTAACAGAGACAATTATAGTATCACCAACATGAGCATACCGACGACCTGTACCACCAACCACACGGATGCACTGGATCACTTTTGCACCTGTATTATCTGCTACTTTTAATTTAGTTTCCTGTTGTATCATTATTTAATAATTTCTTAAATCCCTGTTGCTTTTTCTTCAACTTGATTTAAACGCCAACGTTTTAATTTGCTTTTAGGCTGACATTCTATAATGCTCACCTTATCGCCTGGTTGGCATTCATTTTCCGGGTCATGAACATAATACTTTTTAGATTGTGTCACATATTTCTTATAAACAGGATGAGGGCCTCGCCTATCAATTTGAACGACGGCTGTTTTCTGCATTTTTGATTCTAAAACATACCCAATGAGCTGTTTTCTATTATTTTCTGCCAAAACTTAGTTTCCTCTTTTACCTAATTCAAATTCTCTAATTGCAGTTTTAATTTGAGCAATTTCTCTGCGAACAAGTCTGATTTTCTGAGGATGCTCCAGTTGTTGCAATGCTTTTTGAAATCTCAAATTTACCAAAGATTCCTGACCATCTTTCAATTTAGTCACAAGCTCTTCCTGACCCAATTTATTTAATTCACTTTTTCTCAAAATTATACCCCTACTTCACGCCTTCCAACTGTTTTGGTTTTGATGGGAAGCTTATGGGAGCAAAGCTTGAATGCCTGCTCAGCTTCTTTTTCATCAAGACCTTCAATTTCAAATAATATCCTACCCGGCTTAACAACAGCCACCCAATATTCTGGCGCACCTTTACCTTTTCCCATTCGAGTTTCAGCAGGCTTTTTAGTTATTGATTTGTCGGGAAAAATGCGAATCCACATCCTTCCGACTTTTCTCACTTTTCTGGAAATTGTTATACGAGCCGCTTCAATTTGACGGCTTGTAATCCATCCTGGCTCCATTGCTTTCAATCCGTAAGATCCAAAAGATACATAATCACCTGAATTTGCCATGCCTCTCATACGACCTTTTTGCGTTTTTCTAAATTTTACTTTTCTGGGTGATAACAATGCGTTTACCTATTAATTTCTTTTTTCACCTGTATAAATCCAAACCTTTACTCCAATGATTCCATAGGAAGTATGGGATTCTGTAATTGTATAATCAATTTGCGCCCTCAAAGTATGAAGAGGAACTCTTCCCTCTCTATACGTCTCACTTCTTGCAATTTCGTTTCCATTTAAACGACCAGAAACACAAACACGAATTCCTTCTGCCCCCATACTCATAGTTGACTGTATCGCTTTTTTGACAGCTCTTCTATAATTCACTTTTTTTTCAAGTTGTTGAGCGATATTTTGTCCAACCAATTCAGCTCTGAGCCCAGGCCTTTTAATCTCAGATACATTAATGTTAACATCATAGCCCATAAACTTTTTTAATTCTTTTTTTAACGCTTCTACCTCAGAACCACCACGACCAATAACAATACCTGGTCGAGCAGTATGGATAGTCACAGAAACTCTTTTGGGGGTGCGGGAAATTTCAATACGAGATATACTTGCATGACCCAATCTATTATTAATATAATTTCGCAGAATAATATCTTCATGCAATTTAGCTGCATAATTTTTCTCATCAAACCAAACGGAGTCCCAGTCCCGGTTGATTCCTAATCTCAGTCCTATTGGATTGGTTTTCTGTCCCAAATCACCCTCTTTTATTTTTTATCATCCGAAATGACAATTGTTAATTGGCTGGTTCTTTTTAAAATACGCATTGCTCTTCCCATGGCAGCAGGCCTGAATCGCTTCATTGTGGGTCCTTGATCAACATACGCATTTTTAATATATAGATTATCCACATCGAAAGTCTCCTCTCCCTGCATTAGATTTGCCAAAGCAGAAGAAATTGTTTTGTGAATAATTTGTGCAGCCTTTTTATTAGTAAAACTTAATTTAGTCAGGGCATCATTTACCTTAGCATTCTTTACTACATCCAAAACATGCCTTACTTTTTTTGCGGACTGCCGGATATCCATTTTAGAAATTGCTTCCATATCTACGCCTTTCTATCTCCTGAATGCTGTCTGAAAATTCGAGTAGGAGCAAACTCTCCTAGCTTATGACCAACCATATTTTCAGAAACAAATACTGGGATAAATTTATTCCCATTGTGAACAGCAAATGTATGCCCCACAAACAGGGGAGAAATTGTAGATCTACGAGACCAGGTTTTTATTACTTTTTTCTTTGTAGCTTTACCCATCTCATTAATTTTTTTCTCAAGCTTAGCATCAATAAAGGGTCCTTTTTTTAAAGATCTTGGCACAGTCTATTTCCTCCTCTTAATAATATATCTATCCGAAGCTATATTTTTTTTACGAGTGCGATATCCTTTAGCGGGGGTACCCCAAGGCGAAACCGGATGACGTCCACCAGAAGTTTTACCTTCACCACCACCGTGTGGATGATCTACCGGATTCATTGCAACACCACGCACCTTGGGTCTGCGTCCCATCCAACGGGATCGACCAGCTTTTCCAATGGATATATTTTCATGACTTTTATTACCAACTGTACCGATTGTAGCTAAACAATTTTCTGATATCATTCTTAATTCACCAGACGGTAATTTTAGTGTAACCATGCCACCTTCAGATGCCATTATGCGTGCGTAGGAACCTGCACTTCGCGCCATTTGAGCACCCTTACCAGGTTTAAATTCAATATTATGAACCAACAAACCTTCAGGAATTTTCCCCAATGGCATTGCATTCCCTGTTTTGAATGGAATCTGATTTTCC
>CAZGBZ010000208.1:0-1291 GCA_964524135.1 uncultured bacterium
AGCTATATCGCTAATTGAAGATAACAGAGATGAAGGAGCAAAACTTCTTTCTGAGATTTACAAAGATACAGGTAATGCCTATAAAATAGGAATCACCGGACCTCCCGGAGCAGGGAAAAGTTCACTCACCCATAATCTAATTTCAGCCTTTCGTAAAAATGACAAAAGGGTTGCGGTTATTGCAGTTGATCCCACCAGTCCATTTTCCGGAGGTGCTGTGTTAGGAGACCGGATTAGAATGACTTCTCATTTTTCAGATCCCCATGTTTTTGTGAGAAGTATGGCAACCAGAGGAAGTCGGGGTGGTTTGGCTCAACACAGGAGGTGGGAGAAATATTTGATGCTGCGGGGTATGACATTATTATTTTTGAAACGGTTGGTGTGGGGCAAATAGAATTGGATGTTATTCAGGCTACCGATTCTGTTGTTGTGGTATTGGTTCCTGAGTCAGGTGATGAGGTACAAATGTTAAAAGCAGGTCTAATGGAAATTGGAAATATTTTCGCAATTAATAAAGCTGACCGGGCTGGTTCAAATAAACTGATGATTACCTTGAAAAATATTCTCTCCACACTTTCTATTGAAGATAGTCAATGGTTACCTCAGGTTGTATCAACGGTTGCTACTGAGGGTAGGGGTATAGGAGAACTGATGAAATCCATTGATGCACATAAATCCTTTAATCTGACCCAAGGTATTCAAAAAGTAAAAATAGATGATCGCTACAAAAAAAGAGTAACAAAACTCATAACAGGTGATTTAATGAATTCTTTCTGGAATGATAAAAACCATTCAGAGCTTCAATCTGAATTGGAAAAACAACCTGATCTTCGCCAATCTCCATACAATTTAGCCAAACAACTGATAACACAAAAATGAATAATCAATCTCCTGAAATGCCATTTTGGGATCATCTGGAAGAACTCCGCTGGCGATTAATTAAATCTATCATTGCTATTTTATTTGGAGCAGTTGTAACCTACCACTATGCAGATTTTATCATGTATTGGCTCATTAACCCCACAGAATCCCTATCTATTGATTTAAATCTTCAGGTTTTAAAAATTACCAGTATGTTTACAGTTAAACTTTCCGTGGCAATATTTGGGGGCATGATATTGGGTTTGCCGGTTATTTTGTACCAGTTTTGGCGTTTTATATCGCCAGCATTTGAAGATAAATATGGGATAGCAGTTATTTTCACTGTAATATTTTCATCTGCATTTTTTCTACTGGGGATGAGTTTTGCTTACTTCGTAATTATTCCATTTAGCCTTGCCTTCTTTCCTTC
>CAZGBZ010000208.1:1305-2950 GCA_964524135.1 uncultured bacterium
AATCTCCATATTTTTTACAAAAATTGGCATCCTCACACCTGCATTTTTACGGGAATATCGAAAGTTTGCTGTTGTTGTATTTCTTATTCTTGGAGCCGTTCTGACCCCTCCAGACCCAGTTAGTCAAATTCTTATAGTGGTACCCCTTATTATTTTATATGAGTTTAGTATTCTTATTAGTAAACTTTTCAAACCAAAGGGTTCATTGGTGTGAATGCTGAACTGCAAAAAAAATTAACCTCTCCCATTCGTGAAAACCTAATTCGTTTTGAGGAAGTTTATAAAGAATCGCTTCATTCGGATGTAAAAATAATAAATACAATTATCAGGTATATTTCCCGTAAAAAGGGGAAGCAGCTTCGACCTTGTTTATGTTTGCTTTCTGCAGGCTTATGTGGAGAGCCCAATGAAAACACCTATCGTGCAGCTGCCCTCATAGAAATGATTCATGTTGCAACGCTTATCCATGATGATGTAGTAGATGATGCTAATCTTCGTCGTGGGTGGCCATCTATAAACCGGGTGTGGAAAAATAAACTTTCTATTTTAGTGGGCGATTTTATGTTCTCAAAAGCCCTCACCAATATGATCCACTTGAAAGACTTTGATGCCTTAGAGATTTTATCCAGTACTGCTGAGCGTCTGAGTCAGGGTGAAATTCAACAAATTGAAAAAGCCATTAAGAAAAATATGACAGAGGAAATTTATTTTAAAATGGTGAGCGATAAAACAGCGTCGCTATTTTCCGCAGCCTGTAAATTAGGGGTTATGACAGTAACAGAAGACAATGATAAACGTGAAGCCTTGGCATCGTTTGGTGAAAAATTTGGACTGGTATTCCAGATAAAGGATGACCTTTTGGATATTACCGGTAATGTTGAAGGATTAGGCAAGCCAGCAGGATTTGACCTGAAAAAAAATATTCTCACCTTGCCGCTCATTTATCTTTTTGAAAAATTAACAGCTTCAGAAGTGAAAACTCTAAAACGACAACTCAACAACCACGTAAAAAAATCAGAAATTAGAGTAATCAGTAAACTCATCGAAAAGCATGGTGGGATTCAATTTGCAGAAAACCAAATTGACAGATTATCAAAAGAAGCACAGGATGAGCTTAATATATTTCCTGATTCTGATTATAAGGACTCCTTATTGGCGGCATTAAAATTTAATTCTCATCGAAATAACTAATGCGATTTAAGCACAGAAAAAGGGTACGTAAAAAACGCCTCCAAACTAGGCAGGACCGCATTATGACCTTGGCAAATGCCATCAGTATCAGCAGGATATTTCTAACCATACCCCTAGTATTAATATTTGAAGATATTGCCCATGGCATGACTGAGAAATTATGGCAGGCGTTTGCACTCATCATCATTATTGTATTAACTGATTTTTTAGATGGATATGTTGCACGAAAAGCAGAAGAAATTACCAATTTTGGCAAACTAATTGATCCCGTTGCTGACAAAGTCTGTATGATGGTAGTATTAATTTATTTGATAATCAGCTACAAATTACCATTTCTGCTATTCTTTCTCATCTTGGCAATAAGGGACATATTTCTCATCATTATCGGTGTATATTTAATGTTTTCTCAAGAGGAGGTATTTCAATCTAATAAATCAGGGAAATGGTTTATAGG
>CAZGBZ010000209.1:0-2931 GCA_964524135.1 uncultured bacterium
ATCATGCCCACCCCCTAATCCGGCACCTCGATGCCGCCCTACAGCATCAATTTCATCAATGAATATAATACTGGGGGCATTTCGTTTAGCCTGATCAAAGAGATCTCTCACTCTGGATGCTCCAACTCCAACGAACATTTCTACAAATTCGGCACCACTGATAGTAAAAAATGGCACATTTGCTTCACCCGAAACTGCTTTGGCTAGAAGGGTCTTTCCCGTTCCGGGAGGACCTAACAACAATGCACCCTTGGGGATATTTGCCCCTAACTTCTTATATTTCCCAGGGTGTTTTAAAAATTCTACAATTTCCTGTAGCTCAACTTTAGCTTCATCGCAGCCTGCCACCTCTTTAAAGGAAGTTTTTGGTGTATCCGGAGATATTATTTTGGCTCTGCTTTTAGCAAAATTAAATATACCACTCTGCCCACCGCCACCTTGCATTTTTTTCATGAGGAAAAACCAAAAAAAGATTATTAATAACCAGGGTGAAAATTGAATCATATAATCAAACAAGCCCAAGGTCTTCTCTTCAAATCTATAAATTATTCCCTTCTCACTCCATATTTCAGTCATTTCAAGGGTGACCTCAGGGAGAACCGTAGTAAAATTACTCACTTGTTTTGGTTTATTGATATTACCTGTTTCCATCGTAACAGGCTCTTTAAAGGTTCCTTTAAATGTTCTGCCGATTATTCGTCCAGAGTCAACCATATCTTCATCAATATAATCTTGAAACTGAGTATAATCAATTGTTTGTGGTTTATAATCTGTAGAAAAATATTGCAATGCTGTGACAGCCATAATAATTATTAATACCCATATTAATAAATTACCCCCAAGCGTTTTCCAAATATTTTGGGGACTATTTTTTCCTTTTTTATTTTTTCTATTTTTTTTCACTTTTTATTTACCTTCCTCTTTTACTGCATAAATTCCTGGCAATCCTCGATATATTTGTTTTAGATCTAAACCATATCCTACAACAAATCGATCTTCTATACTGAATCCTACCCAATCAATTTCCAATTCCGCCGAAGCAACATCCGGCTTATATAAAAACGTGGCAAACCGCAAAGATTTGGGAGATGCTTCTTCCATTCGATGTTTCAAAAATTTTAAAGATAATCCGGTATCTACTATATCTTCCACAACAATTATATGTCTGCCTGTTATATCTGCGCTAATATCTTTTAAAAGTCTAACTGTACCTGAGCTTTTTGTACTATCTCCGTATGATTCAATTTTTATAAAATCTACTTCAAATTGAATATCAAGATGCCTTACAAGATCAGCCATAAATAGAAATGCACCGTTTAGTACTCCTATAATAATAGGCACTTTTCCTTGATACATTCCAGATATTTCCCCTGCAATTTCATCAACTCTTTTTTGGACTGAATCAGGTGAAATAATTTCTTCCAATTTATTTCCAGCATATGGAAACCCGTTTGGTATTATTATCCCTGAGCCCATTTTATCAACTTTCTATTACTACAGGAAAAATCTACTGGTAATTTAGCATGAGCCAAACCGGGAACCCATACTATATTGTCCATTTTATCAACGACAATCGGCTGTATTAATTTACCTAATTTTGAAATTTTATTATTTATAAATAAATTACTCAATAAAATATGCTGTGTTGATGTAGAAGTTATAATCTTGTCACCCTTTCGCCATCGCCTTAGGTATAAGCCATCCTTTAAATTGCTTTCCGTGAGGGAAAATTTATGTCTGTCTGTAGAAAAAACAGGTCTATCGCAATTATTAATAGTAAATGTTGTATTAAACCATTTTTTATTTGGTGTTAGTTTTGTCTTTATTGGTTCTTCTAATAATTGTAAATATTCTGAACTAATTAGCAATTCTGCTCTATTTAAAATACAGGTGAGGGATCCAAGATTGTAAATTGATCCGGTTTTAGATTTTTGTAAATAATTACTGAATTCATTCCAAAATTTCCGTGATTTTTCTGGAATGTCAATTTTAAAATATTTAGATGCACACCAATAAATAAATATTTTCAGTTTTTCAATTTCAAATATTTTCAGTTTTTCTAAATTAACTGAAATAAATTGTTTAGATTTTTTGATGTTGAAATTATTTTTATTAAATTCTGAAATATAAGAATTCATTTTTAGCTGGTATGTGTGAGACTCATTTAAGAGGCTGCCTACCAATTTAGGTTTTGCCATTAAAACATCCGATAAAAGAGATTTCCTCACATAATTTCTTCGAAAAGATAAATCATTATTTGACGGGTCTTCAACCCATGAAAGATTTCTCTCAATTGCAAATTGCCTTATATCATCTTTGTGCACCGATAATAATGGGCGTCTTATTTTACCTAATCTTTCACGAATTCCTATTTTAGATATCCAATCTGAATTATCCAACATTTTCATATACAATGTCTCAATTTGATCATCTTGATGATGAGCAGTACAAATTATATGGCTTTTTATTTTACCTGCAATAATATTCAACTCAGAATATCTTTTTTTCCTCGAAGATGATTCAAAATTTTCACTGTGATTAATAAATAAATCTTTACTGTAATAATCAACTTTATTTTTAATTGAAAATGAGTTGCAGAAATTTTCTCTTATTTTGGCATTTAAATCAGCATTATGATTAAAATGCATCAAGGTTAATTTAAGAGCGAAGCCAATACAGTACTATCAACTCCTCCTGAAAAGGAATGTACAATAGAGAGATATTGTAAAGGAATATTTATTTCCCTACAGTAATCAGAAAGTTTATCTTCTAATAATTGAATCATTTTTAGTAAGAATAAATTGATTTTTGCCCATTTCTATACTTCATCAAAAAAGAATGACCCTAAGCATTGAATTTTGCTCTCATAAGAATGAGGGTATAAAAACCATTCTGTTATGGCAATTGAACTCAGCAGTGAATTACCATCTT
>CAZGBZ010000210.1:0-2924 GCA_964524135.1 uncultured bacterium
ACAGAGTGCCTGTCTGACATGAACCGGCCACTTACACAGAATTATTTATACCCTCACTAATGGCGGTCTCCTCAATGTTGCGGTCTTGAGTCAGGCGACTGTCAGGTCAAGTTCAGGCGATTGACTTTTCCTGCCACCTTCCGCTAGGCGTTAATCAAAGTGATTATAGATTCCTCGAGCCTTTCAACCAGCTTCGGGTCATAGCGATTAGAACTCGCCTGGCTTCTGCCAGGTTGAAGAAACCGATCGCGATCAGTTTCCGCCAGCGTTCGCGATATCTCTTCATTAATTGCTGCAAATTTCTCCGAGGCCTCCCTCTGCTTCTCGGCCGACAAAGTAAATTTTTGTTCGTGACTGGTCTGACCTGCAAGCAAAGCAAGGGCCTCTCTACGTTTCGCTATTGGAATCGAACCGTAATGCGCATTGATTCTTCTGATCGCTTCGAGGCCGGAGAAAGTTAGTCTTGGGTTCACATCTCCTTCAGGCCATTCAAACCCTGACAGATCTGGCTCAATACCGGTGGTACGTCTCAACAAAATATCTATAAGTTCACGGGGGTGTGAGTCAGAAAAGTAGGGCAGTACGTAAAAGTTCTCTGGCGTGACCACGCTTGCCCACTTATCAATGATCGAAACAACGTCAATTTCCCTTGGGACCTTACCAAATGTCATGGGCTTATGATTGCCGTCCAGGACCGACGTCGAGTACCGAGACAGAAGTAAATCCTCCTGTTTTCTGACAAACAGAATGATGGACACTTCTTCGAAAACGCGGTGCATATTGTCGAGAAACTGCAAACAGTTTTCCCGTTCGTGTAACAACGAACTCAGGAATTCGGTCGATGCCCAGAAAGTAAGCCCGTTGGACTTTTCGGTTTCAACGCCTTTTAACCAGGTACGATTTGCTGCGCACACCGCCTCTGGTTTTAACCCAGCCCATCGGTGAATCTTATTCGGCTTGCTTTCGTCCTCTTGGCCCAGAAGAACCAGCCTCGCGTGGTTTTTCCCGGTCAGGCACCGTGAGTAAAACAGGCCGTGTTTCTTGATCGCCTGTCGATTCTTGGAAAAGAAATCCTGGATAAATGTGCTTCCGGTTTTCTCCAATCCAATATGGATAATCGCTTTTCTCATACCGTTGCCTGAACATCCCGCGCCTGGTTGTCAGCGGTCAATTTCGGTGGTGTAACAATATAGCTCAGCAGACTGAGCAAAAAACGATTAGAGATGTTGCTTAATCGTAAGCGATGCAGGTTAGGCCTCTTCTTCAGAATCTCCGATGACCAGATCAGCTAACGTTACTTTGGATCCAATCGTTTGGCGCATCTCAGTGATTTCATCACGGTTACGATACAGGCTTTTCTTCCTTTCACTGATCTGGGTTGTATCGCTCAGAGCAATAGCTCTGTTTTCCTTGGATCTGTCTAAAAGATCAACGACGATCTGTCGATTCTCGTCCGCCAGGCTTTGCAATTCTGCAAGCGATTTTTCATTTTCCTCTATCAAGTCCTGCAGGGCCTCTGAATCAAAAAGCATTGGATTTAATGCGCCGGATATAAATTCAGAATTTGAATTCAAGTTCTCTTCGTTAAATTTCAACATTTCTTGATTAAGTTGCATTATTGCATGATTGATCTCTATATATTGCTGGTTCAATTCAATCATTCGCTCATTGAGCATCAAGTTCTCACGATTCAGCTTTGCACAATGGCCAAGAAGATCCAGCTCCGATGCCAGTTTAGCCTCCTCGATGTAACGAGCCTGAACCTCATCTTCAGAATCGAACAAATCCAAAATTGATCGTCGAGCAGAAAAAATCTCCTCCATATTGTGCGCTGCGAGCTGCTGATTTCCTGCCATGGCTGCCGAGTAATTGCTTAGTACAAGCATTCGATTTTGTTCTATATTCGCCCTTGACTGAGCCAGAAGGGCCTTATTGTCCATGATTTTGGCGTTTAGTTTTTCTATTTCCAACCTCATGGGATTACTCCTCACGCTTTTTCATTGCAGTAAGCTAAAGCCTATTATTTTCATTGCCGATAATCAGTTCAACCGGCACCGATTTTTAGTATCGATGCCGGCTGAGCTGATGAAAGCGCTGTCTTGGTGTACCGCCTTATTCGGCACTCTCCGCAGGCATGATCCTGGACCAGACATCCCACACAAAGTGGGCTATCGCGTAGCCTGCAATCCCAATTGCAAAATTATCAATAATGCTATTGAGATAGGTACCAACTGCAGGAATGGCGTCGAGGCTGTTGGCAATCTGAGGTAATGCCACGGCCGCGACCAGAACCATCAAGATTATCATGGTATCCGCCTCTCGACTCATAAAGCCGTGAACCAGTCCCAATAAGACCAGAAGCAAAGGCCAGTAGTCCATGGGGACAAAAACCGCCAATATAGATGCAATCAGCACTAATGCAGGCATTACTCGATCAATCATAACTAATCATCCTTTTCGTTATTGTATTTCACACACCAGGTGTGGACCTGTTTTTCAGGGATGCTAAGAAAGTAACGCTCGGCTCTTTCAAAACCGCGAATTGCCCGTAACTCAATATTAAAGATTAGACAAAGCTTTAGCCAGCCTTGTCTTTAACGGATTATTTGCCCGGTCTGCTGAGTCATTTTGTTACTATCCTATAATATGAGTCGTGAAATACGACTGAATACGACTGATAAAGAATCTGGAATTGCAACGGAGTTACAGCATTGAGCCGCGACGACACAATCATCTATCGCCTTTCGCGAGATGGCCAGCCAATAGCGGAATATGTGAGCCGTTTCGACGAGAAATACAGCGTTATTGTCAGCGATGGTATCCCCGGGGAATGGGCAAGGCTGGAGAATTGCCAGTGTACCAACTGCCCTTACTCGAACGCTGAAAGAAAGTATTGCCCTGTCGCCCTGACAATTGGTGAGATT
>CAZGBZ010000211.1:0-2923 GCA_964524135.1 uncultured bacterium
CTGCCAGAGTTCAACAATCATATTGTTGAGGTCAAACCAGGCAGCCCGAATGTGTACATTGTCGTAATCGGCAACCTCATCAAAGGTCGGGCCGGCGGCCTTGTTGGTCCTTCGATTGGGCTCACGACCAAAGAGCATTGCGTAGAATGCTGCCAGGCGATCCAGGTCATGAGAGACAAGTGCGACATGTGATATCCAGATCTCACCTTCAAAGGGCGATCTGTCCAGGTGCTCGGTTTCAAACATGATTCCGTCAGGGTCACGTTCGTAGGCGTAGTATACGCCCTGTCCGAGCAGGCTGATCGGTGCCGTACCGCGACTGACCGGCGTTGCCCCTCTGGCCGTGAAACTGGCGTAGATGTCTGTTTCCGTCGGGGACTGGTAGCAGACATGGGTGATACCGGGACCTTTCACCGCTATTTCCCCGGTCGAACCTGAGGCAGCTTCGTCGTACTGGGATAGCTGCAGGTAGCTGTTCGGGCCTTTCAGGATAGTTCTGGCGACGGGTTCATGGTGAAAGCCACTGGCCTTTTCTGCCTCAGGGTTACCCGATCGCAGGGGTTGCTCAGGTGCGATATCTGTCGCCCCGGTGTAGAAGTCCAGGGCGGCATCGAGATTACTGACGGACAGGCCGACGTGATTGATACCGATTACTGTTGATGCAGAAGCCTCTTGATGTGGATCTGTGTTCTTGGACATGAGAGTTGTCACCCCTGTATTGTGGGTTAACGCCGTTGCTGTTCGAGCAGTTCGTCTCGCCTTTTTTCGTAGTCGGCTGCTGTTGTCCTGTCGGCCTCCTCGAGTTCCGGTGGCACATACCAGTGCAGGCGGGTACCGTGGTAGGCGTTCCAGACAGCCTCAGCCACTTCGGAAGGCGCGATGGTGCGTGTCGCGTCGGTCCTGGTAGCGTTTATCTGCGGGGTCTTCTCGTAGTTTGCTACCGCCTCGCCGTTTTTGTAACGGCTGGACCGCCAGATCTGTGTATCTATAATCCCCGGCATGACATCTGCCGCCCGGATGCCGTAGCGAGACAGTTCAACGCTCATGGCATGGGTAAAACCCTTGATGGCGTATTTTGTTGCGCCGTAGATTGCCATGCCTGGCGAACCGTAGATGGCGGCGGACGAAGAGGTTGAAAAACAGAGCGAGTTCTCTGTTTGTTTCAGGTAGGGCAGGGCCGCATGCACGCCATTGAGTACGCCGATCAGGTTGACGTTTACCATGTCGATAGTTTTCTCGAACGGGATGTCATCGAAGTATCCACCTGCTGTGATACCGGCATTGTTGAACATCAGGTCCAGGCGACCATCGGTTTCGAGAGCGAAGCCCGCCAATGCCTCATCAAACGCTGTTTTGTCGCGGACGTCGAGACGGCCGATGAGACATCGCCCCCCAAGTTCCTGCTGCAGCACGGCCAGGGCATCTGCATCGACATCGTAACAACCGACGAACCAGCCTTTTTCATGAAACAGGCTTGCGGTTGCGCGGCCGATGCCGCTTGCGGCGCCGGTGATGAAGATCGTTTGAAGAAGAGTCATTTCGACTTCCTGTAGAAAGGTTGGCGGTCACGTACCGGGTCAAGCAGTGACCAGTCACCCTGACTGACTTCATAGCCTTCAGGAAAAGGTGGGCCTGGCCTGCGCTGATAAGCCTGCTGTACACGGTGGTCCTCATAGTAGGCCTGCAGGATCAGCGGTAGCAGTCGGGATAACGGGTTGTTTGGTGCCTGCGGTTGGTGACTGACGAGGTGCTCGCACCATGCCTTCAATTTCGCGTCATCGCTGTCGAGTGCCTCGCCATCAACATCCTTGAGGCTGGACTCTATCAGAGGTTTGATTCGGGAGGCTCTTGACGCTGCCTTGGTCAGCAGTCTTTTGAATATCTCTTCTTCGTCTCCGCCGGGCAGCGACTTTTCGTCTGCTGCCGGGATTGCGGCGCCAGCGAGATAACGCATCACCCTGATTTCGAAAGCTGTAAATTCCACGCTGCTCACCTCAATCAAACAGTGTCGCGTCTGAAAGACGCTTCTTGATTGCATCTGCGATATACAGAGCCAGTGCCTGGATGGTTGAAGTGGGGTTGACGCCGCCACTGGTGACAAAAAGACTGCCATCGATGATAAACAGGTTTTTGGTATCGTGGGTTCGCCCCCATTCATTGACGACAGAGTTCCCGGGATCGATGCCCATCCGTGCGGTGCCCAGATTGTGCCACCCGCCGCCTGCCATGGGTGCCTGAACGCGAATGACCTCGCCGCCCGCTGCCGTGAACAGTTCACGGCCCCGGTCAACGGCAAAGTCCATCATCTTCGTACTGTTCTCGCTGACGCGATAACTGATCTTCGCCGCAGGGATACCGTCGCTGTCCGTCAGGCTATCATCCAGGGTGACACGGTTGGACGCCTCGGGCAGGTCTTCACAGACAGCCACCACGGCCATGACGCGGTCCGACAGACGCTCATAGGCTTCGTGGTGTCCGGTGCCAAGTGGAATCATTCCGTCGAGGACACCAGTGACTGCCGTATTGACGGGGCCATGTCCGCGGTGCATTTCAAAGGCAAAGCCGCGGACGAAGTCACGCGATGGGTCGGTCTCATAAAACTCATGGGACTGGATACCCTTGGTGGGACCTCGACTGCCGTCAAGCATCTCGTCAAAGCGGGCTTCAATGGCTGCATAGGGGTGAAACATCAGGTTTCTACCGACCAGGCCGCTGCTGTTCGCGAGGCCGTCGGGAAAACGATCCGATGCTGAATTCAACAGGAGCCTGGGTGTGCCTATGCCGTTGCAGGCGACAACGACCATTTTTGCAGACTGGTGATGCTCGGTCCCATTTTCGTCGAAGTAGATCGCGCCCGTTGCCATGCCGTCAGAACCCGTAGTGATTTCCCGGACGCGGCAACGGGTTTTCAGATGTACGCCCT
>CAZGBZ010000212.1:0-2921 GCA_964524135.1 uncultured bacterium
TGAATTAGATGTTTGATTACTAGCTGTCGTATCAGCTTATGACTATCCAGTAGAACACCATCCTGTTTCTGCAAGAAAATCACTTAAGATATTGTTAGGCTTCATTTACTTTACAGCTGTTCCAACATACTCAACCGATGATACCTCTCATAGTTTCACGATATGTAAAAATCCTATCGGGTCAGGGCTTATTCATTCTTCATTTGACTTGGCAGGAGGATTTATTAGTTCTTCTATGATGTCTAGTTTTACGGTGAAAGATATTCCAACAAAGGAGATCTCATCTCCTCCATAACCACCTAAATCAATCTGGAGATTTTCTGAATGGTGATAGCCAATTCCTGCAGAAAATTGCTTTTCCCCTTTGATATTTTCTGTTCGGGCGCTGGTTGATGTATAGTAATTATCCTCGATATCAATATTAACGTTTCCATCTCCATACTCTGTTGTCGTTATGTGCGGATGAGAGTCAGTGATTTGGTGTTTGTCATTTATAATGGTGTGAGATGAAATGAAGGCTGTTCCGATCCGGAAACTGAAATTACGCAGACTGAAAGGATCATTTTCAGTTAAGTCGTCTTTGGGCATCCTGAATTCCAAACCAACAGGGATTCTGTAAGTGGCATATTGCGTTTCATACGTTCTATCAGCAACAAGCTTACTGCTTACAGTAGAAGTATAATCCTGCGAGTCATTAATACTGCCATTGTATATGTATTCCGTTGCAGTGGTTATTTCAGAAATATAATCTGTACTTCTTGTGGTTTTATTGTAATTATAAAATCCTCCAATCCCCAAATTAATGATTTTCCCAATAGGAACATGTAGGCGACCAAATATATCCATACTGCTGCCAGTGTAATTCCCAACATCTGAAACAAGATCGTCTTTTATATAGGTTTCATATGAATCAGTATTTGCAGTATCTAAATAATCATAATTTCTGTCTTTCGACCAGCTTAGATGGTTGTCACCGGATGATTCGTAGTTACCAAGGGAAATTCCCAGCATGGCTCCCAATTGCCAGAACCCGTCATTTTTTCGTTTGTCACGTTTGTCAAACACGCCTTTAATCGATCCTCCTAGATTGTGTGCCGATCCATCTCCGCCAACCAACCTTTCGTAAGTTTCCCTTATAGTTCCTGTTTCAAAATTCTGCATATCTTCTGAATCAAAATATCTCTTGTAATTACCTGAGTAATAATCATTTGTTTTGATTTTACCATCTAATAGGGTTTGGTTAATAAGATCTGCCCTTAACTCCAGGCCCAAGTCCATCATAAAAGCCATGTGCGATTTTACGTAGGAATCCTCTTCTGTTGTCAGAAAACTTCCATTTTCTGAATAGGTATAATCTGAATAGTCATCTTCCATGAGATAATGGGTGGTACTTTCATCGAAGCCATAGTCAGGTCCCCCAAACCAAACTTGGTTGCCCCAAGGATCCCAAACCCAATAACCCCCAGAGATGCCATGCAGAAGTTCACCAAAACCGGATACCCCCATTTCTGTCTGGGCTTCATCGTCTTCACTGAATTGATGATCAGAAACTAGTTTCCATCCAAATGTCATAGGACCCATTTTGAGATTATTATTAAGAACAAGAGCAGTTCTCCTGTCAATATCATAATTGATATATTTTCCTGAAGTGAAGGTTTTAGTGTCATAGAGTCCGTTACCATCACTGTCAGAATAGTTGAAGGTATTATATTCGTATTCACCCTCACCACCCCCAGCATTTTCTGCTTCTTTAGAGTTTTTCAGTCGTAAAAGAAAAGCATGTTTCAAAAATCCGAAAATTGGATTTTTGAATGCAAGCCCTATGGGTAATTCTTTAGAAAAATCGTTAGGATAGCCTGAACTATTTTTGGAAAGATCCACTCGTGGAAAAGTTGAAGAAGTGGAATTTGATACTATGGCATTATCATCTATTTCATTGAAATCTGCGAGATTTGAGAAGAAATATGTCCCGTTTACAAACCTGAGTTCAATAGGATCATAGATAAGATCCCAGTCATCTTCGATCACATTTTCCAAAGACTGACTGCGGACTGAAATGGGTTCTTGGGCATGTACTATCATAGAGAACCCAAGCATGAAAATTGAAGCGAATATTAATATTTTTTTCATTGCTAATTCCTTCTTTACCAGGTTACCTGGATGTTGTCAAGATAAACATCACCATAAGCACCGGTAGTGTATGTCCATAGAAGTGTTATTTGACTGTTTGAACCTGTGTAATAAGTGGTTGATTTTTGGTACCAGCCACTCGATGAATCCCAATCAAAATGATAATTACCATTGATATACAAATCTCCATCACCTGATGTATCAACTTCGTATTGATAAAAGGAAATGTCAACAGAAGTAAATTGTGGCACATTAATTGTTACTTCAAGATATTCATTGTCATAATATCCACCACCACCGTGAATACTATAATTACCTTCATAAGCATAATTTGAAGAGATGCTCCAACCATTTCCTCCTCCAGATGTCCATTGTGACCAACCGTTCGGCAAGATACCATCTTCAAAGCCTTCAAATAGAAATGTTGTTTCAGAAAGTATCACCGATGCATCATTAGAATAATCTGTGTAAACAGTGCCGCTGTAGTCGTTGTATGCCCTTACACGGTAGGTGATTTCATCTCCATATTCAAAGTTGGTGGTATCTGTATCCATGTAACTGGTTGTGTTAGCATTCAATATTGTCAATAATTCAAAACCACTCTTACTGCCAGTATCCCGTTCAATTTCAAAACCATTCTCTAAATTTGTATTATCATCCCATGTTAAATAGACCGATTCAGTATTAGATGCTTGAGATGTATTTAGGTTTGTAGGCGGATCAAAATTAATTTCAAAACTTCCACTGTAACTGGTGTCGGTTTCTTCCCAACTATTGTAGGCTTTTACACC
>CAZGBZ010000213.1:0-2920 GCA_964524135.1 uncultured bacterium
AAAATGACTGCAGGAACTGAAGTTAAAGTCCAGAAAATAATGCTCGTGAAGTAAATATTAGATTCATATAAAAAAGGGGGGTTTGAAATATTCAAACCCCCCTTTTTATATAGACGTAAAATCACGTAAAAATAAGAAAAGAATTATTTTAGCGTTTATAATAATTAATGTAAATTTATATCTGTCTATTAAATGTAACTTTAAATAATTAAAGGAATAGTAAATGATTAAATCAAAAATAACCCGGCTGTTTATTGCTGGAATCGCAGGATTATTAATATCTTGCAATACCACAAATAACTCCGGATTAGAACAAACAATAAATGAAGTAAAGGATGGCCAGCAGGTCATTTTGAAAAAAATAGCCTCATTAGAAAAATCAATTGCAAACTTAGCTGTTGCCAGTAAAAATAAGCCTGCTCCTAACAATAAAAAACAGCAACCCCCGCAGGCTGACCCCAATAAAGTTTATAATGTAGAAATTGGTGATTCTTTCACTATGGGGCCAAAGAATGCAAAAGTTACAATTATAGAATGGATGGATTTTCAATGACCGCACTGTGCTAGAGCCGTCAGTTTGATGGACGATATTTTAAAGAAATATCCAAATGATGTACAAGTTGTAATTAAAAATTTTCCACTTTCTTTCCACAAGCAAGCCAAGAAAGCAGCAATTTATGCTTTAGCAGCTGAACGGCAAGGAAAGTATAAAGATATGTATAAAAAAATTATGGATAATTACCGTAGTTTAAAAACTAATGAAGATTTACCTCGTCAATATGCGCAGGAACTGGGTTTAGATATGGCGAAATTTGATCAGGATATGAAAGACCCTGCATTAGAAGCTCGGATCGATAAAGAAACAAATCAAATGAGGCAGTCGGGAATTCCTCGTTTATCTGTACCTAAATTTCTAATTAATGGAAAAGAACCTCAAGGTGGCAGAAATATAGAAAATTATTCAACTATAATTGATGCTGAATTGAAAAAGAAATAACATTTTCATTTAGTTATAAGGTATAAAAAACTCCAGGAGGAATTCTGGAGTTTTTTTTTGGTCAAAATTATTCTAATTTTCAATATTTGTGGAGGGAAAAATATTGTTTTTATATAACCTTTTAGTTTTATTAAATTTAAAATTAGGAGAAGGTGTTCCTAAGGGGATTATATTAGCATATTTCCCTCGAGAAACAAAAAAGTAATGGAGGGAGGTTAGTATTGTACTAATCTTAAAAGGAGGAAAATTCTTATTCCTAATCAATTATCTAGATTAGGCTCTTCAAAATATACTGTTTTTAGCGTTACTATTTAATGTGATTTAAATCACCTTCGTCGATGGGTGGAGAGGATTAAATTTATGTAGTATTTTATGTTTTGAAGATATTGTTAAATGTATTGAATAAAAGGGAGAATGTGATATAGATCAAATAGTTTTATCGATGTGACGTACCTCAATAGTGCCTAGCGTCGATGGACGGTAAATTTAATTAATGAAATATAGGTGTATCATTCACAAACGGTTAGGGTAAAATTGTTTAAGAATATAAAAAATAAAAATATTACAGCCAAAATTTGGCTAATTCAGCTTGTACTGGGAATATCCCTGGTACTTGCTAGCGAATCCATATCAATAGAATTTGGTGAGGTGGATTCCGACAATCAGATTGTTCCAATTCTGTACAACTCTTCTTCTGAAATCATGGGATTTCAATTTTTTATAACTGGAATGGATATTACAAATGTTTTCGGTGGCACTGCTGAAGAAAATAATTTTTATCTTCATCAAGGTTCTACATGTTGGCGAGATAACGATTGTAAAGATTTTGTAACTGGCTTTTCTATGTCAGGCTCCCCAATCCCGGCGGGTGCTGGTACCCTCTTTTATCTTAATTATGCTGAAATTGGAGATGTTGGTTTTGATGAAAACATTTCTGTAAATGACCTAACCTGTTTGGATATCACCGAAGGGTTTATTTTAGGCTCTCAGGGAATTACTTTTGATGTTGATTTAGGTGAGTGTATGTCTAGTCCAATTGACTGTAATGGAAATTATTATGGAAGTGCCTTCAATGATGATTGCGGAATCTGTTCTGAAGGAGAAAGCGGGCATGCAACCAATAGCGATATGGATTGTGAGGGCACTTGTTTTGGAGAAGCTTACGAAGATGATTGTGGTGTATGTAATTCAAATGCATTCAATGATTGCATTACCTATACCATTGATCTTCTCCAAGGAGCAAATCTTATCAGTTTTTATGCATTACCTGAAGATGTCTCTAGTAATTCTATTTTCTCAGAATTAGGTGATAATGCACAATATATTATTGCCGAAGGTGCTGGTGCATTTAATCAATCTGGAAATTGGTATGGTAGTCTTCAAAATATTGAAGCAGAAAAAGGATATTGGTTAATTGTAGAAGAAGGTGCTGTATTGACAATTGATGGTGCAATTCCAACCAGTACAGATGAAAACCCTATTCTATATGATCTGCATTATGGAAATAATTTAATCTCGTACCCATTTTCAGCAGGTCAAAGTATTAATGATGCCATTGATGACATCTATATAAATAATATATTCGCTATTGCTGGAAGTGGGGATGCAGCTCAGTATATAAATGGTACATGGTTTGGTTCACTCGATTATTTGGAAGCCGCTAAAGGATATTGGGTAGTTTCTACTGAATCTTTCGGTTTTAATTTTAATTCTCCTGATCCTGATTCTCCCTCTCAACGCAGTACAAATGGGCGAAGCGAACCGCCATCTCTTTTCCATTTCACACAATCCCCTTATCAAGCTTTTTATTGGATAGAAAATGCGGATATAGATGGGAATTCACTTGAGGTAGGTGCAGATTGGATTGGTGCATTTTATGGTGATGTTTGTGTGGGAGCACGAGAATGGAGTGGTATGAGTACT
>CAZGBZ010000214.1:0-2914 GCA_964524135.1 uncultured bacterium
GAATATAGCGGTGAAGTCCCCCGTAAATATCTATTGATTTAACCACTTTTCGCCGATATGCTTTTAATCCACAGTTGAAATCATGAATTTTAATTCCGGTGAATATCCTGGTTATCCAATTGAAAATCTTTGAGGGTATCCGTTTTGAGGCTGGGTCTTTCCTGTCTTTTTTCCAACCGGATACAACATCCCATCCCTCTTGAATTTTTGTGATTAATGGGGGAATTTCAGCCGGATCATCCTGAAGGTCTGCATCAATTGTAATGATTATATCGCTATTGGCTTGTTTGAATCCCTCAGCAAGTGCATCTGCTTTACCAAAATTCTTGAAAAATTGGATGATTGAAACCCGGCTATCATTATCAGCTATTTTCCGCATAATGTTATAGGATTCATCATCGCTTCCATCATCAATAAATATTAATTCCCAATTAGAATAATCGGCCAAAGAATAAGATGATTCTGTATAAAATTTCTCTAAAGAGCCTTCTTCGTTTAAAACAGGAACAATGATGGAGATAGAAGGATTATCAGTCATTTAATCTATCCAATTTAGTTCTGATCAATTGATTAGTTGAATCCAATTTAAGAATTTTTTTATAAATATTAATGGCTTCAGAAGTTTTATTCATTTTTACGTAAATGTCACCGAGATGTTCTAAAATTACGGGGTTATCCTCATTGTAGCTTAGACTTTTTTCAATGAATTCTTCTGCTTTTTGATAGGTTCCTAATTTATAGTAGATCCAGCCAATAGTATCCAGAAAAGCGGCATTTTCAGGTTCCATGGCAACAGCACGCTCTGCTAATTGAAGGGCATAATTAAAATCCGCCAGAGAAGATTCTTCCCGTTCTGATAAGATGTAAGCATAATCATTTCTCCCTCCAGCATCATTTTCATTTTGATTTATCATGTGCAAAAAAAGTGAGTCCGAACGATTGGTGTCCTCCATATCTTCATACAGTATAGCCAGTGCATGTTTTGCTGCTACTAAATCCGGCTGTATGGTTAATGCTATTTGATAATAATTTTCGGCTTTTAAATAAACTCCTGAATTATAAAAAATAGTCGCCAGAGAAAAGGGAAATGCCACTTCATCTGGAAATTTTGGTAATGCCTGAAGTAAAATCTCAACTGCTTTATTATTTTCCTCAGCTTGTAAATAGGCAAAGGATAAAGCTTCATATCCCACAGGAATATCAGGGTATTCATTCATGAGTGTCTCACTGACATTAATCTCATTTTCTATTTGTTCCAGGGAGGAATATGCAATTAAGAGTATTCTAAGTACATCTAAAGAATGATTTCCTTTTTCATAAATGGGACTGAGAATTTCCACTACTACATCAAATTTCTCAATCCTAAGATTGAGCTGGCTCAAATTAATTAACTGCTCATCTGTACTTCCAGTTGATTCCATCAATTCATACATTAACGAAATAGCCTCAGCATATTCACCCGAATTTTCAGCTATTTCAATTAATAATTCCAAAATCATCTGGCTTTGGGAAATGGATTTCAATTCCCATAAAATATCCCTAACTAACTCTAAATTTCCTGTTGCTATCCCAATTTCATAAATTTTTATGAGGATTTCATTCTGGTGAGGACCAACCTCGTAAATGTCCTGGTAGGTTTTAATTAATTTTGACCACTCCTGATTTGAAAATTGAGTATTTGCACGGGCGAATAATATATCCATATCATTAGGGAATTCTAAAAGAAGAGAATCTAATAATAATTCAGCTTTTGTATCGATACCTTCCTGAGTGTATAGCTCATAAAGGTTTAAGCCGATTTCTTTATTTTTAGGATCTAATTTTATATTTCTTTCCAAATAATTGATGGCTTCCAAATAATTTCCCTGATAGGTTTTTAAATCGACTAATGAATGTATTATCGTGGGAGAATCAGGAGACAGAGAAAGGGCTTTTTTATAATATTTTTCCGCCATTTTAAAGTCGTTTTGTAATAGTTCATACTCACCCTTCATAAAATATTCGTACGCTTCACTTTTCTTGGATGTACCACCAAAAATAATGGAAATGGAAATTGCAATTAATATCGCGTTTCTAAGTTTTATAAATATTTTTCCTTAAATTTTGCCTAAATAAAAAAATAGGAGGGAATTACCCTCCTATTTCAAAATTTAAAATACAACTTTACGCTTTTTTAGCGAGGAGTTCCTTTACAACACCGTCTGCGGTTTTTCCATCAGGAACTTGAACAATTTCTTCATTAAACCGTAAAGCACCCGTTTTATTGGATCTACCAGACCTGATTAACATGATGTGGTTTTTTGAAGATTTTTTCGCATGTCCTACTTTCGCACCAAAGGATTGTTTCTTTGCCATTATAAGTTTTCCTTTTCCATAAAATTAAATTATTTATAATAAAATTACAGCTGTAAAAATACTGGGTTTACAACGATAATTCCGAGGATTTTATACTATTTCCCTCCCACTAGGTGGATTCGATTCTCCAAATGTTTTGGATTTGACTTAGCTGAGGTGTCTGAATCTGCCATAGATGGTAGATTTTTTGTGGGGGTAATAACCGAAGGTTTAAATTTCTGGGGGGTATTCTGTTGGGATTGGGTGGATAATTTTTCAAAGTCAATATTGGGCAGACCATCTTGATTTAATAATAAATAAGATGCCCCGATTATCATGACCATCGCTACCGCAAATCCCAAGGCTGGTACCGGTTCAAATCCAAGTGGTTTTAACTGCATTAACCACTGCCATATTGAAGGTCCCTGATTATCAATTTCACGGATTTTATTCTGGAGTTTCTGGTCAAATTGACTGGAGGTACTTAATTGTGACATTTTGGGTAAATTTTCCATTAATCTGGAAATATCACTCAATTTTTCACAACAATTTTCACAGGCTTCTTTATGAATGGTAAAAT
>CAZGBZ010000215.1:0-2895 GCA_964524135.1 uncultured bacterium
ACTGTTGTAGCCCGTTCTGAGTCTTCTGGCTCAATTGCTGATCTAGTAATTGAATCTGATAAGGCTATACATGGCTTGCAATTCGATATTTCTTTTAATCCATCAGAAATAAAATCTGTACAACCTGAAGCTATCTCTGGTTTTGAGGTTAAATATAATGAAATATCTGAAGGTGTCATACGTGGTCTTATTTTCAGTATGCAAGGTCAGGCCTTACCCGAAAATTTAAAATTTGAATTTTTAAATGCAGACGGTTTTGAAGGAACCAGCACAATTGAATTTAAAGACATCATTTTAGCTGATAACCAAGGTAATGGTATAGAAGTTGAAGTGCAAACTTATGATATCAGTTTTTCTAATGTACTACCAATCAAAACAGAGCTAACAGATGCATATCCAAATCCATTCAACCCTAGTTCAACCATTAATTATGGTCTAAAGAATGAAGGTCATGTTGAAATAATGGTTTATGATGCAACTGGAAGACTTGTTGAAGAGTTGGTTAACCAAAACCAAACTGCAGGTTACCACAGCATTACTTGGAATGCTTCTAATCAAGCAAGTGGTATGTACTTTGCAAAAATGATCGCTGGAGATGTTGTTCAAACTCAAAAGCTTGTTTTGCTTAAATAAATCCATTCATTTTTGAATGCTATTAAAAAGGCAGAAGACAATAGTCATCTGCCTTTTTTTAGTTACATCACATAATTACAAATTTTGCAATCTTAAATTATACCCCTTGGCATTTTAATATTGGGGTTACAAAAGAAATTGACTGGAAAATGGAGTTTAAAAATAAAATGAAACATAAAATTAGTATACTATTAATAATTGGATTGGGTATAGTGCAGTTATTTGCGGATACACCTCAAATTTCTGAGAATACATTTTTCTTTTGCTTGAAGCCAAGTATTGAACCATTACAGATTACTCGAAATAATAATGAAGTAATTGTAAGTATTAATGAATTAAATGATGTATTCAGAACAATTCAGGTAACCAATATTGAACCTTGGATAAAACATGCCACAGAAATGGACAAAGATGGAGATATCTATCTTAACCGAATTTACCGAATCTATTTAAACGAAAACCGTAGTCTTACAACTGCACAGTCTATTGCCGCAATAGGAGAGATTCCAGTTACTCTGTATGCTGAACATGAATATCTTCGAAAACCTCTTTATATACCTAATGACCCAAACCTAGATAATCAATGTAGTATTCCATCCGTCAAGGCAGACATCGCCTGGGATTATTGGGATATTCCCGATGAAATGCCAAGTGGGCAAAATATATTATTAGCCTCTGTAGATACGGGTGTGGATTATACCCACCCTGATTTAGTAGCTAATCTTTGGGTAAATCAAGGGGAAATTCCAGCTCTTATTTTTGAAATTGGGGTTGATACAGATGAAGATGGATATATTTCTTCCCTTGAAATTGCTGATTTTATGACCACTCAAAGTGATTTAAATGATGATGGTGTGGTGAATTTTAGAGATGCTCTAGCAAATGGATCACCTTTTATGGATGGATCTGACAATGATTCAAATGGATATACTGATGATTTAATTGGTTATGACACATCTGGTCAATGGGGAACTGGTGATGCAGACCCATTCCCAAAAACAGAAGTTGCTAACAATAGTACTTGGGCACATGGTACCCATGTTGCAGGAATTATGGGAGCAACTACAGATAATGGTGTAGGCATGGCATCTACTATGTTTAATGGAAAAATTTTATCTGTGAAATGTTCAAAAGATGGACCTACTACTGATGAGCCAGGTATCCATAGTGGTTATAGTGGAATAACTTATGCTGCAAAAGCAGGGTATAACGCAGGAGCATTAACAATTATTAATAATAGCTGGGGTGGTGGTGGATATTCCAATTCTGAAAATACAGTAATTAATAATGCCTACAATACCTATGGCGCAATTGTACTATCTGCTGCTGGTAATGGTGATGATGCTGGACTGGAAGAATATGGTGCTCACTATCCTTCCAGTTATGATAACTCCATTTCAGTTTGTGCAATTAATTGTAATGGTACCTGGGGATCTTGGGCTACTTACCATACAACTGTTGATCTGGCTGCACCAGGTGAAAGTATTTATAGTACAATAATTGGAGGTGGTTTTGAAGCATGGGATGGTTCCTCAATGGCATCACCTAATGCTGCCAGCGTTCATGGTTTAGTATGGGCATATCATCCTGATTGGACCAATGTGCAAGTACGAAATCAAGTATCAAATTCAGCAAACCCCTTTATTTATGATATTAATCCAGATTATATCGACTGTAATGGAAATAGTACGGGAGGATATTGTCTGGGGACAGGAATGGTAGATGCCCATAAAGCTATCGGCCTGAATTTTTCACCGAATATCGTAATTGAAGATTATTTTTTTCTTGATGATATAGCAGGTGATTCAGATGGGGTTGCAAATCCCGGTGAAACCTCAATTTTATCTATTACATTACTAAATGTTGAAGGCTGGGTAAATGCCGGTAATGTGTCTGCATACCTCTCAACTAATAATTCAAATGTGAGTATTTCTGATGATTTTGCTTCTTATGGAGATATTTCAGCTGGAAATTCAACTAGTGGAGATGATTTTTTTGAAGTTACATTTTCAGAGGGAATTGCATTGGAAGATGTAAATTTTCAGCTTCAAATTGTTGGCGAAGGGATTGACTATCAATTTGACCAAATTAGAGAGGTTACTATTAATGTTTCCCTTAACCAAGTTGGTTTTCCAGTTAACACCTCTGAAGTAAAAGCCAGCCCTCTGGTTATAGATTTAGATGGTGATGGAGATGATGAGATCATCTTTGGTGATAATAGTGGATTTATCCATGTTCATAATGCAGATGGAACTGAAGTAG
>CAZGBZ010000216.1:0-2883 GCA_964524135.1 uncultured bacterium
ATAAAAAGGGTCTTTTTGCCAGTAGCAGAAATTAGTTTTTCATTCACTTGAAAATCTAAAAATTCTCGGCGTCTTTTTTCCGCTTCCTCTTTCTGTCCCATGGAAGCCCATACATCCGTATAAATAATATCTGCATTCTTCACCGCCTCAAATGGGTCATGGGAGACTTTAATTTCAGATAAATTCTCTTTTTGGGAAGTAGCCACCATGTCCATATCCGGATCATATTCCTCCGGGCAGGCAATTGTAAACTGCATGGGGATCCGCATTGCCAACGCTAACCAGGAATGAACGATATTATTCCCATCCCCCACATAAGTGATTTTTAAATCATCCAAATTACCTCTATGCTCTAAAATAGTAAGGATATCAGCCATAATCTGGCAAGGATGATTAAAATCAGTAAGTCCATTCACAATTGGAACATCTGCATATTCTGCCAGCTCAATAATGTGTTCATGATTAAATAGCCGTGCCATTATCATATCATTATATTTACTGAGTACCCGGGCAATATCTGCAATTGATTCTCGCTTTCCAATCCCAATATCATTGGGACCTAAAAAGAGGGCGTGCCCTCCCATACGAAAAAATCCAGTTTCAAATGATACCCGTGTGCGGGCGGATGGCTTTGCGAATATCATTGCCAAAGATCGATCCTTAAATGGATGATACTCTTCCCGCAGATAAAACTTGTTTTTTATCCATCGCGCCAGTTCTAAGGTCTCCCAAATTTCTTCGGTTGTAAAATCTGTAATATGTAAAAAATCTCTTTTCATTTTTATTCCTATAATATGTACCGTCTTAAATCTTCATCCTCAGTAATATTAGTTAGCTTTTCGTTCACCTTGACTTTATCTAATTTAATTTGAGTAATTTTTTTGTCAGGAAGTTGAAAAAGGATATCCTCTAAAAGACTTGTCATTACTGTGTGCAATCTTCTGGCGCCAATATTTTCCATTTTATCATTTAATTCCGTTGCAATGGCTGCAATTTCCTGAATGGCATCCTTTAAAAACTTTAATTCAACTCCTTCTGCATTTAACAGCGCAATATATTGAATGATGAGGGCATTTTTTGGTTTAGTAAGAATTTTTACAAAATCAGCTTTGGTGAGATTATTCATCTCAACCCGTATGGGAAACCTTCCCTGCAGCTCGGGTATGAGATCAGATGGCTTGCTCACATGAAATGCTCCTGCTGCTATAAAAAGTACATGGTCTGTTTTCACTTGACCGTATTTTGTACTTACTGTGCAACCCTCCACGATTGGCAAAATATCTCTTTGTACTCCTTCGCGGGAAACATCTGGTCCACCTGAGCTTTCAGAGCCTGCAATTTTATCAATTTCATCCAGAAATATGATCCCATTTTGTTCTGAACGATTTAATGCTAATTTAATTACATCATCCATATCGATCAATTTTTCCGCTTCCTCATTAATAAACACTTCCCGTGCATCTTCCACATTTAAGCGCTGCGTTTTATCCTTCCTGGGGAGCACATTGGACAACATATCCTGGATATTACCAGTCATATCATCCATTCCAATAGGACCCATAACCTGCATAAATGGCATAGGAGATGCTTTCATGTTTATTTTGATCACTTTACTTTCATATTCTCCAGCCTTCAATTTTTTTCGAAGTTTTGTCCGGGTTCTATCCTGGCGCTTTAAAGCCTCTTCTGACATAGATGATAAATCTCCCTTGGGAAACAGACAATCCAATATCCTTTCATCTGCATTTGTTCTGGCTTGATCCAAAACCGTTTTTTCTTTCTCATTCTTTACTTGTTTAACAGATACTTCTACTAAATCCCGTACCATAGATTCAACATCCCTGCCCACATAACCAACTTCTGTAAATTTAGAAGCCTCTACCTTAACAAAGGGGGCATTCACTAAAGTTGCCAATCGCCTGGATATTTCAGTCTTTCCAACACCTGTTGAACCAATGAGAATAATATTATTGGGGCTGATTTCATCCCGTAATGGTTTTTCAACCTGCTGACGACGCCATCTATTCCTGAGGGCAATTGCTACAGATTTTTTGGCTTGAGTCTGCCCAACAATATACTTGTCCAACTCTTTTACAATTTTTCTGGGTGTCAATTCTTTCATGCTTTTAAAATAGTGATATTATCGTTTGTGTAAATACAAAGGTCTGCTGTTATTTTTAATGCTTTCTTTACAATCTTTGCGGGGTCTTTCTCCCCTGCATCAAGATATGATCGAGCTGATGCTACTGCATATCCGGAACCACTTCCAATTGATATTACCAAGTCATCGGGCTCAATAACATCTCCCGAACCAGATAATAGATAGGCTGATTTATGATCCATAATTGCTAATAAGGCATCTAAGTCTTTCAATATTTTATCCGTTCGCCATTCTTTAGCCATCTCTACTACAGCTTTTTGAAGATTTCCATTTACCTCGGTCAACTTCCCCTCGAATTTTTCAAAAAGAGCCATGGCGTCGGCCACAGCACCTGCAAAACCTGCCAATACTTTCCCATCGCAGAAGCTCCTCACTTTTACAGCCTTGGACTTCATCTGCATATCCCCCATAGTAACCTGGCCATCCCCTCCCAAGGCAATTTTCCTGCCCACCCTAACACCAAGAATGGTGGTACTTCTTATATTCAATGCTTCCATATTATTATATTTTTCTCCTTAGTCTTGCAGTTGGAAACTTCAATTGTTCCCGATATTTGGTTATGGTACGGCGGGCAATTTTATAACCTTCTTCATTCATTCTATTAGTCAATTCTTCATCTCCAATAGGATTATATTTATCTTCGGTATCTATTATTTCTTTTAGACGGATTTTCACCTGTGTATTGGATACTTCTTCTCCCGATTCAGTTTGGATTCCCTCTG
>CAZGBZ010000217.1:0-1329 GCA_964524135.1 uncultured bacterium
GTGTGGATTTAGTGGTGGCAGTTGATGTCTATGTCCCCGGATGCCGACCCCGCCCGGAAGCCCTTTTGCAGGGACTATTAGAACTGCAGAAGAAAATCAAAACTGAGACTCCCTTCAGGAAGCAGGTCTGATATGACATTTGCTGATATTGTAAAATTTATTGAAACCAAGGCCGCTGGTAAATCCTCCATAATCGAGGGGAAAGAAGTTATCTTAGTCTCACCTGCTGATTGGAGTGAAGTTTCCATCTTGCTGAAAAATGAATCCGAGCTGGATTTTGATTATCTCATGTGTATTTCTTCTTATGATAAAGGTAATATTAAGACTTACGGCGCAGCCTATAATTTCTATTCTACATCCAAAAACCACTATTTAGAAGTCAGGGTAGAAACAGAAGATGGTACGTCAATCCCTTCTATAGTTGAATTATGGAAGGCAGCAGACTGGCATGAGCGGGAAGCATTTGATATGATGGGGCTTCAATTTGAGGGACATCCAGAATTAAAACGGATATTATTATCAGAAGATTGGGATGGCTACCCATTGCGAAAAGATTACAAAGAACCTGATTATTATCGCGGCATGCCCGTACCAAAAGATAAAACATACTGGGAATAATGGAAGAACATGTCTTAAATAAAACGGTATTAGAAACCGGCGAAATGGTACTGAATATGGGTCCACAGCACCCCAGTACTCACGGCGTCCTGCGTTTGAAAATTCATACCGATGGCGAAATTGTTTCAAAAATTGAACCAGTAATTGGATATCTCCACAGGTGTTTTGAAAAGCATTGTGAAAATTTATCCTATGAGCAAATTGTTCCCTTCACTGATCGTTGTGACTATCTGGCATCTATGCACATGGATCATGCTTATTCCATAGCCGTTGAAAAACTCCTGGATGTTGAGCTCCCTGAGCGAGTGGAGTATATAAGGGTTATCATTGCAGAATTACAGCGCATAGCCAGCCACTTGGTTGCCCTTGGCACATTTGGCTTGGATGTGGGAGCAATAACCCCCTTTACTAGGGCCATCCGTGACCGGGAAAGAGTATTGGATTTATTTGAAGCCCTTTGCGGTGCCCGCCTCTTATACAATTATATCTGGCCCGGCGGTGTTTCCCACGATTTACCGCCCAAATTTATAGAGCGAACCCTAGATTTCTTGGATTATTTCGATCCTCAGATTGATGAGTTTAATAACCTTTTGAGCACCAATAAAATATTTATAGAACGCACTGCAGATGTGGGTGTTCTTCCACCCGAAGTGGGCATAAATTTTGGTGTTACCGGCCCCAGCCTGCGTGGAAGTGGGGTGAATTTTGATC
>CAZGBZ010000217.1:1339-2872 GCA_964524135.1 uncultured bacterium
ACGTAAAAATGAACCTTACTCCATCTATGATAAATTTGATTTTGATGTGCCACTAGGTGAGGGAACGATGGGAACCATAGGGGATACATGGGATCGCTATTATGTCCGTGTTTTGGAAATGAGGGAGTCCGCTAAAATTCTTCGCCAGGCTTGTGCCCAGCTTCCTGATGGAGATGTACATGCCGCCCTCCCTAAGAAAGTACGTCCAAAAGCAGGCGAGGTTTACGGCCGCTACGAATCTGCTCGGGGTGATGTAGGGTTTTATGTAATCAGTAATGGGAAAAATATACCGTTGCGGGTGAAAATGCGGTCCCCGGCATTTTGTAATCTATCGGTCCTCAGTGAAATAGCTGAGGGATGGATGATCTCTGACGTGATTGCCATTTTAGGCAGCCTGGATATTGTATTAGGTGAAATTGACAGATGAAATCTCTGGTTGACATACTGCTCAATTCCTTTTCCGAAGTGAATACTGTCCTGATTCTTTCGGTTATCCTTATCACTTCAGGTGTAGTGATATTCACTATAATGGCAGTGAATGCACTTGTTGCTGTATATTTTGAACGTAAAGTTTCCGCATTTATGCAGGATAGATTAGGCCCAATGGAAGTTGGTTTGTTCGGCTTTAAAGGGGGAAAGAAATTCTGGGGCGGTATTGGACAGACCTTTGCAGATGCCATTAAATTATTGACAAAAGAAGATATCTTGCCAAATGATGCAGACAAATTCTTAATGATTCTAGCGCCATTTATTATTTTCACCGGTGCATTGCTTACTTTTGTCGCAGTTCCATTGGCGCAAAATATTGTAATATCTGATTTTAATATTGGTATTTTTTATATTGTAGCCATGAGTTCTGTTGGGGTTATAGGTGTTATACTGGCTGGCTGGTCATCCAATAATAAATGGTCTCTCTATGGTTCTATGCGGGCTGCGGCTCAGATTATTAGTTATGAAATCCCAATCGGTCTGTCTTTGTTGCTGGTTGTTCTTGTTGCCGGAAGCCTTCATCTAGGAGATATTGTTCAGTGGCAGGCAGATAATCGCTGGTTTATTTTTCACAGCCCATTTACTTTTTTAGCATTTTTTATTTACTATATTTCCACTATTGCCGAAACCAATCGTACACCTTTTGATATCCCTGAAGCAGAGTCAGAATAGGTGGCTGGCTGGATGACGGAATATTCAGGATTTCGTTGGTCATTGTTTTTCCTAAGTGAATACGCAAATATGCTCATTGTAAGTATTGTTGCAGCTATTGTTTTCTTAGGGGGCTGGTTATCTCCACTACAGATGTTCAATATTTTACCGGAATCATGGTTGTTCCTTGATGGTCCTGTTATGGGATTTTTCTGGATTATGATTAAAGCAGTTATCCTGATTTTTATCATGATGTGGTTTCGCTGGACATTCCCGCGATTAAGAGTGGATCAGCTTATGTATCTCTGCTGGAAGGTCTTTATTCCATTTGCATTAGCAAATTTATTTTTAGTGAGTTTATGGGAGTTGTTAGTTTAAATGAGTGAATATTTT
>CAZGBZ010000218.1:0-2851 GCA_964524135.1 uncultured bacterium
CTATCCCATACAGCATGGGTAACAAGACATTAAATGGCTGGATCAATGGCTGCATTTCTCTCTTTTATATTTGTATGAAATTCGAAGGAGCTAATTTACAGCAGGCTAACGGATTATCACATACCCATATTTAATCAGAATTAGCCCTTATCTAGCTTCTAAATTTAAAGGGGTAAGGTGATGAATTATGAATGGATAGGCTTCAGGTGGGCAGATTCAATTAAATTGCCCGCATTGGAATTTATATATCCAGAATAAGATTCACTAATACAATTATATCCAAAATATTGACTGAGCCATCTGCATTCATATCGGCTTGAGCCTGATAGTCATATCCTTCTAAAATGATATTTACCATGATGATTATATCCAAAATATTAAGAATTTCATCCTGATTCAGATCACCGATAATGAGAGTATTCATGCAGGATTCATCTCTTAATATTTTTACAAACAGATCATCAAAATATGAATCATTATCACTCCCTGCGTAGCGTGTTCCCATGAGAAGTATTTGAATATAGGCAGTTTCTTCCGAAATGGGTTGCGAATCAGAGAGAAAAGTCCATGAGCTGTTATAGGTATCTAAAATGGGAGAACTTTCAAGCTCATTATGGTATTCATCAAGTAAGATCATCTGTATTTCCGGGTGGTCAGACCCACCCCAATTGGATAAATACCCACCAAAATGAGCGTCCGCCAATCCATTTGAAATGCAGTCAGCATATTCTGAAATATCGATTGTCTGGGAAACTTCTGCATAAGAACTGGAATTACAGAGAGCTCCAGCTGCAAAATAATACGTTCCATTATAGGGTTCAACACCATCACATTCATAGGCTGTTAAAGATTCAAAAAAACCTTCGTGAACAATCCAATTATCGGTTCCATTTTCAGCCCCGGAATTGAGCAGTAGATTAGCCGTAAATTGGGATTCAATAGTCTGAAAATGGGTCGTGTCCGACCATGGGCTCCATCCCAGACTGCTGTCACGAAAACGTACCTGCCAACAATAAGCAGTACTTCCATCTAATGATGATATTGGCAACAAGCCTAACTCCACGGACTCCTGAGTATCTTCATAAAAATACCAGTTTTCTTTATTTACAAATTCATCTATTAGAAGTTCAGGTTCATCTTCACAATTTTTGTACAAACGCCATTGAGCGGCTGAGGGGTTATCTCCGTCGTAATCAACAAATTCACTGGCTTCCAGCAATATGGAATCCCCTTCAATATTATTTCCAAATGGATTTAGTGCCTCTGGTTTTTCAGGCAGTTCATTGTGTAATTTAATATGGACTTCATCTCTAATTTCATTATCTCTAAACGTATCTCTATTTCCCCGGCTAATTCGTTTTAATGTAAAATCAGGGTCATCCCCGGCATTGACTTCTACCAAAACAAAGCCCCATTCATCCTGAGTAACAGTATATTCAGAATAATCAGTCTGAGCCCATTCTCCCCAATAATCAATTGCACCACCAGCAGTAGCTACATTCACCATGAGATGCTCATGATCCTGAGATTGACCTCGTGAATATCCATGAGTATGACCAAAAAAGTGAATACTTGGCTTCCCACATTCATCAGTAAAAGCTTCCATCAGAGTAATGACTTCCCCGGTATAATCTGTATTTCCAGCTATCCATAATTCTGAATGGTAAGGGTGGTGTAATTGAGCAAATACAAAATCGATTTGGGGATTATAACATGCATCTGCAAGTACATCCTCCAACCAATTTAGTTGTACATCCAGTTGAAAATCCCAATTGGAATCAAGGCCAATGATCCTCAAATTAGAATTGTCAGTGAACCACCAATGTTCTTCATATCCTTGCGATCCATTATTGGGCAGGTTGAAATAATTGAAGTAATAACTGGTATTGGCTTCATGATTCCCTAAAACAGGGTACAAGGGTACGTGTGCAAATAGCGGAGTAGACGGTGCGAAAAAGTGATCTGTCCAATGTGAATAATTTGATCCCGTATCTACCAAATCACCAGCAATGAGTACCATCTGTAATTCTTCAGGGAGATCATCTGAAAATTCATCGGTGAAATAATCAATTATTCCCTCATGAATAATTTCATCATATTTATCCCAGTTGCTCCAATCTTTCTGGATATCACTCATGGCAATAATTTTCAGGGATGATTCTGACGAAGGGTCTGCTGGCGTTATAAAATCATAAATTTCTGAACTAAGGCTGGAAGTTACTGCACGGTAATAATAGCGGGTGCTGGGGTCTAATCCGTCAAGCAGTACCGTATGGATTTGTGAACTTCCTGAATTATAAAAAGCAGTCCCGCTGGTATTATTCCCTAAAAAGGTTGAAGTCCCCCATTCTACTCTAGTATCAGAATTGGAATCTGTCTCCCACATGATTATTATGGAATTAGGAGTGGCATTTTGAAGATAGGGTTCTACCTCAAATTCCAACGGAAAAAGAAATGAAATCAGCAAAGTACCAATTATTCCAGTTTGCACCATCTTTGAAGTTATTGAATTTTATCTCAAACTACCAAGAGGAGAACTGTAACAGGGTTTAACAGGAAAAGTTAGGGGTTAGGGGATCGGGGTTAGGGGAAAGCCTGCCTGCCGCGGCCAGGGAATCGGGAAAGAGGAGGTAGGAAACAGGAAGCAGGAATCTGCTACCAAATAAACGGTATCAATAGAGAGGTACGCTTTTTATAATCTGCATACTCAGGGTAGCGTGAAAGTGATTTATCTTTCCGGCGCATATTAGGGAACCAGATAATTACCATGAAAGTTGCTAATATTGCAAGAGGAATCCAATGGCGAGACAAGAGGGCAAATGACAGATAAATGAGAAGTTCGCCGAAATAA
>CAZGBZ010000219.1:0-2846 GCA_964524135.1 uncultured bacterium
TGATATTTATATTCCGTGCAGTAGAATCTTCCATTTTCTTCACATTTAAACTGAGGTCCTTCGCCACCGCAAATGCCGCAATCATCTAATATTTTTGAACCACTTATTTGACCAGCACAATCCATATAAACGTGCGTAGAGTGTAAGTTTTCTACAAAAAAGAATGCAAAATTTTTCCATTCGTAACAAAAGGGGTATCCATTTCTACATATATCAGTTTGTAGTTTTACATCCCCGGAAGGAACCGACCCATAATAAACCCCCGCTGAATTATCATAAATAAGGTAAACAGGATAATTCCCAGTTTGGAGATATCCTAATGTTTCAGGAGCTCCTTCTAATCCATCTCCCATAGCAGGAAGATCACATACACCCCCACCACACCGTGCAGTATTCCATTTGCGGGACCCCACACAGGGACCCAATTTTTCGCATGCGGTCGAATCTGCATCCCATTTTTCACAATTAAATGTCCCCACCCAATCATCCGCTTCTACAAAATTACTATCTATCCTTACATTTTTAAAAAAATAAAAAGCCTGATAGGTAGATTGATGATATTGAAATAATTCAGGAGGTATATCTTGAAAAAATGCACATGAGAAGAATAGTGTGATAGTAAATTTTCGGATAATTCTAACTCCCTATTTTAAATATAATATTTTTTTCATATCTCTGGAAATTGTTGTATTTCCGGACTGCAATGTCATTGCTACAAAATACATACCACTGGCATTATTACCTGCATTCCAGGTGAGATTAAAATGCCCTGGATTTTGGTAACCACTTATTAATTGATCCACTTCCCTGCCTTGAATATCAAAGATTTTTACAGTCACTAAGCCATACTGGGTAATTTCATAATTAATCTGGGTTACGGGATTAAATGGATTGGGAAATATTTTGCTAATTCCAAATTCATCTGGTAATAGGTATATAGGGACATCTAAGCTATTGCAATCTGCAGGATTGCAAACAACATTTCCATTTTGACATTGAAAATTCGGACTATATTGACCATCGGGAGCATCACATTCACCAAGGCAATTCACCTCTCCAATGCAATTACCATCACAATCATAATTTTCTTCGGGTCCAGCACCATCACATATATCACATTCATCAATTTCTGCAGCTCCTCCCCATTCTCCGGTACAATCCTGGGTGCAGTCATTATCAGCATCACTATCACAATTACCACAATAATCTAATTTATTATCACCATTTGGTATTTCTGCACAATCTTCACAGGATGAATTATCTCCATCGCAAACTCCACATTCATCCACCACTAAACCACTCCCCCAAATTCCATCACATCCTTGAACACAATCATTTTCAGAATCACTATCGCAAACGCTACAATTGTCATTTAGAGCAGTACCATTTGGTGCACCAGAACAGTCGGCACAGGTATTATTGTCTCCCCCACAAATATTACAATCATCCTCCATGGCTGATCCACCACATAAACCAGCACAATCCATTACTAAATTATTACTGCATCCACAATTCGATACAATTTCTACCGTACCACCACAAATGCCGCATATATCGTCAATAAGAGTACCACCCCAATCACCAGCGCAGTCCTGAACACAATCATTGGAGGCATCACTATCGCAAGTGCCACAATTATCAGAAAGAGCAGAACCATTTGGGGTACCAGTACAATCAATACATGAAGAATTATCACCTCCACATACACCACATTCGTCCTCTAAAGTATGAGAGCCATCATTTTTCCATTTTCCATCACAACCTTGAATACATGATGTATCACCCTCTGAAACACATGCTCCGCAATCATCAATAAATGCAGTTCCATTGGTAACTCCTGCGCAATCTGTACATGAAGTATTGTCTCCACCACACACTTCACAATCATCTTCTAAAGCATTACCACCACAGACACCAGCACAATCTATTTCAGGTATACAGTTTCCATCACAGTTATAGTTTTCTCCTTCATAATAACAGCTTCCATCATCAATGGTTGCATTTTCGCTAAAATTACATGCAGATTCATCTGTACAGCCTGTACATAAATAATTACAAGAATCATCATCTTCTGTTGCGGAGGGATCATAATTACAATAATCTGGATCTGTACACCCGAGAATTGATACATTAGCTGAAAGAATTTCTGCTACCGGCATACCATTACTAAACCATCCTGAATTTTCTGAAGATTCGGCAGTATAATAAAGATTTTCTGACGCATCATATATTTTAAATGTAGGGATATCACCAGCCAACATATACCCAATAGTATATTCATTCCCATCAACACCCATTACCGGAACATCGCAAATTTCACCTCCACATTGGGTTGTATCCCATTGTCTGGCACCCACACAGATATCTCCATTAAATGCGCCTACCCAATCATTTGATTCTACGTTTTCATCATTAATTAATACTAATTTAAAATAATAAAATGCTTGAAGTGTAGATTGATTATAACTGAAAAGTCCAGGGGGTGAATTAATTTCAATACTTCCAGGACCATTACTTTGAATAGAATTTCCTCCCGATCCAGATACAACTACATTATCAATTGTCAAAGTTACATTCCCGTTTATTCCTTCGAAGCCAAGAGTTATAAGAGTGCCAGACCCGATAGGTATGATAGCACCAGATAAACTAAATCCGATAATTGTGTTATTACCAGTTGTGAGCATAAACCCTTCATCCTCTGCTTCACCACCACCAGCATTGGTAACATTTACACCACCAACATTAAATTGAAAACCAGCAATTTCCGTATTGCTTTCATAATTAATATCAATTCCGGTTGAATGAGCATTATGGAAAGACAATGTAACCAATTCTAAATTAAATTC
>CAZGBZ010000220.1:0-2814 GCA_964524135.1 uncultured bacterium
TGACGCGACAAATTTCCATAATTCTACTCATGCTAACATTAGGGTTCGCTCAGAAAATTAATCTCAACTCTGCCACTCACGAAGACCTGCAATCACTTGATCTTTCAGATGGTCAAATAGAGAAAATATTAGACCACCGTAGCCGGTCCGGGTATATCCGTAATATTTACGATCTCATGCAAATTTCCGAAATAACCATCAAAGATATTCATAACATTCGAAATAGGGTAACAGTTGACATTCCACAGGCATCCACCTTTGAGAAGGATATGGTTCGGGCATCCTATAAAATGGGAAAATGGATATCCAATGAAGGCAGCACTGAAGGATTATCAGAAGTATGGCTGGACAAATTCTTCGAACCGCAGAATATCAATGATATGAATTATGATGACCTAATGGCACTTCCAAATCTCAGCCCAGTGGATGTTACTGCAGTTCTGAAACAAAAAGAACGCGGTTATATCAATGGTACATGGGAATTAAAAAACTCCCCTGGTATCAGTTATTGGGGATATAAAAACCTAGTTGATTTCATTCGTTTTACTGATAAACCTTCTGATGAAACCGGTTTTCATATTCGTTTTAATTCTTTAGTTCGAACAGTTCCAATAACTTCCAATCCCGATGACGACGGAACTATTACTGCTTTCGAAGACACCAGTATGCCGGAACAATTTCATAAATTATCCGTCACATCAGATGTGAATTTGAAGGGGGGGATTTCCTATCACCGCTATATGGGGCAGCCGGATAGCATTTATACATTAAAGGGATTTGTTCAGTTGGAAAAATATTCTCTCTTTAATACCATAAGTCTTGAACGGGTAGTCCTTGGTAATTTCACCGCATCTTTCGGGCAAGGGGTCATTTTTGAAACAAATGATAATTTCAGTCCACGCCGTACCGGATTTGGATTTTCCAAACGGGCGGAAGGAATTCATGGTGATTTGACTCGTTCTTCCCAATATGTCATGCGTGGCTCTGCAGTGCAGATTTCCATGCCTAAAATGAGAGGGGTCATGTTCGCTTCCTACCATCCACGGGATGCCATTATTAATGCAGACAGCAGTTTTACCTCTCTCATCGTCATGCAACCTCGGCTGCCTTTTGGAGCAAATGGACAATTTTCTATAAATTCTGACGGCGATACTACTTATACAAAAATTTATCACTCACTCATTGGCTCGGTTAATGAAATGACTTGGGGGGGGAACTTGAGATATACTCCAACTATTGGTACAAACTTAGGTTTTACCTTTTTTGAAAGTTTATATGACCGTAGTCATATTCCCCAAGTGATCAATACGATAACAGGGGGAGATGAAGATTTTGATGCTGAATTTAACCCGGATGATTATGATGATTATTCTGGTGATGCCTTTTATCTTCAATACATTACCAACTCTGCCGATGCAGAAATTGCCTCTATGGATTCATCCGAAGCCGATTCTCCAATTTGGTCAGATGCCAAATCATTTTTCAGGGTTCGGGGTTTTGACTTTTCATCTGTCATAGCGAATATATCCATTCAAGGTGAATATGGAGAAATGCTGAAAGATAATAATTTACTTCTTTTTGGAAGAAGCCCCTCCGCTTTGGTTTTAAGTGCCTATGCTCAGTTTGAAAATTTTAATATCTTAACCTTATACAGAAATTATGACTTGAAATATGATAATCCTTATCAGCGGTCATATTCAAATTATCAACGATATAAGACCAGTATTTTCGAGGATGACTATTGGCTGGAGGATCCCATTTTCAGCTATTTATATTCTGCTAATCCCCAACCTCAAGCCGAAGAGGGATTTTTTATTTCTTCCCGCTATCAATTTCATCGATCAATGGTTGGGTACTTGAATTGGGATACCTGGAATCGCAAGGCAGATAATGCAAAATATTTCCGAACAGTAGCTACAGTGGAATGGCGACCCGCTTTCAACTTCCGCATTAAAGTTCGGCAGAAATGGCAAGCAAGAGGAGCCTTTGATGTGCAGCATCCCAGTCCATTTTATTCTCGGGAAACCCGTATAACCAGTAGACTGAGATTGTCCCGTTATAATCAGTTTGAAATACTTTATTCTAATGGATATACCACCTTTTCTCCACGACCTCGTCTCACCGATAATGCTCTCGGTGGCGATATGATGGTTGGGAATATTGGTTCCCCTGATGAAACCATTGGGGTAAGTATCTCTCATAATGCTGATGACAATTTTTCAATAAAAGGGGGAATGCTGTATGTTCAAGGATTTCTATGGTATTTTGAGGATACAGACTTTAGAATATTCAGCTCTGAAAACGGTTTAATCCATTCTTGGGCAGCAGTAGATTTAAAACCCACGCCCTTATTTCGGGTGATGTTTAAAGTGAGTTATTCCACCGAAGGTGCCTCTACACGAGTGGTTGATGGACAAACACCTCAAGGCAATTGGATACGAAATCCACAGGTAACAAATGAAGATATAGATTACCGAATACAAATAAGTTATGCTTTATAGAATTTTAACAATCATAATAACATTTTCTGTCCTTTCAGGGCAATCTCTGTTTAACCGCTGGACAGGTACTGACGCATTTGTTGGTTCGGCACGATCAACCGCTATGGGGAATACTCATTTATTAAACACCTCTGGGAGTAATAATGTGCGTTTTAATCCTGCGAACTTAGGATTATTAATATCAAAAAGAGAGGTAAGCATTCAGGTTAACCGGTCATCTGTGTTTGAAAGATGGAGTATGCCTGTAAGAGACAGTTTTGGGGAGTTTCTCACACATGCCGATTATGTGGCAAATGAATTCAGCTTTTATGGG
>CAZGBZ010000221.1:0-2798 GCA_964524135.1 uncultured bacterium
TCTGTTAATTTTACCCACGGAGTTGTGAAATTAAAATCATAATGGAACGCCAAACTTTTCAGAATTGCACTGTACCAGTTTCCACGAGGTTGTTCACCGATGGGATCAATAGCCCCCTGGATAAGAGATTTCTTGGAATTGGGAATTACCAATTCAGGATCAATGGAAACTTTGGTTCCCAATCCATCGCAACCATTGCATGCACCGAAGGGAGAATTAAACGAAAATGCTCGTGGCTGGAGTTCTTCAAATGAAATATCACATTTGGGGCAGGAGAAAAATTCACTGTAAAGATGTTCTTTTTTACCAATTTCATGTATTATCACCAACCCATTTCCTACTTTTAATGCCAGTTCAATTGAGCCCGTCAATCTATCTTTAATACCTTTTTTTGATACTAGACGATCTACCAATACTTCAATATTATGCTTAATATTTTTTTCTAAATTAATTTTTTTAGATAGATTCATTTCTTCTCCATCAATCCGAACCCTAACGAATCCTTCCTGAGCAATAGATTTCAGGACATCTTTAAATTGACCCTTTCGGCACCGAACAGCAGGGGCAAGGACTAGAAATTTGGTGCCATCTTTAAAAGATAAAATTTTATATACAATTTGCTCTACCGTTTGCCGTTTAACGGGACCTCCACAGCTATTACAATGCTGAACACCTATCCTGGCAAAGAGCAAGCGCATATAATCATAAATTTCTGTGATAGTTCCAACAGTAGAGCGGGGATTTTTACTGGACGTTTTTTGTTCAATTGAAATTGCAGGGGACAAGCCTTCGATGTAGTCCACATCCGGTTTTTCCATGAGCCCCAGAAATTGCCTGGCATAAGCAGAAAGAGATTCTACATATCGCCGCTGACCTTCGGCGTAAATAGTATCGAAGGCAAGGGATGATTTGCCGGATCCGGACAAGCCGGTAATTACCACCAGTTTATCCCGGGGGATTTCCACATCAATATTTTGCAGGTTATGCTCCCTGGCACCCTTAACAAAAATGCGGTTTTCAAATGAATAATTGTTGATTTTCTCTTTCATGCAGAACCTGAAAGCTACATGAATTCCAAGAAGGGGAGAAAGAATTATTTACAAGATTTAATGAAACTTTATACTAAATCAATAAATATGAAAAACTCTTATTTATTTATCGTAGCTGATGTGTCTGTTGCCACAGGTGTGAGAGGTGCAATTTCCTCTTTTGGTTTTTCACCCCAATAAGTTTCCTTGGTGGAAAGCATATAGGTTACATTTTGATCCGCCAGATATACTTTGGGGTCGCTGCCAACCCGAATATAACTGCGGGAATAATCAGATTTGGATCGCCCGAAAACATAATATCCAACTGTTTCACCTTTAGAATCTATCACTGCTAAGTGTGTACCAGTAGAATCATCAATAGAGTACTTTCCGTACTTTTCCGGGTTTTCAGAAATGATGGTCCCCCTGTTCACTTTTAATACCTTATCAAACATGTTATCCATTGATCGGGGCTTAACCTCTAATGTATCATTTCCGGAAATTCTCCACAGCGTATCTACCCGGGCAAGTTCAATTGCTTCCTCTCCATTTTGAATCAGAAACTTAAAAATATCTTCCGGGTCATTTGAAAATATAGCTTCAGTTGAACTTTTGTGTTTTGATTGAGAATTTTTATTTAAAAAATATAATCCAATAAAAACGATTAAAACAATAAATGCAATTTGTACATTCTTAGCCATAAATTTCCTCCAATACTTTTGCACGGTTTTTTTCACGTCTCATTCTTAATCCACCAAATGCCACAACGAGTATAGATGGAAACAATATATTAATCCATTTCCATCTTGATTTTACATCATCTTCTAATTCCTGCAAGGGGCGGTTTGTAATTTCTCGGCTCCTGAGTGAAATTAGTTCCCGGTCACCTAATAGATAATCCACTGCGTTCATAACAAAGATATGATTTTCAGGTGCTGCGCCTCCTCCTTCATCAGCAATAAATTTAGAGTCAGGAATTAGAATTATTTGGCTTAAAGTACCATTTTCAGAATGGGTAATTTCTGCCAATGCACCCAATACTTTTCCTGCTTCATTCAATTGGCGGAAAGCCGGATTTGCTTTGGGATCTGGATTTAAATTAAAAAACTCTTCCATTGCTGTAGATCGATTTGAACTTGTAAATAAGGAAATGAGGTTTACATTATCGCCGGCTGTCAAACTATCATTAATAACAATCTCACTTGGAAACATTAAGCGCAAGGATTCTAATCCATTAACCATTACTATTTCATCATTAAAACTTCCTTCTTTGATTACAGGGAGAAAGGGATAATCCATAGGAACAGGAATACGAATGAATCCCAAATTCTGCTGTACATTTACCTTACCGCAATTCTGATCCAGAACCAAATTGGGTGCAATATGCAGCCCGTAATTATCCAGTAATGAATATATATCAGATTCTATTGGGTTTGCCTGTTGAGTAGCAAGATCGGTTTTAATTCTATTCTGGGTTAAAAGTACATTCCCACCCCGAGCAATAAAATCTTCTAAATTTTGCCGCTCATCAACGGTTAATGAATCTTCTACCCCATTTATTAATAGTAGGGAGATATTTTCAGATACTACCTGACTCAGATTAATATTTTGAATATTATAGCGTTGAGCTAATAACTGAGAGATATTTTCATTTTTGAGTTGCTCCTGACCATTGGTTTTAGCAATGGCTAAAGTTTCTTTATTGGTATCCACCAATTTTTTAATTTTCGTGGTAATGTCATATTCCAATCCAGTAGTGGTTTGAATTAC
>CAZGBZ010000222.1:0-2763 GCA_964524135.1 uncultured bacterium
AATAGATTGGTAAATAATATTTCTTTGGTGGCTATATCGCAAAATAAGTAGGAATCATTACTACTTATTTTAGAAATATTACTTAAAAATGAACAAGAGAAATTAACTGAAAAATGGAATTACTTAATTTTTTAGAGGGTCAAAAGAGGGGTGTGGGGGAAATTAATACATGCTGAGTATGAGCTGCTTTATGGTATCATAATTGCCGGTGCATTCACCAAGAGCAGTTGGATCGGGATTAAATGATGTAAGATTTAGTCTGGTAATGTAATTGCCCTCTCTATCTAAAAAGATTAGATCTCTTAAAGATATATCCCAATCTTCCCATACATCACCATAGGGTTCATCAGGCTCACCGTCTCCATCATCATCATCCCAGATTCCATCATCATCATCATCATCGATATCTTGTACCCAAGGCAATACCCTAATGTCATCACAGTTTGAGCATCCATCAGGATCATCACAAACCATACAATGATAGTCATTATCAAGGTATTGAAATCCATTGATGCCGGTAATATTTACTTCTGTATAACCTTCTGATTGCAGTTCAAGATACAAATCATTTAAGACACCGAACCGGTGTCTGCACGTAGTTCAGCCGGCTTTCCCAAAATAGTAGAGGGACACATTTCCATTAAATACCTCGGGTCCAATCATTTGACCAAAAAATTCTGAATTTTCATTTATATCTTCATAGAGCCAATCTGATAGCTGCTCTGCTGGTGCGCCATTTAAAATGATGTTTACCAACCCAACAATATCAAGAATATTTATTGAGCCATCGCCATTTATGTCACCACCAGGAAGGTCGACGCCAGATAATGCAGCATTTACCAACATGACAATATCAAGTATATTTACAGCCCCGTCAAGATTCATATCCCCTATTAACTCACTAGGATCTGGTTCATAAATATACTCTGCCCAAATGGAAAGAGCGCCACATTGTCCAGTACTTGTTTCTGCCCAATTTGATCCAAGGTCATTACTTGTGGAGTAAGGGAAAGTTGCATTATTAGAGTAAAACCAAGTAATTTGGGATTCCGAATCATTGGCATGGAGGGACAGCCAGTAAAAATTATTTTCATCCAGATAAATGCACAGGTCGGTGGTTATAATTAGAAAATAATTATTGCCATGGTTCTCCTCAACAACATCAACATTCCATGAATATATTTCTTCTCCGGGGGAATTATTATTGTCAGCGTGAAGGATTACTGTTGCATTCGCGGGTTCAGTAACATTTGAAGCATAGATTTTTAATGCCTCCAATACCATGTTCGATTCGATATAAAACCGATCGCTAACTGATTGACCTGTCGAGCCATTATGTTGAATCATAAACCCATCAGTTCCACTTGGAGCTCCCGTGGTGAATATGAGCGATCTATCCTGTCCAAACAGAGTGCTTATAGCTATAAGAAGCGATATTGCTTTTAAATTCATAAGGCAAATATAAGAATAATTCCTTAATTATTGAAGTGATAAAGATCACCTCGATTTTGATTCTATTTTACTGAAAATGAATAGGGAAGCAGCATCAGTATTTCATTATCAAGTAAAATTGGAATGACATGGAGAACTTCTAATTCCTGAGCTAGTTTTTCCGGTAACAAATTAGAATAATGGGTTGCGCCAAATTTGGCTGCCATTTCCATGAATTTGTCTTCTTGCTGTGGATATTCTACAATATCAATTTCTTCTCCATCTAATCCTGCAGCGAATTTTGCCAAATTAATGGCTGTTTCCAATCCACCAGTCACATCAACTAAGGGTATGGAAATATCATTATGAGCTCTCATGCCAGTGAATACACGTCCCATGGCTACATCATCTAAATTGCCCTTCTCAGGGAAATTATCTCTACCTTTTATTACCCGATCTTTAAATTTGCTGTACACATCATTTATGCTGGCTTGTATTTTTTTTCTTTCTTCCTTTGAAATCAAGCGACTTCCTGAACCGAAATCTGAGAATTCACCCCTTTTAATAAGATCACTGCTGAGCCCCCATTTATTCATTAATTTACTAAAATTCAGACGCAGACCAATAACCCCAATTGAGCCAGTTACTGTGGCATCATGAGCCACAATGGTATCAGCCTGGCAGGCAATATAATAACCGCCGGAGGCAGCCACATCGGACATTGATGCGATAAATGGTTTCACATTACTGCTGTCTTCTTCTGTGGTTTTTAAGACCTCCCTCCACATTTGGTCAGATGCAAGAGCAGAACCGCCACCACTATCAATCCGGAGAACAATGGCTTTAATTTCTTTATTTTCTCGTGCAGATTTTATGGCTTTAGCAATAGTTTCATCTCCCATAATGGAGGATCCTGCAGGTCCAGGGTTGCTTTTACCAGATACAATTCCACCAACCGCATAAATAATAGCAATCTTCTCTTTCTTTTCAGGCGCCCATTCAAGGACATAATCATCAGCTCTGTCAATATCTTTCCATTTTACAATTTCAACTTTTTCATCGTTTAATGATTTTACATAGTCATCAAATTGATCTGGATACATAATGCTGTCTGCCAGACCCGATGTAATAGCATCTTGAGGGCGAAAATAGGGACCATTATCAATTATTTCTTTGGTATGTTTTGAATCCCAGTTTCGACCTTCCGAAATTCCATCTACAAAAATACTATAAAAATCATCCAAGAGATCACCATAGTTTTCCTCCATTTCGGGGGACATCTTTTTATTTAAAAATTGATCCGCAGCAGTTTTGTAAGATTTTCCATCAAAT
>CAZGBZ010000223.1:0-2754 GCA_964524135.1 uncultured bacterium
TCTAATACACTATCACCATTAGGAACACCGGCACAATCAGCACAAGAGCTGTTATCACCATTGGGCACACCACATTCATCAGAACATGAACTGTTATCACCATAAGGTATACCACATTCATCAGAACATGAGCTATTATCACCACCACACTCGCCACATTCATCATTCTCTAAAGTTGAACCACAGACGTTATCACAGCCAGATGGACCAGCTTCACCACAACCACAACCTGCATCTACATTGCCATCACAGTCACACGCACCATCTGCAATACCATCACCATTGCACACGCCACATTCATCGTCTACAGCACCACCACCACAGTCACCAGCACAGTCAACTTCTACAATACAATTTCCATCACAATCATAGTTTTCTTCTGCATATTCACATGTTCCGTTATCCATATTGGCATCTGCATCGAAGTTGCAGGCCATCTCATCTGTACAGCCAAAAACATATGGTGTTTCATTGGTTGTGGCACAAGCTTCATCTGAATGATCAGACTCCATTCCACCACTTGTATAGGTTACCGTATAGCAATGGGTTTCTGAATATCCCAGATCGCCATTTACATGGCCAGCTTCTTCTAAACCACTTATGAGAAGTTCACCATCACGATAAACATTGTATGTGACACTGCTTGGGTCGGAACAATCAGATAAATCACATACACTGTTTCCATCCCAACATTCTTCATAGCCATCACCACCACATTCGCCGCATTCATCAACTTCAGCAGAGCCGCCACATTCACCAGCACAATCTACTACATTACCATCACAGTCACAAGCTCCAGAAGGAATTCCTTCACATCCACACGCTTCTGTTTCACCCGGTCCATCACATATTCCACATTCATCTAATTCAGCAGAGCCCCCACATTCACCTAAGCAGTCTATGCCAACCGCACAGTTCCCATCGCAGTCATAGTTTGTTTCTACATATTCACAATCACCATCTTCCATGAAGTTGCACGCTGATTCATCTTCACACTGCATAACAATACCACCATAGCAGGCACCTAATTCAACCGCTAAAGACTGGCCTGAAGGGTCTGAAAGAATCGCATCAGCCAGACAAATTTCATCTTCGAAATCGGTATAAGCTACACTCAATAGTGTACCTGAACCTGCAGGAATGGTTGCTCCGGATAATGAGAAACCTAAGACTGTTGTTCCACTGGTAGAAATCATGAAACCATTTGCACCGGCAGACCCACCGGAAGCACTGGTTACGGTAACCCCTGTAAGATCAAACTGAAAGCCAGCCACTGGCTCAGAATTGGTTATATTAATATCCAAAGTACCTGCATTGGTATCCACATTTTCGAGTGATAGAGAGAAATCTCTATTTCTATCGCCATCTAGGGGAAACCAGGCTAGTGTGATCTCATTATCACCACCAATTGCTGTAAGCTCAGTCCATGGCAGACAATCGTTATTGCCACCACATACGCCGCATTCATCAACTTCAGCACTGCCACCACAGTCACCAGCACAGTCAACTTCTACAATACAATTACCATCACAATCATAGTTTTCTTCTGCAAAATCACATTCACCCTCTACAGTTGCATCAGGATTATAGTTACAGGCCGTATCATCCATACAACCTGCCACGCCACCATCTTCAACCGTGAAACTTCCGCTGCTGGTTTCGGTTGGCATAGGATTACCATAAGGATCTGAAACTACTAAATTTTCAAGAGATAGGCTTGCGTCACCTTCAGCATCACCAGAAAGCGTTAAACTCACAACAGGTCCCGTACCTGGAACGATCGCATCTCCCATTAGGCTGAAGAGTAATACAATTCCGTTGGCAGTGGACACATTAAAGCCCTCAGTCCTATCAGTTGTCTCAGCTGATTCTATACTGGCAATTGCCGGGTCTATGTTCAAATAGAATTGGAATCCACCCACATCACTGCTGTTATCCATTGATACATCCACATTACCATTATCGCCTAAATCTGCACCACCACTGCCCACAGACATAAGAACAGATTCAACTGGTTCGTCCGTTACAGCAACTGAACCACAGGATGTTTGATTAGGCATTACTAAACCTTCGGGATTGGATAAAACAACATCATCATAGCAAACTTCCGCAGTTCCACCGGAGGTTCCAAGGACTTCCACAACTATAAAAGTGCCACTGCCGGGTTCAATTACATCACCAGTTAAACTGAAGCATATAACAATATTATTTGCCGTAGAACAAGTAAAGCCTTCCGTTCTTTCTGTAGTTATCACATCAACAATTTCTCCTACATCTGCAGAAGAAATTAATGAGAACTGGAATCCGGCTACCGCATCTTCATTATCCATATTAAGATCCAATCCATCAGTTTCACCTACGTTAATGGACAAATCACCCATACTCAACATAACATCTGCTACAGAACCGCTAGTAGGCGTTGCACATACTACATCAGATGCTCCGGATTCACCGGCTTCATTTTCTGCAGTTGTATAATAACAATATTCTGTATTATTTATAACATCAGAGTCCACATAGCCTGTTTCACTGGTAGTTGCAATTAATACAAATTCTCTGTTTCCACTAAGAGGATTGGGATACAATCTCTTATCATCATTTTCTAAAGGATTAGAATTAAAGGAGTAGTGATTAAATCCATCACTATTTTGAAATTCAATCACACTGAGTATTTTTGAATTATTACCGGGGATTTGATCATTTCTACCAGGGCAGTCACCACCATCATTTTCAAAGCAGGTGAGATCACAACCC
>CAZGBZ010000224.1:0-2690 GCA_964524135.1 uncultured bacterium
CCCGCTCAATGTCCCGGCTTGGTAAACAGGTCCACTGGGGGCAACTTGCTCCATAAATTCTTTTTTGCCGCCATAAGCACCGATGGGCAGTCCACCGCCGATAACTTTTCCAAATGTTAATAAATCTGGGATAACATTATATAATTCAGCAGCACCTCCTCTGGCCACACGAAAACCCGTCATGACCTCATCAAAAATAAGGAGTGACTCGTCGTTATTACACAAGTTTTTTAGGTCATTTAGAAAGTCATTTTGAGGGGGAATGCAACCGGTATTTCCGTTCACCGGTTCTACAATTACAGCCGCTATTTCTTTTGAATATTTAGCAAATAGTTCTGATACCGATTCAATTTCATTAAATTGAGCAATTAAAGTATCCTTAGCAGTTCCCTTGGTAACCCCCGGTGAATTGGGCTCTCCCAGGGTGAGTGCACCAGATCCGGCGGCTATGAGGAATGAATCTCCATGCCCATGATAACAGCCATCAAATTTGATAATCTTATCCCTTCCCGTTGCCCCTCTTGCCAGGCGGATAGCGCTCATAGTTGCCTCTGTACCACTGTTCACAAGTCTCACCATTTCACATCCCGGAACCCGATCTACAATCATTTCAGCCAGGGTAAATTCCTTTTTGGTAGGAGCACCAAAACTGGTTCCATTTCCCGCCGTCTTCTGGATTGCTTTAATGACATCAGGGTGAGCATGACCCAAAATCATTGGTCCCCAACTACCAATATAATCAATGTACTTATTTTCGTCCTCATCCCAGATAAAAGCACCCTGGGCTTTATTAATAAATGGCGGAATTCCTCCAACGGATTTAAATGCCCGAACAGGTGAATTGACACCACCAGGAATGAGAGCATTAGCTTTCTGGAAAAGATTATTTGATTTTGATAATATCATGGAGAGAATTTAGTAATTAGCTGTTAGAGGTTAGATTTTTTTAATTTGCTAATATAAGCATTCAGCATTTTTTGAATTTCAGTAAGATGGTCATTCAAGAATGATATTCGTTTTTTTGTGACTATTCCAATTTCTTCAACAATGGTTAAATAAGTCTCTAATTCAAAAGCTGACCCCATTGAAATTTCAAGATAGTGCTTGAATTCTTTTTTACTGGTTCGGCTGCACCCTTCAGCAATATTCGAAGGGATAGAAACTGAGCACCTCGTCATTTGACTAATTAAATTATATTTCTCTTCTCTTGGAAACTCTTTTACCAATATATATACATCCTTTACCATTGAAATTGACTTTTTCCACATTATCAGTTTTCTAAAATTATTCATTTTGGACTCTCTTTTTTTTGTTTATGTTTACCTTTTTGACAACAAACTTCTAATTTCTATATTCTAACCTCTTAATTTAATCGCTGTTTCTTTTGCAAAATAGGTGATAATGATATCCGCCCCTGCCCGTTTCATGGATAGCAGCATTTCCAGCATGGCAGAATCATGATCGATCCAGCCCTTTTCGGCGGCAGCTTTCAGCATGCTATACTCACCACTGACGTTATAACATGCCACCGGTAAATTGGAGATATCCTTCACATGGCTGATTACATCCAGATATGCCATGGCTGGTTTAACCATAATAATGTCTGCTCCTTCTAAAATATCTAATTCAACCTCTTTCAGGGCTTCCCGGATGTTGGCAGAATCCATTTGATAGGATTTGCGATCTCCGGACTGAGGAGTGGAATCTACTGCCTCCCGAAAAGGTCCGTAAAATGCTGAAGCATATTTTACTGCATAACTCATAATAGGGATATGGTCAAATCCTGCAAAGTCTAAAGCAAATCTGATTTCTCCCACCATGCCATCCATCATTCCCGATGGAGCCACCATATCCGCTCCTGCCTCAACATGAGAAAGAGCTTGTTTCCCCAATAATGATAGGGTTGAATCATTATGCACATCCTTATTCTGAATCACCCCGCAATGCCCATGATCTGTATATTCGCAGAAGCAGACATCCGTAATTATAAACAATTCAGGATATTCCTGTTTGAGCTTTTTAAGGGATTGTTGGATTATGCCATCAGGTGAGTAGGTATCAGAACCGGTGCTGTCTTTATCAGCGGGGATTCCAAATAAAATAATCTTATCAATTCCAGCAGCCCGAAGTTCATCAATTTCTTCGTTCCCCCGGTCTATTGACCACTGATACACCCCCGGCATGGATGAAATGGAATTCTTTTTATTTTTACCAGCAGTAATAAAAACCGGCGCTATCAAATCGTCCACATGTAAGCGGGTTTCACGCACCAATCTCCGCAGTACATCAGTCCGACGTAAGCGTCTCGGCCGAATCACCAAATCACTCTTTTCAATCTTCATTTTTTAATTAATATTATTAGTAGATATAATTTGATCTGCTGTCTCCAATGCATGTAAAATAGTATCTGCAACGGAAATGCCTTCCCGATAATTGCCTGTAAAATACAAGCCTATATTATCCTTTTCCAAACGTTGAAATTTAGATTTTATTTTTCCATATCCCACATTATACTGGGGAATGGCTTTCGTCCATTGCTTATGAAATGCAAAAGCAGGAGAACCGGTAATACCCAATAGTATTCCCAGATTTTTCACGGCAATTTCCAATCGTTTTTCTTCAGACATTAATGCAAATTCAGGCTGTCTGGCTCCACCAATAAATACGGTTATTGCAACATGGTTTTCCCG
>CAZGBZ010000225.1:0-2675 GCA_964524135.1 uncultured bacterium
ATGGAGTGTCTATTTCTTGGCTAAATTCTTCTGACCATTCAACATATCCAATTTTTCCCCCTAAACGATTTCCCGTTTTGTCAAAATGTTTTCGGGTAAATATGTACAGCGATCCGTTTTCCATATATCGAATATCTTCCAACTTCATATCCTGCCGGCGAGGTCTATTTAGGTAATCATATTCCGCAAAGGTAGTTTGATCATCTTTTACTCGCCAGAAAAAACGGTGAGAAGGAGTAATACTGAGGAGTGAATCAAATCCATTTTTGGAGAAATGAGTGAGAGCATCACCTAATGATCCCGTTGGCCTAAATGGGCTTGTGGGCTGCAGAAGTACAAGTATGTCCGGCTTTTTATTAAATTTGTTTACGAAATGGTAAATGGCAGATTCGGTATTTGCTTTATCCGTGGAAAGTTCTGGAGGGCGTTTCACAATCTTTGCACCTGCTTTTCGGGATATTTTTGCAATATTATCATCATCGGTAGAAACGACCACTTCATCTATTTGGTTGCAATTTAAGGCATATTCAATACTGTGAACTATGAGGGGTTTGCCGGCAAACAATTTAATATTTTTCCCAGGGATGCCCTTACTACCACCTCGGGCAGGGATAAAAGCGGTGATTCTATTCATTTAATTCCTTTAAACCGTGTTTATTTTGGCTGTATTTTTTTACACAATTAGAGCAGGTTAATTTATCAGTTAATTTATGTGCACATTCACATATCCAACCGATCTGTTTTGCAGGATTCCCAACTACTAAACCGTAATCAGGAATATCATTGGCTACTACAGCTCCTGCGCCAATAAACGCATTTTTCCCAATTGTATTTCCACAAATAATGGTTGCATTTGCACCGATGGATGCTCCTTCCTTAACTAATGTTTTTTGATAGAATTTACTTCCTCTTTGGGGATATTTACATCTTGGATACATAATATTGGTAAACACCATGGACGGACCACAAAATACATAATCTTCCAATTCAACCCCTTCATAAACGGACACATTGTTTTGAATTTTAACATGATTGCCAATTATTACATTGTTTCCAATATTTACATTTTGACCAAGACTGCAATATTTTCCAATTCTTGAATTGGATTGAATATGTGAAAAATGCCAGATTTTTGTACCTGAATCTATTACAACATTGTTATCAATGATAGCTGACTCATGAACAAAAAATGGATTAGACATAAAAGTAATCCTTAGTTAAAGATTCAGAAGCCTTTTCAAGGATTTTTACAACTTCCAGTCCGCATTCACCACTTGCGATTTCTATTTTTGAATTTAAATGATTCATGAAATATTTTAATTCTTCTTCCAAGGGCATTTTTGGTTCATAATGTATTTTTTCTGTTGGACCACTTTTGGTAATGGGTATCCCGTCGTTCCAATCGATTCCTTTTTCATAAAATAAAATTTCTTTATTTTCAGATGAATCTTCAAATGAAATCATCCCCTTAGACCCAATGAGTATGATTCGATGTTCTTTAAAGGGATGAAGCCATGATACAAAAATATGAGTTTTAATATTGTTTGGGTATTCAAAATAAGTAATTGTGGTATCATGATTACCTTCCTGAATAAATGCTCCCCCAAAAGAATTGATATTTTCAGGTAATGAATCAGTAAAATAGTTAAAGATTGAAATATCATGAGGTGCAAAAGACCAGAAAACATTCTCATGGATGCGAACCGTTCCTAAGTTTAAACGGTTGGAATAAATATACTGCAGTTTCCCAACTTTTCCTGAATCTATCATATCCTTGATCTTTTGAATTGCCGGATGAAACAGCAAAACATGTCCAACCATCAGGTTAACGTTATTTTCTTTTGATAAATTAATTAATTCTTCTGCATCTTCGTAGTACAGTGCCAGAGGTTTCTCTATAAGTGTATGACAACCATTATTGATAAGTTGCTTTCCCAATGAATGATGAGTCTCAGCCGGTGTTGCTAATACATAGCCATCAAACCCTAAATTAATTGCAGATTCAAGTTTCTCAAATAGTTTTACATTAGGGTATTTAAGGGAGAATTCTTTTAAGGTGGAAGAATTTGATTCAACAATACCACCAAGATTTCCTAATTGGGATAAAGATCTAATATGATTTTTTCCCCATCTCCCTGCGCCGATTACACAAATTTTCATAGTCTATTAAAATTCAATGTCTAGTATTTGATAAAAAGATTAAACTCCAAATATTCTTCGGGAAGGTTTTACAACTATCCTGAGTTGAAATAAACACCGTATTAAATGTTAAATCCATATCATTCTAATTTACTTAATTTAAATGTAACCTTTTCTGTATTAAAATATTCCGCTTTAAATTTATCAATTTCTTTTAGCCAAAGTTCAACGGTATTTTGCTCATCTTTTACTCGCCAGAAATAACGTTGAGTAGGAGTAATACTAAGAAGTGAATCAAATCCATTTTCAGTAAAATGAGTGATGGCATTTTTCAAGGATCCCTTTGGACGATAGGGACTTGTAGGTTGAAGTAGAACAATTATGTCCGGTTTATTATTAAATTTGTTTACAAAATGGTGAATAGCAGATTCAGTAGTTGCTTTATCCGTGGAAAGATCCGGAGGACGCTTCACAATCCCAACACCAGCCTTTCGGGCTATTTTCGCAATTTTATCATCATCTGTTGATACTACCAC
>CAZGBZ010000226.1:0-2666 GCA_964524135.1 uncultured bacterium
GGAAACTTGCGATTAAGCAAGGGATACCCACTGTAACCAATAAAAAGGTTATCTGAAAATCGGGTCCTTTTGCGAGTACTTTTTTTACTGCTCAATTAACTGCCTTATTTTTTCTAAAGACCTTTTATTTCCTTCAACTTCCAATCGAATTCCATTATAATCAGACTTTTTCTTTAATACTTTTGTAAGAGTATAAATAGTATCCAATAGCTTGGTTTGATTGAATGGTAGGTAGAATATATCTTTTTGAAATTCTGAAGTTATACTTTCTTCTATTTCATCACTCAATGTATTTAAGCCTATATTTTTAAGAGAGGATATAAAACTAGCCTTATTAAATCGTGTTTTTAAACCTGATAATTTTTGAGGGTCAGATATTGCATCAATTTTATTTAATACCATTATGCTGGTTTTATTGGGCATATCCATTTCTTTTAATACCTCTTCAACTGTTTCAATATGTTCATGTATATGTTCAGAAGAAGCATCAAATACTTTCAGTAGTAAATCCACATCTCTGATTTCTCCTAGTGTGGACCGGAATGAGGCAATAAGATCATGGGGTAAATTCCGAATAAATCCTACCGTATCGCTTATTAAGACCGGTATTCCAACTTCTATATTATCCAATTTTCTGGTGGTAGTGTCCAGGGTGGCAAATAATTGATCCTGTACCAATACATCTGCATTTGTTAGAGCATTCATGAGGGTAGATTTCCCTGCATTTGTATAGCCAACCAGGGCAATTCTAAATGCTTCTTCCCTTCCATGATTTTGAACCTTTCTCTGCTTTTCAATGGCAGTAAGTTCTTTTTTCAATTTTGCGATTTGATTTCTAATTAAACGGCGGTCAATTTCAATTTGGGTCTCCCCCGCTCCCGCCCTGGTTCCAATCCCCCCCATTTGTCTTTCCAGGTGAGTCCATTGCCGAGTGAGTCTGGGTAGAAAATACTCAAGTTGTGCCAATTGAACCTGTGTCTTGGCTTCTTTGGTTTTTGCGTGTTTTGTAAAAATATCTAAAATCAATCCTGTGCGATCAATAACCTTTATATTTTCGCCAGCTTCCTTTTGCAGGTTCTTGAGCTGCGTTGGTGAAATATCATCATTAAAAATAATTATATTGCATTCCAGTTCCTTGGCTTGATTTATAATAGTCTGGGTTTTGCCTTTGCCAATAAAGGTGGCAGGATCGGGCAAATTTCGGCTCTGGGTAGTTTTATTTATTATATCCGCCCCAGCTGTATCCGCTAGAAATTCCAACTCTTCTAATTGTTCATCAATTTGAACCCGGGAAGAGCCTTTTAATACCGCCCCAACCAGAAATGCTTTTTCTCGTTTAACGTTGTTTTTTTGCATTTGATATTATCATTTCAAATAGGAGCAATAAAATGGTGGCGTATAAGAAAAATCTCCATAATTCAACACCGATCCGGGCTTGTTTTATTGCTGAGAGGATGTCATCGCCCATAGATATCACTTCAATATTGCCTGGTATAAATTCTTTTATAGTCTTAAAATCTAAAACTTGACTTTGTAATTCCTGACTTTTTATGTTCACTGCTATTTTTTCAATTTCTATGTCATCTGTATAAAGTCTATGGTAGCCGGGTGATTTCAGCAAATCCACCGTAATTTTATTATAATCATCAATAAGTAATATCTCTTTTGAGCCATCAGGCTGTATATGGTATATCTTATTTGAATAATATTCATCCAGAATCTTTTCCCAGGAGGTGCCTGTATTTTGGTAAATATCATGTTTATTTGTGGTATTAGAGTAAATTAAATAATGAGTAAATGGCAGGAATGAACCTTTAATGGGAAAGTTTGTCCAATTTAGATTCAGTGCAAATCCGAAGACATCTAAAATTCCGGACTGCACAGAATATCTATTCCAAATAGGGCTGCCGTCATTCAACTGCATCATACTGGATTCCGGATAAAATGGCAGGGATAGGTACTCAAAGAGTTTGATATTTCTGTCTTGAGAATTTTGAGGTGAAAATAAATTATGTAATTCATCTAATTGGACAGAATTCAGATTTATATCCTGATAAGAACCTTCCTCAAGTGATGATTTGGTTGTTTTTTTGTAATCTTTCGAAATCTCACTCCAAATATTATTAATATATTCAAAAGTATTGCTTTCAGAATTAATGTTAGGGAATAATACTAAATGACCACTATTATAGAGGTACTCTTCAATTTTACTGTCAGATATATCCTCCAATATTTCCGGATTCAAATGGAATATAATATCCTGTTCATGCATTTTAAGCTGAGGACTGTTAAAATCTATAAATTCAGAAATGATAAGTGATTCTCCAAATTTATTCAAGGCATTCAGGGATTCTCTAATATAATATGATGATTCTTTGGAGTCGCTGATAATCGCTACTTTATGTCTATTAGGAATATACAGCGTAAAATAAAAACGATTGTCTTCCATTCTATTATCTCCATCTAACTCCACAATTCCAAAATGGCTTCCGGATTTTGACAGAGCAGTTTTAAAGGTAAATATTTTGGTATTTCCGGATTTAAGTGAAATTAATTGTTGACCAACTATCATTTCATTAATGATTAATTGTAATAAGCGGTTTTCAATATTTTCCACACCACTATTTTGAACCGATACTTCAAGTTCCATTTGATCATTTGGAAGA
>CAZGBZ010000227.1:0-2638 GCA_964524135.1 uncultured bacterium
CAGTATTATAATATCTTGGATATTGATTTCGGCATCACCATTTAAATCCGCACAAGTGACATCGGCTGACATCCCTATGACATTATTTACCAGAAGTATAACATCCTGAATATTGACCATGCCATCCATGTTAAGGTCACCTTCAGCATTGCATTCTATTGTCATATTCCAAATAACTTCAGATTCTAACAAACTCAAAGGATCGTTGCGGACTAAATCGGACAAATCTTTTACTACAACCTTAACTTCATGTTCCCCTTCAGAATATAATGATGCTTCGAGTTCTAAGTTTGTGCTACCCTGAAGTATAGGCTGCTCATCAATAAACCAATCAATTGTTATAGAATTTGGTATATTTAGCATGGGATTAATACTGAAATATTCTGCCCCAAAAACAGGAACTATCAACTCAAGATTTTCTGGAAAATACGAGTCAATCAGATCTAATATGGAATAAACAGATTTAATGGTCTGTTCCGCGCACACAGAGCAGAAAGGTGGCCCCAAATACCGCATTTTACAGTTTTGATGAGGTCTGTACCAGTTATATCCTGGATCTTCATATTGATATATTCCAATGTCATTATCATATAACCATGGATTCCATTTATTTAATAATGGGTTTGATTCTTGAGTCATATTTGCTGCTTCCCAGCCAGAATACCAATATTCATCAGCTAATCCTGCAAAAGAATGGCCCAATTCATGAACCGCAATCTCTGTACTTGCTGCATTCCTAGAAAACGTAGCAAATGCTCCCCCCGAACCACCATAAATTGTCGTATTTACTATTAAGAAAACGATGTCCCATTGGGGTGTATTATCGATCAGCACATCATATGCTGCTGAAGTATTAAGTGGGACCAATAAACGATGTATTCCATAATAGTCAAAAGTACTATTAAAATATGTATCTGCATAAAATACATTACCAGCATCAGCCCCGCAATCGTTAGCAGTACCAGGGTGATCAGTTCCTGATTCATTTGAAGGTACTTCAATAGCAAATACATTAAAATAATTAATATAATTAGAATAAGGAACTGCACTAAACAACCCTTCAACTACCTCTCCTACATCATCTATATAATCATTCATTTCTTCCTGTGTATAACCATCACCCAAAAAAACAATATTTACTCTTGAATCCTGATCTCCATTGATCATGATATCCGTAACAGGGAATACCTCTCCTGTAAGCATTGAAATTAAACTTATGCTCATAAAAAGAAACTGGCAAGATGTAATTATTGAACTATTTATCATTCAATTTAATCTCACTCATTTTTTCAATATTCTCACTGTTTCCCTGGGATCTAAAAAATTCTATTTTATCCACATTATCAAAAACAGGAACCTTGATTATAAAATATGCACTATCTAAAATAAATGTACTCTTTGTATGAGGTTCATCAATCATTTCTTCATAATAAACTATTTTAGGATTGATAAGCCCACCTTCAAAGAGTATATTATTTTCTGTATTTATTAATTTATATAAAATAGGATTATGGATATGTTTATCAACTTTAGCTACCTTTAACTTGGCGTCAATAAATTTTGAATTGTAGAGTGATATACTATCATTACTATCTATACCAAACTTATATATATAATACCCTTTATCTATGCTATATAGATTTGCAAAAACTATAAAAAATATCATTATGTAATTAATTATTTTCATAATTCATATCTCCTGCTGGCATTACCTGCAGATAGATGTTCATTATTATATGTTCTTACGAGTATTTTTATCATAATATATTTTATCACTTGAATCATACAACAGACAATAGAGGTTTCATCCTGTTACATCAGAATGAGCGTTGGATTATTTATATGCAAACTGGGTTAGGAAGGAAGAATTGGAGAGGTGGGTTTAGAATTATGTGTAAAGAAAGGGCATTAGCCCTATACCCTTTCTTTAACATTTATGATATGTCAGCGAACGTCTGATACCTCGCTGTTATTCTCAGTCTTTTCTTTTACTTGCACAGAATCCGCTAACTGAATAATAACATCTTCAGCAAGAATAGTAGTGTATGAACCATCCTTCCACTTGAAGGTGCTATCTGAGCCTAAGCACTCTCTGTAGTACTGGAAAGCATCAGCAAATGCCAAGGCATTGGTTTCTTCGGTCATAAGTGTACAAACTTCTTTAATAGTTGAATCTGTTTCTATCACTGAAGCATCAACATGGGTCGTTTCAGGAAATTCATCGTGAAAATATTCCAGGTTATTGTCTTCTTGCAGGAAGGGAATAATCTCTTCTGTTACGGCAGTTTCATCAGATGTTATGGGTTTGGAATTTGTGCCATACCAGATTATACCGATGAAAAGAGCAAACGCCAGAAACGTAGTTATTTTTTGATTCAGAGGATTTAGTTTTTCTTTCATGGGATTACCTTTCATTATTAGTTGAGGGTTACTATAAATAAATGTTTGTTGTAAGTAATAGTTCCAAAAATTGTACAATGCCTTCGGAATATTGTTTATGCAAATTAGCTTTGAAAAAATGAGATGATGTAATTGAACATTTGCTCTTTTTACGCATTATAAATGGAACCATTAATCATAAAGGAGCCCCAATGAAAAACACAAAACATCTTGCAATTATTTCATCAACTCTCATCAT
>CAZGBZ010000228.1:0-2634 GCA_964524135.1 uncultured bacterium
TTCTTTGGGGAGAAACTCATCCATCCATTCCACTGTCTCCAGCATTTCAGGCTTGGGTTCACCTACAGCTAAACCACCAATGGCATAGGCATCCGCATCTAATTCACAGAGCTCACTAGCAGACTGTTTTCTTAATTCTCTATCGGTTCCTCCTTGTACAACGGGAATTAACACTTGTTTATATCCGTATATTGGTTCTGTCTGTCGAAAATGCTGCATACCCCGCTTCGCCCAACTGGTAGTGGTGTTCAGGGCGTCAATCCAGGTTTGGTTATCTGCATCACCCGGTGGACAGACATCCAGCATCATCATAAAATCGGAGCCGATGATGCGCTGAATATCCACAATCTTTTCAGGAGTGAAATGATGTTCCGAGCCATCCAAATGAGAGCGGAAGGTTACACCATCATCCGAAATTTTTCGATAGCCTTCTAGGCTGAAAATCTGAAATCCGCCAGAATCAGTGAGTATGGCGCCATCCCAATTCATGAAGCCGTGTAGTCCACAGCCTTTCTGTAGAATCTCTGTACCCGGTCGTAAATAGAGATGGTAAGTATTACTTAATAATATTGAGCTTGGAAATTCAGCAATCTCTTTGGAGGATTGGGTTTTAACTGCGCCGTAAGTCCCCACCGGCATAAAAAAGGGGGTCACAATATCCCCATGGTCCGTGTGGATAATACCGCTGCGGGCAGATGTGTTTTTATCCGAATGGGTTTTTTTAAATAACTGGGACATTTTTAATTTTCCATTTAATAGAAGAATAAATCACGGTGGCTAGGTGTCTCCGTGATGAACTAATCAATTTACTTATTTCTTTAAATTAGTGACAAACTCACCCAATACTACTTTCATTATAGCAGCAATTGGAATGACAAACAACATTCCCAGAATGCCACCCACAGATGCCCCAAGCAATACAAGAATAATCACCAAAATAGGATGTAGCCCCACACTTCCACCCATAATGTAGGGAGACACCACTAAATTATCAATGAGCTGTACTATGGCAAATACCATCATAATGAGGAGTACATAAATGATATGAATGGGCATGCTCTGATCCGTAATCAAATATAAAATCAATGCAGGAATCATTCCGGCAATTGGTCCAACAAAAGGAATCAAATTGAAAAGGCCTGCTCCTATACCAATTAAAATGGTATAAGGAATTGAAATTCCGGTGATCCATTGCAGAATATATAGACCAATTATTGAGGTAATTCCAACAGAAGTTGCTGCAATTAACTGACCACGAATATAGGCTTGAATTTGAAGTGATATTTTATCCAGCATTCCCTTTGCAGTGCCATAATGTTCTCCTGGAACCGCATGTAAAAAGGAGTGGGTGAACTTATTTCCATCGAGTAAAAATATAACTGTGAATACGATTATTATTAAGAAGGAGAGAAATGCTGATCCTAAAGCAAAAGCCAGAGAACCTGCGCCACCAATAAAAGATTTAATATGTGATAATCCTGTTGCCCAAATTTCTGAGAATGCAGAGTCCAACTGAGTTGTTACATCAGTATAAAAATTAAATATAAATGAAGGTAAAATACTTTCTAATACCAATGTGAGTTTTGTCTGAAATTTTACGAGGGTTTCCATTGACAATGAAGACTGCAGGGCTGCAATTTGTTTGCCAATTATTGGGAAAAGAGAACCAGATAGAATAATTAAAAATCCCAGTATAAATGTTATCACAATCACTACAGACCAATTATGATTTCCCGTCAATTTTTCAACTTGCCGAACCACAGGGTGAAGTACTACCTGCCCCAAAAAAGCAAAGACCAACATGAGCAGAATGGGTGCGGTATGCTCCCAAAATAGCCCGACAATAGCAAGGGGAACAAGCCACCAGATGTTGCGAATAATAAAAAGTGAAGGTTTATTCATATTAGATATTAAAAAACAATTTTAATATATACGTCCTTTTTTTTCATATCAATTGTGAATACTTTTGTTTCTTCTTAATAAAATACTGTAAAACTATACTCTTTTGAAATATCAGATTGGGAATTAATAATTTACCCTGATTTAGAAATTTTCGCCTTTCCTTTAATACACCCATATGACTCAATATCCAAATCCAGGATTTTATTATCGCCAAAGCATGTTCCCATTTGAATGTCAATATCTCTTTAGTTAGAGAAATACACTCCATGAAAAATCGTGGAAATATTAACTGAAATGAAGTACCAACTGAATAATTGGTTAATAATAAAATCATACTATTTCGATAATTGAGATAGGTTTTTTTTGGTGATGAAACCGGAAGCGTTACAGCACCTTTATGATAAATGACAGAGGCTGGCTCTACCCAAATTTCATGTCCCAGCATTTGAGACTTCCAATGGTAATCAATTTCTTCCATGTGGGCGAAAAGTATCTCGTCAAATCCGCCAATTTTATTAAAAACATCCTTTCGAGTCAAAAAAGCAGTCCCCGATGCCCAGAAAATTTTTATAGCCTCATCATATTGACCTTCATCTTTTTCCGCAGCATTGAAAATCCGGCCTCGGGCAAAAGGAAAACAATATTTATCCATAAATCCACCGCAGGCACCAGCATAGTCAAAGTAATCCCGATTATCATAATTTAAAATTTTTGGCTGAACGGCTGATATTT
>CAZGBZ010000229.1:0-628 GCA_964524135.1 uncultured bacterium
TTTTGAACAGTTATTTCAATTTCCATTTGATCATTTGGAAGAAGAATTTCATTTATTATATTTAATTGGACGATAGCTAAATTATTTTCAATTTTTGGTGCAATAAAAGAGTAAATATGAAATGACTCCAATTGGTCACTGTATTCATTTAATGCTTTAATGGATGAATTTTGTCCATCTGTTAAAATGTACAATTCTTTTGAGGTGAAATCTCCCTCACTATATACTTTCAATGTATTAAGAGAATTATTTACAGATTCGCCCAAAAATGTAGATTTTATAAGAGATGTAATTGGAGGTATATCTTCTCTAAGGCCTTTAAATTGCAGTCCACCATTTGTGTTAATGAAGATTAATTGATTTTTATCTGGAATTTGATTCAGTATTTTACGGACAGTATGTTGAATATTTTCTCTATCACCTGTCATGGAGAAGCTGTCATCCAGGATAATGGCATGCAAAGCGGATTCTCCGGAATTTTGTAAATTAAATATCCCATTAATTACGGGTCTGGAAATCATCATGATAATACAGAGAATAATAATGGTTCTGAGAATGAGTAATAATATTTGTAAAACCTGAAGTTTGCGGATAGATTCCTTTTCCAGCAACTTTAAGAATCTCAATG
>CAZGBZ010000229.1:638-2631 GCA_964524135.1 uncultured bacterium
AAATCTATTTTTATGAGATTTGGGGGATTCAGCATATGAATAATAAGCGGAATTGCGGTTAATGGGAGCAGCCAGAGAAAAAATGGGGTTAAAAAGCTCAGCCTACACCCCCAACGCTTAAGATAAGTGCTGTTACCATGGGTATAAGAAGATTATCATTCAAGCGGGGTGTTGAAAATAATTCACCGACCGTTGCAGTTAAAACGGCTAATAAATTAATATAAAATGTTGCAGGAGATAATGAAAATACGATAATTGCTGCTGTTATGAAAAATGCCGAAGATCCTTCTAATGATTTTAAGAATAATTTTGTTTCCCCAAATTTAATACCAATAATTGCAGCCGCTGAATCGGCAATGCTTAATACAAGCAATCCGATAATAGCTGATTTTTCATTAAATAGAAATATGGTGATGGCAGATCCAATAATTACCCAGGAAGCTCCAGATAGAATGCCTTCCTCTATAGGTCGGGTGAAGCCAGTAAATAATTTGGTATAAATATACCTTAAGAATTTATTATGAAGTCGTCCATAATCCAAAATCGGTAAAATTATTGAGCATGCTATTACCCAGGGTAAAAAGGCATCCTTCCCAAAATACCATAACATAAATGGAATACATGACGAAGCTAAATGGATTATTTTCCGATAGATTTCTTGACGGTAATTTAATGGGTCATGCATTCATTAAATCCTGGTACCTCTGGGAAATATTATCAGTTTTAAATAAAGCTGATCCCACTATGGTTATATCGATACCCGTATCATAGACATTTGAAATCGTATCTAAATTGACACCGCCGTCCACTCCAATAGTGATATTTCTTCCTTTGGTCATTTGCACAATAGTTTCCATTTTTTTAAGAGAAGAGTTCAAGAAAGATTGACCACCTTTTCCAGGGACAACAGACATAATTAAAATATAATCAAGGTAATCCAAGAGGGGTAGAAGACAATTTTCATCAGTACCGGGGTTCAGGGCAATGCCTGCAGCAACATTATTATCGCGAATGTATGATAATTCTTCTTCTGGATTGTTACTTGCTTCTATATGGAATATCACGGTGTCTGATCCAGCTTTTATGTACTGGTCAAATGACTTGCGGGGGTTTTGGATCATCAGGTGTGTTTCTAAATGGCATTGGGTACAGTCATTTATGGCATTTATTATCAGCGGGCCAAATGTTATTGATGGAACGAAATTTCCATCCATTACATCCAAATGCAAGCGGTTTGCACCTGCAGATTCGACTTTTTTAATATCATTAGAAATATTTCTAAAATCGGCTGATAGCAATGATGGCGAAATAATTCTCATATTATTCTCCCTCTTTATCTGTACTTACCAGAAGATTTAGTGATGCTGGAAAAGATACTCTCATACCAGCAGTCATATTTTGTTCAATAACTGTATTTGGTACCAATTCTGGCTGAAATTCGTAGGTGATCTCCCCCACTCTAAGTCCCTTATTTATAATTGATTTACGGGCGCGATTTAAACTATAATTTACAACATCTGGAATAATGTAATAATCTGGAGGGGCGCCACGGCTGACACCCAAAGTCATATTAGTAGAAGATTTAACAGTTTGTCCCTTTCTGGGGAGTTGAAAGGAGATATAGCCATCAGGGATAATATTGTCATATTCATATATTATGGTATCTATTCCCAACCCTAATCTTGAAAGGGTTAATTTTGCGTTCCGAAGAGTCAAATTGCTAATGTCCGGAATTTTAATATCCTCATCCTTCCCTGCAATGGTTAAGTCAATTGTTCGACCTTCTTTTACCTTTGTAAATGCTCTTGGAAACATTTTTATGACGGTCCCTGGGATATGGGATTCTGAAAATGGAATGTTTATTGGTTGGGTATTAAACCCAAGAGTGCGTAATTGATATGTTGCCTTTTCTCGATATTCACCCCGGACATCAGGCAGGTAGTGTTCGTTGTTATATCCAACATAATTAGGTAAAATAATATAGTCTAATATT
>CAZGBZ010000230.1:0-2616 GCA_964524135.1 uncultured bacterium
AGGCAAATTACCACTTTCCAGACATATTCGAAAAATTATGAGAAAAACCGAAGAAGGTATTAAAGGCTACTTAACTCCTGGAGCATTATTTGAAGAATTAGGATTACGTTATATAGGTCCAATTGATGGTCATAATCAAGATGAGCTCATTCGAACCTTCCGGGCAGTTAAAAAAATGAATACTCCGGTTTTGGTTCATGTTTATACTCAAAAAGGTAAGGGTAGTAAATTAGCTGAAAAAGATGCTGTTAAATATTACAGCATGGGTGGTAAGGTAAAGCAAAAAGTTGAAAGTGTTGCTCCTGATTATTCAAAAGTATTTGGAAAGTCAATTGTACAGTTAGCAGAAAAAGATGAAAAAGTTGTTTGTATAACGGCTGCTATGGAAATTGGTACTGGCATGACCCCCTTTATTGAAAATTATCCAGACAGGTATGTGGATGTGGGTATAGCTGAAGAACATGCCGTAACCTATTCCGCAGGTCTTGCTGCAGAAGGGTATAAGCCAATTGTACCAATTTATTCAACTTTTATGCAGCGGGCTTATGATCACATTTTTCATGATGCCTTACTTCAAAAGTTGCCCCTGGTCTACTGTATGGACAGATCTGGTGTAGTTGGACCTGATGGACCTACACATCATGGAGTTTTCGACATGGCATTTATGCAGACATTGCCAGGCATGATTGTTACAGCTCCTAAAGATGGCAATGAATTAAGAAATTTAATTGCCACTGCTTTAGAGTCTGGAAAAAACTTTTCCATTCGATATCCCAAGGCTTCCAGCAGAGAGTTTGACGAAAATGGTACAGCAGAAATTTTAGAAATTGGAAAGTGGGAAGTTCTCCATTTGGGCTCTGAAACAGCAATCTTTGGTGTAGGCTCCATGGTTGGATTGATATTAGATGCTAAAAAGGACTTATATTCAGAATTGGGGTATCTCCCTACTATTATTAATGCACGATTTATTAAACCTTTAGATTCTGAACTAATATTTGAAATATGCCAAAATCATAAGAATATAATCACAATTGAAGAAGGGGCTTTATCAGGTGGCTTTGGATCTGCTGTGAGCACATTTTTACACGATAATGGATTGGACAATAGATTGCATCGTATTGGTATCCCTGATAATTTTGTAGAACATGCTACCAGAGATGAATTGTTGAATGAGCTTGGTTTATGTCCTGAAAATATAATTTCAATATTAAAGAGTGAAAATATTGAAGAAGAAGTTTATGAATTATAAATTCTCAGATTCTGAAAAAAAATGGAAGGACAATGTAGAATATTCTTCCCAACGTGACTATAGTTTTAAGTCTGCATCCGGTGAAGATGTGGATTTGCTTTATTATCCAGAAGATAATGAAAATGACTACATTGATAAATTAAACTTCCCTGGACAATTTCCATATACAAGGGGAATCCACCCTAATCTATATAGAGGTAAATTGTGGACAATGAGGCAATTTGCCGGGTTTGGTACACCTGCTGAAACCAATCAACGATTTAAACATCTCCTGGAACAAGGTCAAACCGGATTGTCTGTTGCTTTTGATATGCCCACATTAATGGGATATGATGCAGACCACCCAATATCAGAAGGGGAAGTAGGCATGTGTGGTGTTGCCATAAGTTCACTCAAAGATATGGAAATATTATTTGAAGGGATTGATTTATCTAAAATTAGTGTTTCCATGACTATAAATGGTCCGGCAGTCATATTATTCGCCTTTTATGTTGCAGTGGCAAAAAATCAAGGTGTAGATATTTCAAAATTAAATGGAACACTGCAAAATGATATCCTGAAGGAATTTATAGCACAAAAAGAATGGATATATCCTCCAGTTGAGTCAATGCGTATCATCATGGATATGATTCAGTATTGCACCAAAGAAATGCCTAAATACAATACCATTTCTGTGAGTGGATATCATATACGTGAAGCCGGTTCCACCGCTATTCAAGAGCTCGCATTTACTTTAGCGGATGGTTTTTGTTATGTTGAACATGCAATTAAAGCAGGGTTAGATGTTGACGAATTCGCCCCTCGATTATCATTTTTTTTCAATTCACATTTAGATTTTTTTGAGGAAATTGCAAAATTTAGAGCAGCACGGCGAATTTGGGCTCACGTGATGAAAAATAAATATGGTGCTAAATCTGAAAGATCCTTAAAATTACGATTTCATGCTCAAACTGCTGGATTTAGCTTAACTGCACAACAACCTCAAAATAACATAAGCAGGACGGCATTCCAGGGTCTTGCAGCAGTATTGGGAGGTACGCAATCGCTACATACTAACTCTATGGATGAGACTCTGGCACTACCATCACAACATGCCGCTGAAATAGCTCTGCGAACTCAACAGTTAATTGCTTTTGAAACTGGGGTGACAAATGTGGTTGACCCCTTGGGCGGTTCATGGTATGTTGAAGAACTCACGGATAAAATGGAAAAAGAAACATATAAATATTTTTCTAAAATTGATGAATTAGGTGGAGTGATTACTGCCATCGAGATGGGATATTTTCAGATGGAAATAGCCGAAGCCGCTTCGGATTATCAAAGAAGAGTCGATTCAAAAAGACGGATTGTGGTTGGTGTTAATGAAT
>CAZGBZ010000231.1:0-2614 GCA_964524135.1 uncultured bacterium
GGGGGTTGTGCGTTCATTCTTAAATTGTCTTAATATTTGGAATTAGATTAAAGAGAATAAACGGCTCACATATTTTTTAAAATAAAATCTTCAAAAGACCCATTTTGGGAAAAATTGATTTCAAAATTCAAATCGTTTGTTTTATCTATTCTAACAGAATCAATTCCTAATAATTGCAATTTATCATAAGATGCTAATTCGCCAATTTCCAATTTTAAACCATCTCGTAATATTAGTTTCCCCAATTTTCTATTTGAATGTGTCATTAGTGCTTTTCCATTTTCTTGGCATATTTTAGCATCTACAATTTCACCATCAGGAAATTTCAAAGAAAAAGAAGTATCTCGATTGGGAAAAAAATCAGGAAATAGTTGATGTATGACTATCGGAACAGGAATATAAACTTCGTTGTGATGTCTATCGCGCCCACCAGCATTCCATTGATTTAAACCACTTTTATTAAAGACGGTTTGATTTCTACCATAAAGAGGTAAGAAAATGGTATTCTCAATTTTTTGTTCTCGTTCAATAGCAAATTCTTCTTTGTTCAGGAATTTTTGTAATTCCAATAAAGGATCGGCTAAAATTTCAATATCAAATTCAAAAATTATATTTTCTGTCCTAAATCTTTTTGTTAGTGTGCTTTTTGATAATAAAAAAGAATAATCATTAATTCCGTCATTAAATCCAATTGAACTTTTATTTCTTTTAATATTTTTGATATTATGAAGATTAATCCTATCCATTTGTTCTTCAAAAATTTTAAATTTCCCTTCATCTCTTAACACACAATGATAAATAGATTTTTCAAGAGAATGAGCATTTTCAGTAAAATCAATCCGATTATTTCTCAATTCTGATACAGTCTTAATTAAATCTGCAGGTAAAAGATTATTATAAATATTTCTATCAGCATTAAACTCTGCGACTTTTTGAAAAGTTTTATTATTCCCCAATAAAAATGTTTTTAATCCTATCCCCAATGAATCTTTTTTTGCATCTGCCGAAACATCACTGCGGGATAAATCTTCCGCATTAAAAGCTCTACAAAATATTTTTTCTGCAATTCTGTAATGTAAATAAGGCACACTTGAATCAGAAAACAAGTTAGATAAACTACCTACGATTCTTAAAAAATCTTGATATTGTTTTTGGCTTATGTTTTGTTGGTGAGAATAAAACACTATTTAAGTGCTTTCATCATTTGGATTGCAATCCGCTCAACAACTGGAACAGAAACAGAATTACCAATCTGCTTATATAATTGAGAATCCGCAATTTTGGGGAGGATATATTTTTTATCAAAACCTTGAAAATTAGCACATTCACGAGGTGTTAATTTCCTAATCCCAAATTCGTCTGTAATAATTGGAACATTATGACCACCAGTTCCCATATTCGCAGTTAGAGTAGGACAAACATTACTTTTATTTTCCCTTACATATTTCCTACGCCATTGATAAACAGTATCCTGTTTTTTTATTTCTTCATTTAATTTTTGGAATAAGGGCTTACCGTTATAATAATATTTATCCTTTGCCCTTTCATTCATGATGCAACTGTGAATGGATTTTTTAAGTTTTATTTTTTTAGGGAAATGGAAATTATTTGATTCATCTTTTGACAAAAACCCAACAATATAAATACGCTCTCTATTTTGAGGTAAATTGCCATATTCAGCGGTGTTTATTATAGTATCTTTTACATAATAGCCTATTTTCTCTAAATGGTTATAAATCATTTTTAATGTTTTACCATTATTATGTGTTTTGAAATTTTTCACATTTTCAAGTAAGAACATTTTAGGTTTTTTTTCTTTTAAAATTGAAACAATTTCAAAAAACAAGTCACCCCTTCCTTTATCTGAAAATCCCTTTCTATAACCTGCTATCGAAAATGGTTGGCAAGGGAAACCAGCGCAAAGAAGGTCAAAATCTTTTGGGATATAATTTTTTGTTTCATCTTTCGTAATATCACCAAATGGAATTTCACCGAAATTATGATAATAGGTTTTTTTTGCTTGATCATCCCATTCGCTTGAATAGACACATTTCCCACCTAAATTTTGCATTGCTATGCGGAATCCACCAATGCCGGCAAATAAATCTATAAATGTAAACTTTGTTTTTGTTTTATGGGGAAATGGAATTTCATTTTGATAGTCAAAGAGCAAACCCTGTAATGCTTCTTCAGCAATTTTATTAGAAATATTTTCTTTAGGAAATTTATATTTTAGTGCTTTTTTAAAATGGGAAACAGCACCTTTTTTTAATGCTACAGAACTGTAATATTTTTGGTTATGTAAAAAATGTGTAAAAGCTGCCTTGTCGTTATCTGCTTTTTCAATCAGCCGAACCTGAAAAGTTTTACCACAAATTTCTTCCATCGTGATATTTTCAACTATTTGCATTCTAAAACCATATTTTATTTTTATCCAAATATTAATTAATCGACAAAATATGCCATTATTTCTTTCCTGAAATTTAAGTCAGAATTGCTAATTTCTCTTTTATCAATTTATCAATTTTCTACGATTGCACTATACTTTGAATGACGCACAATGGCGAAACTGATCGGAGATTAAATGACGAATGTGTTCGTTCATTTGATTCTT
>CAZGBZ010000232.1:0-2580 GCA_964524135.1 uncultured bacterium
GATTGATGGTAACCTTTCCATCATCAATCAGTGATATGATATCAGGCCATACTCTGTGAATATATTTTAATCGAGAAATACTTCCTTCTGATACTCCCGTTAGTTTTGCTATCCGTCCTCTTGTTTTTCCTTTAATGGTGACCAATTGGTCACCATTTTTAGGTCTTCCTCTTTTAACCTTCTTGGAGTATTCTTTTTCTAATAAAAATACTTCATTTAATAATTCTGTTGCCGTTTTCTGTCTATATCTATTTAATTCAACTAATGCAATTGACTCATCTTGAAAGTCTTCAACTCTAACATCTACATTTTCTAATCCAATGTTTTTACAAGCATTCCATCTTCTATGACCACTGATGATAGTGTTGTCTTTTGAAATGATGATTGGGTCAAGTAATCCATTCTCTTGGATAGATGCCTCCAAATCTTCTGTATTTCCGTTGGTGGAATATATTTTGTTATTGAGGGGGTGGGGTTTTAGAGATAATATATCTGTTTGCATAAACTTTAATATCAAGTATATATATCATATATGGCAAGAGGAAATTAGTTGAGCCGATGGTCAGAGTCGAACTGACTACCTATTCATTACGAGTGAATTGCTCTACCAAGTGAGCTACATCGGCAAGATAATTAAATACTATCTTCTACGGAACGGAGAAATTGTTCTACTTGAACTTCCAAATCTTGTTCAGATATTCGTTCTTGTGTAAATCTCAAATTGATATGAGTTTTTTCTCCCCGTTTTGGAGTTTCATTAAAATACATAGAATTGTTTTTGTAGTTGCCTTTGTTCACTAAAAGATAACCACTCTGATTTCCTTCTTGCTCTATATAATCTATAAAATCCATAAGGAGTTTCTTATTCTTTGATGATATTGGATTTCCCATATATATAAATTACCTGTTATTTGTTATTTAATTTTAGATACAATTTGTTTTAGGTTGAGATTGGTTTTGGTATCCTCTGTTATTACACTCTTACTATACATCCGAACTACATCCCAAGTTGAATGTCCAACGAGTTGAGCAACTAATGGGATATTACCATTCGTATTTTTCAACATTTCAGTTATGAAAAATCTTCTGCAAGAATGTGGTGAGAGTTTCTTATTCAGTTCTAAATGATTCACCATTTTCTTAAACTTCTGATAGATACCACTCGGTGAAAAATTGGTGTTGTAATCTACTATCTTAAATCCACATTCATAAGTTCCGTGATGCCCTTTGGAATGTTTTTTATATCCACCTATTCCCTTAAAACCTTGACGCCAAAACTCTAAATGGAAAACATACTTCTTATCATAAGGTTTACCATCTTCATCATAAATCTGTTTTTGTATTTCTTTCCATAACTCATTATCTTGAAGTATGGTTTTTCTTTTCTTATTACCCTTACCTTTGAAATACCATTCTCGGTTATCAATATCAATATCATCAATCATCATTTTAGAAACCTCTGAACATCTACATCCAGTAAGTAATAGAACTCTTAGAATTGGAATAAACCATCCCCATTCACGAGATTTCTTTTGCTTCTTCATAAACTCCCAAACTCTTTTAATCTCTGCTGGTGAAAAACTTTCAGTATGAATTTCTTTCTTTGGTAATTCCATCCTATTCAGTTTTCCGTGTTCTAATCCCAAATCAGATTTATTGGACATCCAATTATAGAATGCTCTTATTCTACCATAAGAAGTTCTTACACCACCACCACTCCATTTCTTTCTCTTTCCATATCTCTCATCAAAAACTCCACCTATCTTCACTCTATAATTGAAATATACCTCTAATAGTTTTTTATCTAAATGGTATATTGAAGTTCTTTTAGGTTTGTGTTTTTTTATCCAATTTATTAAATCATTTAAGGTATAAGTATCACTTGCAATAGTAGTGGGGGATATATCTTTCAGTTCATTCTTATCTCTTGTTATGTATCTATCAATCCAGAACTCAATTGAACCTTCATCATCAGAACGAAGTAGTTTAGTTGCTTCTTCACGAAGTTGATTCACCCTATCATCAACCGAAAGAATTTCTTTATCAGTTGTAAGTAAAACCAAATCATTAAATGTTCTATTTTTCAGATATAACTTCTGTTGCTTATTCCTTTCAATTATTTCACCCTCTACTTCAATTTGGTAAGGGATGGAATAACTAACTCTGATGTTCCCACCTAATGTGTTCTTATCCAATTGAAAAGTCCATTTCGTAAAAAGGTGTAATTTCTTCTTCTTTTTAATTACATCTTTCTTGAACCTACTCCATTTGTTTTGATGAGCGTTCGTATATTTCATAAATTAGATTTCAGTTAAATAAACAATAAACAATTAAACAGAGCCAAAGAGAATACCTTAAAAAGTATCCACTCTAATGAACCAAATACATTCATTCCTACATTACAAAATTACGATGAATATCTGTAATAACCCACATATTACTATGACGAAGACTATGACGAAATATTTAGGAAGTTACCTGTTTCCCTTCGTAAATTATGATATATGGAAGGAAAGAATATATGTTTCGTAATGATTGGGTCGGGGGTTCAACTCCTCTCGGTGGCTCACAATAAATAAT